>JACSRF010000288.1 GCA_014879875.1 Anaerolinea sp.
AGGGCCGAAGACTCCGCTCAGACCTGTCCTGAGTCTGTCGAAGGAATGACAATTCGCGGACTAATTTGTGAAGGACAACTTCCGCTTTTTGAACCATGCCCTAAGTTTAAAAACTGCAAAGATAGTGCTTACCATCATTTGGAGGTGTCATTTTTCTTTAAACCAACCTCAGGTAAGGTTAGACCTTCCTCGAAGGGGAGTCTGGCTGACCTTACCCAATTCACTGTACCTGCTTCACTTAGTAAACGTCTAACACTTAGTTGGCGTAGACAAACCCCTATGGCAGACGAAACGCAAAAAGCTGGTCGCTGTCATCCAGATGTACCACGACCATATTGTTGTGAACGACAACATCTATATCCGCAGGCTCTAAAGCAGCGCCTTCAAAGTCTATATAAGCCACAGTTTGTTTTGAACTTCCTGTTAAGATATGCAGCCGGTTCCCTTCTATAGCGAAACAAAACTGTTTGTGCCGGTCACAATCATAGTCCTGGCTTTCAACATAAGTTACATTATAGGTAGAACTGGAAGTACCCCCACTATCGCTCCTTGGGGGGGGGAGGATTTGACCCATTACACCGCTGACTAATGATAAGGCCGGAATTGATGTCTACATTTATGAGTAACTGGTGTGCTCCATGGTCATGACTCCCTCTAAGGTACACACTTTGGTCCATAAAAAACATACGGGATATATTGGCCCTGCGATAACCGTAACGCCAAATCTCCTGACCAGTGTTTACATGGTAAGCTGATAAAGATTGCTGCCTTTCCCAAAATGAACAGTAGGGCAGTTCCTGTCCATCTTTAGCAGGCGCCTGGCCTGACCATGCCGCCGACAAGACAAAGATCTTGTTATCATAGATATGAATAATGACGGGGGGGGGTATGGGGGTTTGCCATTGTGTTTGTCCTGTGACAATATCAAATGCTTCCAGGTAATAGACCCTCTCCGATAAATTGGACATGGGAGAAACCAGAGTCTGCTCTCCTGTTGCGAAAAAAAGATCGCCTGCACTGGCTACACGAGGGACAGCATATTCTTCTCTCTGCCACAATAGGGAAAGACGATGCGTTGCCTGGATAGTTCTCGGCGCAACCGGCCCAGGACGGGTGTTGAAAGGAGCTGGCCGCGGCGAATCGAGTATGTCACCTATCTTGGGAACAAGATAAAAAAGCAGCGCCAGCAAGGTGATAGCCCCGAAAAACAGCAAACAATCCAGGGCTTTGAACCTGCTCAATAAGAATATTTCCCGTTTCTTTTTATGGTGATGAGACATTTTCTAAGCCAGCCTTTCGTTCATAACTGATTCTGTATCTAAGGCTCTCATAAAGCAAACCCTACGGCAGGCGAAAGGCGAAAAGCTGGTCGCTATCATCCAAGTGAATGACCCCGATCTTATTTAGAATCAAAATATCTATATAGTGAGAAGTCAATAGAGAACCCCCAAAATCTATGTATCCCAGAAAGTCCTTTGCTCCCCCATTCAGGATGTGTAAACGATTCCCTTCGGTGACAAAGCAATACTGGTTATCTTTACCACAACCTTCGGTTGCTTGAGCCTCAATGGAAGTTGGTTCAAAGGTGGTGCCATAGATACCCTGGCTAAATTTTGGAAAACTAGGAAGCGAGTTGCCATCTCCAATTCTGGCACATCGTTGATCAATAATAAAACCCGTATTCATATCCACGTTTATCAATAGCCCGGACTTTCCATGATGATCAGTGCCTGCTAAATACATGCTCTGGTTCTCAAAAGTCAGGTTGGGAATGTTCATGCCGCGATAACCATAACTCCACCTATTTTGACCTGTACTTATGTCATAGGTTGAAATCGAATAGCGGCGTTGATCAAATGAACAATACGGCAACTCACGGTTGTTTTTGGTGGGTGCCTGATCCAGCCATACTGCTGACAATACCACAAACTTTCCCTCGTAGATCCGTATCATACTTGGACGAGCTATACTGGTTTGCCACAGTGTTTGGCCATTCATAACATCAATAGCCTCCAGGGTATAAGTGTTGGTGGAAATATCTGTTGCTGGAAAAACAAGGATTTGATTACCTGGGGAGAAAAAAAGGCTGCCGGTGCTCTCGACATTTGGAACTATATAGTCGTCTTTGTTCCATAAATACGAAGCATTGTGAGTTGTCTGAATTGATCGCGCCGGTACCACTCGCGGAGCTGGCCCTAATGTGGTTTCCAGAGTATTCCATAGCTCTTTCATGCCAGGAACAAGAAGAAAAGTCACTGCAAATAAAGCAATCACAGCAACTACTAACAAATAATCCATCAGTGTTAATTTGCCAAGCAAAAATATTGACTGTTTCTTATTTGGTTGAGACATTGTCTAAACTACTCTTTACCTAATGAACCTGAAACTGGGTTACATTGGGAGTTAATCAGATGATGGGTAACTTTCATTATGTATTTGGTTAAACGCATCTACAAACTTAACTACCTCATCCATAATAAACATTCGGGTGTGTTTTATTCTCTTGAAATCAGTGACTAGCCGCCACCTGAGCGTTCGACTGATCTCACGCCGAAGTCCTGTTGAAGGCAGAGGCGATACTGGCAACGGTTATGACTTCGAAAAGCTCAGTCTCCGTCTTTTCGTAAAGTAAATGAAACACACCCAAAACATTTTGGGTCTGGTTTGTAGTAACGACTTTAGTCGTCCAGCGCGGGACCGCTCAAGCGGTTACTACAAACCCAAAATCATTATCTGAAGGTCTATACAGCAGGTCAACCTGGCTAGCGCCTGATCACCGGCAAGTAAAGAGTTACCTGTGCCGCTCTCATGTCGCCAAACCAATAGCCACTGCCAACCCGAAAATCGGCGCTGTCAGCCATAGGTGGACCGGCGGCCGTTTGCCCAATCGTGCCTTGAACCTGGTAATCAGCCGAGCTGGATTCGCCACCGCCGACCGCCAACTTCACCATTCATTATTTACGATTCATTATTTTCTGCTTAGCGACGATTTTTTGTCGATCTTGACGCTGTTAACGCCTAAAAGCGTTATGCCACATCGTACCCCAGTTCGGCCAAGATTTGGGCGGCGGCGGCGAAGGTTGGCGCGGACAAAACCTCTTTGATGCCCAGGGCTAACCCGCCGGCTGGTTGGTGAGGTCGCAGCGTCTGGGCCAGTTCACGGGCAACGGCCGTCCACGGTACCTCATCCCCCTCATACGCCACAACCAACACGGCCGTTTCCTCCACCAGTTTCGCCGTTACCGCTTCCGGCGCAGTCGTCAGCGCCGCCGCGCCAATGGACAGCACATACTGCACCCGTACTCGCTCACCCCGCAGGGCTTGCAACTTTTCCAACCAGCCAGTCTCCGGTGGTGGTTGGTTTGGCGCAGTTTCGGCGCGCAGCAGGCGGACGATCAGCGGCAGACGCTGCCGGATGCGCTGCCCCAGGGTGGCGTCTGGCAAGGGCTGACCATCGGTGGCAACGGTTAAGGCGGCCATTTGTGACAGGGGGCGCACGCCGATCACGGCCGTTATCCCTGCCAACTTTTCCGGCAAAGCCAGGATGCAAGCCTGCGCCGCCGTTCCCGGCAGGGCGTGGAAACGCGCCGCCAGTTCTGGCTGATCGGCCAGGCAGAGGCGGTCCGGAACGGTCAGGACAGCATGGTTGTTGGGGATAACGGGCTGCTGGCGCAGCGGCGCTAAGACGACGGCCGTTTCCGCCGCTTGTGGCGATAGGTCGGCCAACCGCTGCCAGATTTGCTGTACCCGGTTCAACGTGGCCGTGGTCAGCGGCGCGCCCGGCTGCTGCCGCTGGCTGATGCCCAGCAGCGCGGCCACCAGATCGGCAGGAGTCGGCTGTTGGCGCACACCCAACCAGCGGTGCAGCGCCCCTACTGCCCGGCTCTCCACCGGTTCGGCCACATGGGCCTGCTCGCCCAACAAGGCCATCACATCGCGGCTGGCGTAAACGGTCGGCGCCGGGCGAAACGCGCCATCCAGGCAGGCCACCAGCGGCAGGCGGCTGAGGCGCTCTTGCAAGGCTTCATCGTCGCGCAGTTCACCCAACCGCTGCGCCAAAAGCTGCACCAGTTTATGCCGCGCATCAGAGGGTACGTCCGGGTTGGCGGACAGCACGCGCGGCATCACTTCTTGCACATAGGCGGCAAAATCCAGCTCGGCGACGCCCAAATCCTGCAAAAACTGCCGCCGCCCGCCCACCGCTTCCAGGTCTATTAGCCCGGCCAGTTGTAGTGGGTCAGCAAAACCACCGGGCAGATAGAGGTCGTTTAACGGCCGTAATTCCCCATCCACCGGACATAGCGGTAGGCGGCGGATCTGCCAGGGTAGAGTGGGATCGTCGGCGAAAATTTCGATTTGCTGCCCTTCCAGCCAGTGAAAAAGGCGGGGGATGTCCAAACGGCCGTACTGCCAATTCGCTTGTAGATGCTCTGGGGGCATTGCGGCCAGCAGGTCTACAGCCTGGCGCGCGCCAAAGCGGGGGGCCAGGCGGCCGGGCAAGCTGTGCGGCGGGGTATCTGGATGCAGCCAGGCGATGGCGGGGAGGACCCCGCCGGGGAAGCTCCCGCCGGGGAAAAGCGCCCGGCTCTCGGCGCTGCCCTGGTAAACGTGGCCCGGCTTTTGCAAAACCATCTCCTCCGTGAGGAGTAGGGCGCATGAGGATAAGGCGGCCAGGGCAGTGGCGCGGTCATCGGGATGCGCCTGACGACTGAGTAATTCGTCCAACACATTCCAGAGGGTTTGCCAGGCGGATAAGGTGCGCAGGTGGGAGGGGGCGGCAGCCAGCGACGTGGCCTGCGTCAACCCTTGCCGCATAAGGGCGGCCGTTACATCCGCGATGGTCAGGTCGGGCACGCCGATTTCCCGGCGGCGCAGCAAGGGGAAATGGGGTGACAGGTCGGGATGGACGAGGGGGATGTCCAGGGCAGTCAGGAGAGCGACGGCCGTATCAGGTGATACGGCCGTATCGCGCAACTGGTTGTACCGGTGACGGGCGTCTGTGTGACGGGCGTCTGTTTTGTCCCACAGGCGCGCGTCGGCCGGCCGCGCCCAGGTTTGTTGGCTGGTGAAGAGGAGGGGCAGACCGGGCAGGGTGAGGACGGCCGTTTGCCAGAAGATTGCCAACGCGGCCGGCAAATCCCCGCGTAGCGCCAGGTCGTGGGTGTGGGCCATCTGCCCCAGCAGCCGCCATAAACCGGCCGCGCCGAGGATGGTGGGCAGCGTGGGCAGCGCGTCAGCCATGGTTTGGGCGGCGCAGCGCAGGGCGGCGTGATTCCACTCCGCCTGGTAGCCGCCATCGAAGTGGATGCGTTTGCGGTCGGTGGTGGGGAAAAAGGCGGCGTTAAGGTGCAGGGGCAGGGGTGTGGTGGTGGCGGTGGGCAGCCCGGCAAAGAGGCGGCCGGGACCGTTGAAAGCGGCAACAGGCAGGGCGACGTGGATGGCGCTGCGGCGGCCGTCTTCGATTTGCCAGGGGTATTGGGCGCGCAGTTGGGCGGCGGTGGCGGCAAAGTCACCAGGCAGCAGCAGCCAGGTTTCGCTGTTGTCATGCTCATCTTGCAAGGTGATATGGCCGTCGTCGCGCAACCGGCGCGTGAGGCGGCGCACGAGTGCGCCGCTGCGCCGCACCTCCAGGGTGTGTATCTGGCGCAGGAAGAGGGCGGCCAGACCGATGGCCGCGTTGAATTGGGCGGCGAAATCGTCGAGTTGGTCGGGTTGGATGGCGGCCAGGCGTAGGGCGCGGCGCACAGCAGAGTGCGGGTCGAAGGCCCAGGGCAGACGGAAGGTCGTGCCTGCGGTGGTGACGTGACGCTCGACAATGCGTTGGGCGGCAGGGGCGTCCGGGTAGATGGTCCAGTGACGGCCGTTGGAGAAAATCTCCGGCCGGTCGCTGATCTGGTAGACGGCCAGGAAACCGAGGCCAAAGGCGCCGGTGACGCCGCTTTCTTCCCGTTTACCACCGCTGGCGACGGTTTGCAGGCGGGCAAAATCCAGCGGGCGGAAGAGGCCATCGCTGCTGACGATAAGCGCGTCGTCGGTCACGTTGAAGCAGAGGGTGGTGGTACGGCCGTTGGTGGCGGAGGCGTCGTCGGCGTTTTGGATCAGTTCATAGGCCAGGGTGTCTATGCCCTGCATGTCGCGCAGTTGGGCTTCCAAAAAGCCGAGATAGTGAACATCTTGGGGTTTGTAACTGAATTCGTCTGTCATGGTTGTTAACCTGCTTCCCAGTCGCGGGCACATTTTACGCAATACCGCAAAAGTCGGCAGAGATTGTAAACACGGATAAGAATTTTGAATAACGGTGTTTCTCCCTATCCGTGTATACTCCTTGTCGGTTTGAGGCAAAGCTTCGCTAGACGCTTACGTCGAGGGGGTGGCAATTCGCGGGCCAATTTTGTAAAGGGCAGCTGCTGCTTTTTGAACTATGCCCACCTCACGATACCTGGGGTTCGACTATTACTTTACTAGCACACATTAGCAGAGGCAACTAACTGATTTTGCCTGATACAGACAACGGCCGTTGTGTTAAAATACCCACCATTCATCAGGAGAAATATATGACCCAAATTACCGTCCGCCCTCCCCACCCTACTGACGCCGCCGACCTTTACGCCATCGTCAGTGACCCCCGCGTCAACACGACGCTGGTGCAAACGCCCAGCATGGAGTTCAGCGACTGTCTCTTATACACATCT
>JACSRF010000656.1 GCA_014879875.1 Anaerolinea sp.
AGATAATGTTTTGGTTTGTAGTAACCGCTTTAGCGGTGCATTGAACGACTAAAGTCGTTACTACAAACCCCAAATGTTTTTCTGAACGTCTATACCTGTCAAAATTGGTTGCTCGTTGCCGTGGCTTAATGATAAACTGTGTGCGCCTTCGTGAAGAGGGTATCCCCCTAAACCCTTTCTGGGAACCATCCGTCAATCTGTTTATCATAAGGAGAATGCTGTTATGCTCAATCTGGCTACCCTGTTGGAGACCAATGTTTATGAGAACCCGACGAAAACGGCCGTCGTCTTTGGCGCGACCCGGCTCAGTTATGCCCAAATTAACGGGGCCGCGAATCAAATTGCCAATGGCCTCAAGGCGGCGGGCATTGTCAAAGGGGATAAAGTCGCCCTTTCCTGCCCCAACCTCCCTTATTTCCCGATGGTCTATTATGGCATTCTCAAAGCCGGGGCGACCGTTGTGCCGCTCAATGTGCTGTTAAAGCATCGTGAAATTGCCTATCATCTGCAAGATTCGGACGCCAAAGCGTATTTTTGTTTTGAAGGGACGCCGCAGTTACCGATGGGGCAAGAAGGCTGGGCCGGTTTTAACGAAGCGGCCGACTGCGCGCATTTCTGGCTGATCACCGGCAACCCGGCCGCCCCCTCTCCCATTGACGGGGCGATGACGTTGGGGCAGATGATGGCCGTGCAGCCCCCGACCTTTGACACGGTGCAGACGGAGGCGTTGGATACGGCCGTCATCCTCTACACCTCCGGCACCACCGGCCAACCCAAAGGGGCCGAACTCAGCCACAGCAACATCTTCATGAACGCCTTCGTCGTGCGCGAACTATTCCAGCAGCGCAAAGATGACATCCAGTTGGTCACGCTGCCCCTCTTCCACAGCTTCGGCCAGACCGTGCAGCTCAACGCCGGTTTCCTCGGCGGGCATACCCTCGTTTTCCTCGCCCGCTTCGACCCGGCGGCCGCTTTCCAGGCCTTACAAGATGAAAACGTCACCATCTTCTGCGGCGTGCCCACCATGTTCTGGGCGCTGCTCAATTACCCGGACGCCGAAAAATTTGACCTGGAGAAAATCGCCCGTACCCTGCGCCTCGGCGCCTCCGGCGGCGCGTCGCTGCCCGTTGAGGTGATCAAAGGCGTTGAAGAACGTTTCAAACTGCCCCTTCTCGAAGGATACGGCCTGTCGGAAACCTCCCCCGTCGCCTGCTTCCTGCGCATGGACATGGAACGCAAACCCGGCTCTATCGGCATCCCCATTTGGGGCGTGGAAATGCGCATTGTGGACGCCAACGACAATGACGTGCCCCAGGGCGAGCCTGGCGAAATCATCATTCGCGGCCACAACATCATGAAAGGGTACTACAAACGCCCCGAAGAAACGGCGAAAGCGTTCCGCAATGGCTGGTTCCATACCGGCGATGTGGCGACCAAAGATACGGATGGCTACTATTACATTGTTGATCGCATCAAAGACATGATCATTCGCGGCGGCTTCAACGTCTACCCGCGCGAGATTGAAGAAGTGTTGATGACCCATCCTGACGTATCGCTGGCGGCCGTCATCGGCGTGCCTCACGCGGAATACGGCCAGGAAATCAAGGCGTTTATTGTGCCCAAAGAGGGGAGCGAACCAACGCCAGAAGCGATCATTGCCTGGGCGAAAGAAGAAATGGCCGCCTATAAATACCCGCGCCTGGTTGAAATTCGGGAAACGCTGCCCATGACCGCCACCGGTAAGATTTTGAAAACGGAACTGCGACAGGGGTAGTCGGTTATCGGTTATCGGTAATTCGTGACGAGAAGTCAGGTTGTCCGTGAAACGTGAAGCGGGAAATGATTCCGCTCACGTTTCACGTTTCATAAACTTATGTCTGAACATGTTCTGCCTCGCTACAGTCTGGTGTTCTACAAAAATCGCCCTGCCCGCGTGGTCGAAGTTGGCAAAAAAATAGAAATCGAGACGGAAAACGGCCGTCTCTCCGTCCGTCCCAAAGATGTCACCCTGCTGCACCGGGGGCCGCTCGCCAGCCTGGCGCAGTTGACCCCCTGCCAGGGCGCAGTACAAACCGCCTGGGAACTGCTGGACGGCGAAACCACCACCCTGCCCGATTTATCAGAGCTGATCTACGACGCCTTCACCCCGCAAACCGCCTGGGCCGCCTGGCAGTTGGTCGAGGATGGCCTCTACTTCAGCGGTACGCCAGAGGCAGTTCAGGCGCATACCCCGGAACAGGTGGCGGCGACACAGGCGGCGCGGGCGGCCAAAGCGGCCGAACAAGAGGTTTGGGCCGCTTTCCTGTCACGCATCAACGCCGGGCGTTACCTGCCAGAGG
Source organism: Anaerolinea sp. (assembly GCA_014879875.1). GTDB lineage: Bacteria > Chloroflexota > Anaerolineae > Promineifilales > Promineifilaceae > JACSRF01. The sequence continues at coordinate 2,340 of JACSRF010000656.1, forward strand.
ATGCCCCTTACTTAAACGAAATTGCGGCGCTGGCGCTGGGACGCCAGGAGCGCAGTAAGACGCTGCGCGCCTTGAATGAGAAAGAGGAGCCAGAACACGCCCACGCCTTCTTGCTCAAACTTGGCTATTGGGACGCGCAGGTGAACCCGTACCCGGCGCGGTTAGGCGCGCCACAGGCTGACCCGGATGTCCCCCTGCCCCCCCTGCCCGCTGAGGCGCGGCGAGATTTGACTCATCTACCCGCCTTTGCCATTGACGACGAGGGCAACCAGGACCCGGACGACGCCATCAGTTGGGAGGGGGATGAGTTTCCCAACGGCCGTCTCTGGGTCCACATTGCCGACGTGGCCGCGCTCATCCCGCCGGACTCGGCCGCCGACCTGGAAGCGCGGGAACGCGCCGCCAACCTCTACCTGCCCGAAGGGACCATCCACATGCTGCCCCCTGCCGCGACGGCCGCGCTGGCCCTGGGCCTGAGCGACCTGTCTCCGGCGCTCTCGTTTGCCCTGGCCGTCAGCCCGGCGGGGGAGGTGGCGTTGACGGAGATTGTGCCCAGTTGGGCGCGCGTGACGCGCCTGACGTATGCGCAAGCCGAAGAAATGCTGGCGCAAGAACCGTTGGCGCAGTTACTGGCGGCATCGCAGGCGTTTACGGCGCGGCGTGTGGCGTTGGGGGCGATTGAGTTGGAGCTGCCGGAGGCGCGGGTGAAGGTGGATGAGGGAGTGGTGGCGATACGGCCGTTGCTCCCCCTGCGCAGTCGGGACATGGTGCGCGACGCCATGCTGATGACGGGCGAAGCGGTCGCCCGCTTTGCTCTGCAAAACCAACTGCCCATCCCCTTCACCACGCAAGTCCCCCCCCTGCCCGCTGACGATTTGCCGGAGGGCCTGGCCGGGCACTTTGCACAGCGCAAGCTGATGCAGCGCAGCCAGCCCAGCAGCCTGCCCGGCCCGCATACCGGGTTGGGGCTGCCGCTGTACGTGCAATGTACCAGCCCATTGCGTCGCTACCTGGACCTGGTGGCGCACCAGCAGCTGCGCGCCTTTTTGCGCGGCGAAGCGGCGCTGGATGGGCAGGAATTGATGGCGCGAGTGGGCGCGGCCGACGCCATTAACGGCAGCGTGCGCACGGCCGAACGGCTTTCGCTTGTCCATTGGACAATGGTTTATTTGCAGCAAAACCCGGAGTGGACAGGCGAAGGCGTGCTGGTGGACCGACGCGGCCGGCGCGACATCGTGCTGATCCCGGAACTGGCCCTGGATGTAGAGGTATATGGGAAGGGGCCGCTGCCCTTGAACACCCCGGTTACACTCAAACTAACCGACGTCAATCTGCCCACCCGCGAAGCGCGTTTTCGTTATGGGGATGATGGCTGAGCAGGCGACGCTGGCAAAAGAAGGTGTAAATACAGATAGGAAGAACACGGATAAAACCCCAAAAAATTGTGTTTTTCCCATCCGTGTTTACAAGATCGACAAAAAATTATCGATCTTGGCGCTGTTAGCGCCTATAGTTCTTGCGTCTCGAAGGCGGCGATGCTGCTGATGAGCAAGATGATGACGAGGACGCTGTTGGCGACGAGCGCGCCGCCCTGAGGGGGTACGGCCGTCGCCAACCCCAACTGGCTGGCCCAGGCAACCAGCGCGCCGGGCGCAAAGGGGGCTATCTGGGGAATGCTGCCCGCCAGCAGCAAGATGACGGCGCCGAGCAAGGCCAACCCGGCCCCGGCGCCACTGCTGCGGGTGAGGGTGGAGGCGAGTAGGGTAACGGCCGTAAACGTCAGCACCCACAGCAGCAACAGCCCATTGCCCGCGATAAACCCGCCAAACTGGAATGGCTCAAAGAGGATGGCCGTGTAGTAATATGCGCCCAGGGCGGCAATGAGAAAAGCGGCGGCGTAGACCAACGCCTGGGCGGCGAATTTACTTAGCAGGAAAGCCCAACGCGGCAGCGGTTTGCTCAGAATTAACGCCGCCTGCCCGCGCTCCTTTTCCCCGGCCACTGCGCCCATGCCCAGCAGTACAGCGATGATAAAGCCAAACTGGGTGATGTTTTTGATGTACTGGCTCATCGAATCGGTCGTGGTTGGTTCGGGAATGAGGTCGGCAAACTGCTCCGCGCCTTCGATCATGGTCAACATTTGCGGCGTGAATTTCGCCAGCAGCGGCGACCCCAATCCGAAGAGGGCGAAGACGGCTACCACGACCAACACCCGTTTGGTGCGCCACTGCTGCCGCAGTTCCTTGCGCAGCGCCGCGCCAAAAAGCCGCAGTTCCACCGCAATGGGCAGGGTAGACGGCCGTTCCCCATCCACCGGCCACATGCGCCACAGCCATACCCCGCCCGGCAGCAGCATTGCCAGCATGATCGGGTATATCCAGCCCGGCTGCGCGAGCGTCTGGCCGAGGTAGACGGCCGTAAAATCAAACACTGTATGGTACAGCAGCGCCGCCAACCCATAGAGCGCATTGCGCTGCCAGAACGCCTGCCACACCAGCAGCGATAAGACGATGTGCAGCGTCATAGCCAGCGCCCGCTCCAACAGCGCGGCAAAAGGCTGCCAGCTCACCTGCTCCAGGCTGGCGAGCTGGTCGGTCAGAAACGTTAACTGCGCGGCGGAGAGATTGAGCGCGGCCAGGTCTGCGCCGCGTAGGTTCCACAAAGTGGAAAGGGTGGCCGCCATGAGAATGGCAACCAGCCCCATGGCCTCGATGCCCCCATGCCCCAGGCCGACCATCAGGCCATCTTCACGGCGCGGCGCGGCCTGCTGCCGGTAAAGCAGCGCATAGCCCACGACGCGGGCCACCGTTTCGCACAGTCCGGCCGATAATCCTAAGAGAACGGCCGTGCGCAGAAAGTTTGGGTCATCTGAGGCCATCGGGCCAAGCGCGCCCAGGTCGGTGAGCCAGTTGTTGAGCGGCAGGTGGTAAAGCTGTGACCCGATGAAGGTGGCGGCCCCCACCAGGAACAGCCACCACGGGACGACAAAACGCCGCCGCAGCCAGACGGCCGCCGCTAACGGCAGCAGGATGATTAAGGAGATGGAGAGGGTGTAGAGGAGGAGCATATGATTTAGGATTTACGATTTACGATTTACGATTTAGGATTTGCGATTTGCGATTTACGATTGGCTGAGGTGGAGGAAGACGTCTTCGAGCGACGGCCGTATCCATTCATACCGATTCAGCGCCACGCCCTGGGCTGCCAGCAGGGGCAGGAGGGCGTGTTTGGCGGCGGCCATGTCGCTCACCGTAATGTGCAGGTGGTTGTCCTCTTGCGTGACGCCCAGCGCCCAGGGTTGCGCTTGCAAACGGGCCACCAGGTCGTTGACGTGAGCGAGATACCCCCGGTCAATTTCCAGAGCGATGACGTTGGTGGCGTACTGCGCCAACAGCGCATCTCGGCCTTGCACCAGCAGCAGCTCTCCTTCGTGGATGATGCCGATGGTGTCGCAGACACGCTCCACGTCGGCGAGAATGTGGCTGGAGAGGAACACCGTCACCCGGCCGCGTAGGCTGCTGATCAGTTCGAGTATTTCGTAACGGCCGGCCGGGTCCAGGGCGCTGGTGGGTTCGTCCAAAAACAGCACGGGCGGTTGGTGCAGCAGCGCCTGGGCAATGCCTAACCGCTGCTTCATGCCGCCGGAGTAGCCGCCAATGGCGCGGCTGGCGGCATTGGTCAGGCCGACCAGCGCCAACATGTCGCGGCTGCGCTGCTGGCGCGCGGCTTTGTCCATCTGGAACAGTTGGCCGACGTAATCAAGATATTCGACGGCCGTCATCCAGTTGTAGAAGGCGGGTTCTTGCGGCAGATAGCCAAATTGGGCGCGCGCGGCGCTGTCGGCGCGGGTCGTTTCCACGCCGTCAATCCAGGCGCGGCCGCTGCTGGGGCGCGCCAGCCCCGTTAGCAGGCGGATGGTGGTCGTTTTGCCCGCGCCATTGCGCCCCAGGAAGCCAAAGATGGAACCGGCCGCCACTTCCAGGTTGAGCGGCCGCAGCGCCTGCACGCGGCCATAGGTACGGCTGAGATTTTGACAATGAATCGCGTTCATAATTTGGGAATGTGAAATGCGGAATACCAAAGACCGATTACCGATCACTCTCCTTCATCACGCCCCAGGGTCAGGTAGAGAATGGGGCCGATCATGTTGACGAAGATGATGATCAGCGCCCACACCCACTTGGGGCCGCGTGTGCGCTGGCGCGGAATCAAGTCGCGCAGAGCGACGATGATCAAAATGATCTGGATGATGAACAGCGGGATGAGCAGCGGTAAGAATTCTTGAATTTGCTGCCAGGTATTCATGGTTTGCTCCTGTGTAAATCGAACATCCCTGTTCGATGTCCGAACAAGGATGTTCGGACTACAAATTTTCATTCA
>JACSRF010000531.1 GCA_014879875.1 Anaerolinea sp.
AGATTGGGCCAATCTCCAAGATTGGCCCAATCTGTAAACTCCAAAGTTATTGCTGAACGAACCCTAAGAAAAAGATTTGGGGTTTCCTCATGGCTTGTCAGGGGGGGCAAGCCAATCGTAAATCGCAAATCGTTAATCGTAAATCCTATAGTAAGCGGCATAACGGTTACAAACGGAGGTTTTAATGCTGACTTTGACTCGACAAGATGCTCGCCGCCTGGCAATTTCGCGCCAACGTCTGGATGATTGGCGACGGCCGTTTCCTGTTGATCGCGCGGCTCTGCTAGATGTGATTCGTGACCTGGGCTGTGTGCAGCTTGACCCCATTCGCCACGTAGAGCGCACCCATTTACTGGTGTTGTGGAGCCGCCTGGGGCAGTTCGACGTGGCTGAACTGGAGCGGCTGCGCTTTGCAGAGCGCGCCTTGTTTGAATATTGGGCGCACGCCGCTTCGCTGGTGTTGACAGAAGAGTGGCCGGTACACAACTGGTATATGCGCCATTTGCAGGCGCAGCCAGACGCAAAATGGTTTGCAGAACGCCGTGACCTGATTGCACCGCTGTTGGATGAGATGGTGGCAACCTTGCAGGCGGGGCCAAAGTTGTCGCGCGACTTGAATCTGGCCGCCGATCCACGTTTTGACAGCCGATGGTGGAGCGGCCGTTACGTGGCCGTGTTGATCGATCATTTGTGGTCGCGCGGGGTGTTGACAGTACACGGCCGTCCCTTCAACAACCATCGCGCTTGGGGGCTTGCCGCCGATTTTTGGCCGGAATGGACGCCGCGCGCGGAGTGGAGCGACGAGCAAGTGACGCGCTTTGCGGTGCAAAAAGCTGTGCGCGCCCTGGGGGTAGCCACGCCAACACAGATAAAGCAGCATTATACACGCGGCCGTTACCCCAGGCTGTTGGCGCTGCTGCCGCAGTTGGTGCAGGAAGGCGTCTTGTTGGCAACGGCCGTTGTGGATGACAACGGCGCGCCATTACCCGGTTCGTGGTACATGCACGCGGCCGATTGGCCCTTGTTGCAGCAAATTCAGGCGGGGGAGTGGCACGGCCGTACCACGCTCTTGTCCCCCTTCGACAACCTGATTTGCGACCGCAAGCGTACCGAACTGCTTTTTGACTTCTATTTTCGTATAGAGATTTACGTGCCCAAAGCCAAACGGCAATATGGCTACTACGTACTGCCCATTTTGCACGGCGACCGGTTGATAGGGCGCGTGGATGCCGCGATGGAGCGACAAACAAACACCCTGCACCTGCACAATGTCTACGCCGAAGCTGATGCGACTGCCGTCGCATTGGCGGACGCTGCCGCGACGGCGCCGGCCATTGCGCAGGCCGCGGCCGAACTGGCGCAATTTTTAGGGGCGCAGACAGTGCAGTGGGGAAACGTACCCCCTATGTGGAGACGTCTGCCCGAAGCCGCCAATTCTCATTGACCAAAGCCCCAGGCTCGTCTATAATTTTTTTTGTCTTTTCTTTGCCCTTCGAGCAAAAAATGAGGCAACATGCCCAATTATGACGATGCTTTTATGCTAACTTGCAAGCGAATATGGACCCCAACACAGATTCATTGGCGGCTTAGGGAGTTGCGGCGGTGACGGAACCGAACTCGGAGCCGCCTGAGCCTGAGTCTCAAGTGGTCAAACTATTCCCCCATATGATGCAACTGATTACTTTTATCCGTAGCCTGCCCTAGTTGGCAGGTGTTTCTGTTTGGATCGGCCGTTGTTTTGTGTAAAGGAGTATGTCAACAACAATCGTTATTATTTTTACAGTCGCGTTGATGATTTTTTTCAATGCCTTGTACGTCGCTGCTGAGTTTGCTACGGTTTCTGCCAGAAAAACGCGCATAAGCCATCTTGCCGGACAAGGAAATCGAATGGCGCAGCTGCTGGTACCCATTATCGAGGATGGACGGCAGCTAGATCGCTACGTAGCCGCCTGCCAACTTGGCATTACGCTGTCATCATTGATTTTGGGGGCCTATGGGGAGAATATGGTGGCGACCTTGTTGGAAGGCCCTCTGGCAGAATTGCTGATATACCTGAATATGGGAACGGCCGTTGCCACAACCGCCGCCCATACCATTGCCGTCACCGGCGTCCTCGCCTTCCTCACCATTCTCCAGGTGATCATGGGCGAACTATTCCCCAAATCTATCGCCGTGCAATACCCGGAACAGGTGGCGTTGGGCGTCGTCGTGCCTATGAAATGGTCACTGGCTTTGTTTCGGCCGTTAATCTGGTTCTTCAACGGCAGTGGGCACTTGCTGCTGCGCCTGCTGGGGCGGCAGACCAAAGGCAAAAACTCCCAGGCGCACTCCCCAGAAGAGATCGAACTGTTGGTTACCGAAAGCCACGAAGTTGGGCTGCTAGACGACCGCGAACGGCAAATGCTGCGTAACGCCTTCCGCCTGCGCGATCTGACCGCGCGCCAGATTATGCTCCACCGCACCAAATTAGTCGCCGCCCCCCTTTCCAGTACCGTTTACGACATCATTTGCCAGGCCATGGAATCTGGTTTGTCACGAATCCCGTTGTACCGCGACTCTATTGACGACATTGCCGGGTTTGTTCACGTCAAAGACCTGTTTCGCCTGCACGTGCATGGCGAAGAAAACCCAGAAAAGATTTTACGCCAGATCTTTTACGTGCCCGAATCTTTACCGGCGGCCGAAGTGTGGCAAAAACTGAACGCCGGCAATCATTACCTGGCAATTGTGTTTGATGAATACGGGGGCACGGCGGGCATTGTGACCTTTGAAGACCTGATCGAAGAGATTTTTGGTGAACTACAAGATGAATTTGACGATGAAATGGCGCTCATTTCCCGTGACAAAGAGGGGCGTATTTATTTGCGCGGCGACCTGCTGGTGTCTGACGTCAATGAATATTTAGAGTTGGAACTGCCTACCGAAGCGGACACCCTCAGCGGTCTGGTTTTCAGCAAACTGGGGCGACCCCCATCCGCAGGTGACAAAATCATGGTGGGGGGCACCTTGATTCAAGTGGAGACGATGGAAGATTTGAGCGTTTCTGAACTCTCGTTGCAATTGCCTCCATCTGATGACGTGCCCACTTACGGGGAATGGGAGGTGGCCGACCATGAGTAAGCTGGTCCTGTTGAGCCTGGGGATACCGGGAATCAGTTTTGTGGTACTGCTGGCGGCCGCTGCCGAAGGGATGGGTATCGCGTCCTTGTTTGTGCCCATGCTGGTGATTGCGGCTTTGGTGTTGATTAATGGCTTTTTTGTGGCGGCCGAATTTGCCATTATTGGCGTGCGCATCACCCAAATTGAACAAATGGCTGAAGCCGGCAACCGTCTGGCCGCCAGCGTGCTCGCGGTGATGGCGTCACGCCGTAAGCAAGACCAATACATCGCGACGGCGCAGTTGGGCATTACCATTGCCTCGTTGGGGTTGGCGATGTATGGCGAGCCGGCCATTGGTCATTTTGTTGAACCGTATCTGGCGCAGCTGTTGGGCGTGGCCCCAGACGCAGCCCTGGTGACGACGGTTAGTTACGTCATTGCTCTCAGTTTGCTCACCTATTTGCACATTGTCATCGGTGAAATGGTGCCGAAATCATTAGCCCTCGCCGATGCGGTGAAAGTTGTGCTGCTGTTGGCGCAGCCCATGCACGTCATCCAAACTATATTGAGCTGGCCGGTGCGTTTGTTAAATGGCATTGGCAATTTGCTGCTGCGCCTGTTTAAGGTGCCGCCGGCGCAAGGGCACGCTCGCGTTCTTTCGCCGGAAGAGTTGGAATTGATTGTCTCCGAAAGCACCGTTGACGGTTTGCTCAATGAAGAAGAAGAAGAGCTGATTCGCAACATCTTTGATTTTGGCGACCGCGTTGTGTCGCAGGTGATGACGCCGCGCGTCAAAGTACAGGCGATTCCCATTGGCATCCCCCATGAAGATCTGCTGCAACTGGTGACGGAAAGCCGCCACAGCCGTTTCCCTGTGTACAAAGGGGACCTGGATCATATTGTGGGGATGCTGCACATTAAGGATTTAATGCGGCAAACATTACGCGCTAAAGGGGTGTTTGACCTGCGCCTGATTTTACGTTCAGCGCCGGCCGTGCCGGAGGATTTACCGGTAGAAAATTTGCTGGCTGCGTTTAAGCGCCAAAAGCTGCACATGGCGATTGTGTTGGATGAATTTGGCGGTATGGCCGGTCTTGTGACGCTGGAAGATTTGGTTGAAGAGATTGTCGGCGAAGTGCGCGATGAGTTTGACGTGGAAAATGAGCCATACCTGGAATTAGGGCCAGGGCTGCTGGAAGTGAGCGGCGATTATCTGGTTGATGATTTGAAAGATGACGTTTATCTGGGAGAAGAGGATGATTTGCCCGATGTGGATACGGTGGGGGGGTTGATTGTGACGAAATTGGGACGGCCGCCGCGCATCGGCGATGAAGTGGTGTATGGCGAACAGGTCGTGCTGCGCGTGCTGGACGTGGACCGGCGGGCCGTGGCGCGGGTGCAGGTAGCATATCCGGCGCCGTCACAGCCAGAAGCTTCCGATAAGGCAGATACGAATTAATGGAACTTTTCCTGGCCGTTCACAGCGGCGCGCGCTGGTTCCTGCTGCTCATGGCGCTGCTGTTAATGAGTCGGTTTGCGCTGCGCTGGTGGCGGCGACTGGCGCATACGCCGTTGGATCAGGGCATGATGTTTGCTTACCTGATTACGCTAGATCTTAACTTGCTGTTGGGCTTGCTGCTGTTATTCGCGTTTGGTGGGGGCGGGGCCGAGAATCCGCTGGCGCGCGCCGGCTTGATGTTCCTGGCTGTTTTAATTGCTCATGCTGAGGCTGCCTGGCGTCATTCCGGCAATGCCCCACAGAAATTTCGCAACAGTTTGCTGGTGGTACTGCTTTCCCTGGTTGTCATCAGAATGGGAACTTGACTTCTGGAACCTGACCTCTGAAACCTGATGCTGTGACCAGAGTTTAGACATGCTACGCCTGGCGATAAACGGCCGGCGTCATCCTTATTTGCCGTTGAAAGTGCCGGTAAAAATTTGTCACGTTCGGATACCCCACCGCTTCGGCAATCTGGGCGATGCTCAGGTCTGTCGTCCGCAATAATTTTTGCGCTTCTTCCAGCCGCACCGTTGTCAAATAGCGCATGTAGCTCACGCCGGTACGCGCCTTAAACTGCGAACTGAGATGGGATTGGCTGAGATTGACGGCCTCCGCTACTTCTTGCAGTGAAATGTCGGACCGTTGGTAATTGTCATGAATGTAAGCGATGGCTTCTTGTACGACATCATACCGTTGCAAACGTGACTGCACGAAAGTCATGATTTCCACGATGCTGTTCAACGTCCAGGCGCGAATTTCAGGCCCCGTTTTCCAGGATGAAAGCGCGCGCACTTGCTGGTGCAGCGTTTCCAGGATGTTCGCTTCGTCCACACCGGCATTGATGACACCCCAGGCCGCTAACGTGACCAATTCGGTGCAATGGTTTTTCATGGCCCCTGGCGCGCCTTGGTACCGTTGTGACAGGTAATCAACGATCTCGTTAATCAAACTCAGCGTCTCTTGCTGTTGGTTGATGGCGACCGCTTTCACAAGCTCGCGCTCTTTTTGCACCAGGTAGAGAGCGGGATCATTCTGGGGCGGCAAAATGTCGGTGATGTCTTCGATGCTCACAACAGGTTGATCGGACAGGTGACGGTAATAGCGGCGGGCCAGGTTGGCTTCGGCATAGGAGAGGGGTATGGAGTCAATGTCCAGGTATCGTTTGCCAAAGCCAATGGTGACGGTGAATGGCGTTTCGGTGATGATGGTTTGGTAAATCTGTTCACCTAACGCGCGTATGTGTACGGCCGTTGTCAGATGTTGTTCCGTAGACACAATCGCCACCACTCGTCCTGGGCTGCTGTAGCCCACCAAGGCCCGATTGGGGTTGGGCAGCGCTTGCCGCACCAGGTTAACCAATGTGGCATAAATCTTTTGCAGTTCTGCGGCCGTGCGCTGGCGTACCACCTCGTCAAAATTATCTATTTTTGTCACCACGACCACCGGCCATACCAAACGCCGTCCCAAATAAGAGAGCGATTCTGCAACGGAAACGTCATCCGGCGCCATTCCCCGAATCAGGTTTTCTACCAGGTTGGTTTCCAGCACCGGCAGGGTCTTTTGCAAGGAATCTTTCACAATCTCGACGGTGCGTAAATCGCGTCGTTCTTGTTCGATCTCTTGTTGTATCTCTAGCAAGAGTTCTATCAATTTATTGGGGCGCACAGGCTTCAGCAGGTAATCACGGGCGCCCAACTTGAGCGCCTTTTGCACATAGGCAAACTCGTCATAAGCGGTGAGGATGATAATTTTAATGGTTGGATTTTGCCGACGAATGAGTTCTATCGCTTGCAGCCCGGTGAGGCCGGGCATTTTAATGTCCATCAAAATGATGTCTGGCTTGTATTCGCGTGCCAATTGCACCGCTTCTTCCCCATTCGTCGCTTCCCAAATGGCAGAAAAGCCCAGGTTTTGCTGTGTCAGTATTTGCCCTAATGCCGATCGGATAACAGGCATGTCATCTACAATCAGTATTTTAGACATCGGAACCTCTATCAGTAGCCCAGTTTAGCAGTCTGATCACAGTTACTAAGTCATCATTCAAAAATAAGTTAGCACTTTTATAACTGAATATCATTCCGAATAAGACCGGGGC
>JACSRF010000659.1 GCA_014879875.1 Anaerolinea sp.
GCCAGATGAAAGCCGCCCAGACCCTTGATGGCCAGAATTTTGCCCTCGGCCAGAAGGCGGCGAGCGTGTTGGACAGCCGCTTCATGGTAATCGGTGAGCGGTGAGCGGTGATCGGTTAACTGATTACCGTTTACTGATAACCGCTTACCGATCTCCAGCCACACCTGCGGCCCACACGTCGGGCAGGCCACCGGCTGCGCATGGAAGCGGCGGTCGCGGGGGTCTTCGTATTCGCGGCGGCAGTCGAGGCACATGGCGAAAGGGGCCATGGTCGTCAACGGGCGATCATACGGAATGTCTCGAATGATGGTAAAGCGGGGGCCGCAGTTGGTGCAGTTGATGAACGGGTAGAGGTAGCGCCGGTCGGCCGGGTCAAACAGTTCGCGCCGGCAATCGTCGCAGATGCATACGTCGGGGGAGATGGGTTGGAACGCGCCGCTGATCGTCTCGGAGTGGACGATCGCGAAGGTGGCGTAGCTGTTGGCGGGGATGGGGACGGCCGTGACTTCATCAATTTGCGCCAACGGCGGCGCTTCGGCGCTGATGGCCTGCACAAAGGCGTTCAACGCCTCCACCGCGCCATCCACCTCAATATCCACGCCCGCCGAGGTATTGCGTACCCAGCCGGCCAGTTCATACCGTTCCGCCAGGGCAAAGATAAACGGCCGAAAACCAACCCCTTGCACAATGCCATTGACGTGAATTTGCCTGCCTTGTTTGCTATCGCTATTCATAAGCAACATTGTACCCCTAATCTTCTACAAAAGACGGCATGGTTCAAAAAGCAGAAGATGTCTTTTACAAATTAGTCCGCGGATTGTCATTGGTGGCGGCGCGCCTGTACAACTACTTTCTGATAATGTCTACAAATCATGTCACCAATACGGCAAATTCTCATCTAATTAGATTAATAGCAAATAAGCGCCCCACATCATGCAAAAAACGTAAAACAAAAAAAGTCATCATGTAGGGCAATTTGACAAATTGCCCTACACACATAAAGACGAAAACGTCGTTTACACATTAGGAGCAGCACATGGCAAACGTAGTCATTATTGGCGCCGGGTTCGCCGGCCACACGGCCGCTTTATATCTGGGTGACGCGCTCGGCAAAACGCACAACATCACCATGATCAACCTGCATGAGCATTTTTACTACGTCCCCTCCTGGGTGTGGGTGGGCGTGGGGCGCATGGAGGCCAACAAAACCCGCTTTCCGCTGCGCCCTGTGTACAAAAAAATGCACGTCAACTTTCTGCACGGCAAAGCCAGCGCAATTCACCCCGATGAGCAGTACGTGGTGGTCGAGTTGAAAGATGACGGGCAAGTCAAGCAAGTGCCTTACGATTATCTGATCGTCGCCACCGGCCCCAAACTGAACTACGACGCCACCCCAGGGCTAGGCCCCAAGTACGGCTACACCCAATCCATCTGCACCGCCCCCCACGCCGAAGCCAGCCGCGACGCCTACTTTCAGCAGCTTGAGCGCATGAAAAAGGGGGAAACGGTGAAGCTTGTTATTGGCACAGGCCACCCCGCGGCTACCTGCCAGGGCGCGGCGTTTGAATATGTCACCAATATTCACAAAGACCTGGTGCGGCGGGGTTTACGCGATAAGGCCGAGCTGATGTGGCTGTCGAATGAACGCGCTGTTGGCGATTTTGGGGTGCGCGGCGTTCAGGCCATGTACAAGGGGCGGTTGACTTCGAGTGAGGAGTTTATTACGGCCGTTTTCAAAGAGTACAACATCAACTGGGAAGTGCAAAAGGGGGTTTACAAGGTAGACGCGAATACAATTTACTGGGAGGATTATGACGGCCGTTACGGAGAAACCCCCTATGATTTCGCCATGCTTATCCCCCAGTTTACGGGGATGCCGTTTAAGTATGTGGGCAAGGATGGCGCAGATGTCTCTGAGCGGCTGGTGAACAAGGCCGGTTTCATTAAAGTGGACGCCACCTACGACCTGCCTTATGAACAGTTGGTCAAGAACCCCACCGCCTGGCCGGAGCTGTACCAAAACCCGTATTATGACAGCATCTTTGCTGCCGGTATTGCCTTTGCGCCGCCCGGCCCCATTTCGCAGCCACACGTAACGCCCAATGGCACGTCCATCACGGCCGCGCCGCCGCGCACAGGCATGGTATCGGGCATTATCGGCCGTATCGTTGCCAAAAACATCATAGACCTGATCAAAAAAGGGCGTATGACTCACAGCGAACGCATGACCGAAATGGCCGCCGCCTGCATCGCCTCTATGGGCGACTCGCTCTGGGATGGTTCGGCAGCAACCATCATGATCTACCCGGTTGTGCCCGATTTTCGCCGCTACCCCAACGAAGAAGGGCGCGACCTGTTTGTGACGCACATGGAAATGGGACTGAGTGGGGCGTGGATGAAGCGCATGATCCACACCACCTTCATGCACAAGCTGCAAGCGCGGCCCGGTTGGAAGGTGATCCCCGAATAGTAAAACGTAATCCGTGAACCGTTATCCGTGAACCGAATACGGAATACGGAATACGGAAACAGAGGTGAAAAAATGGAAATCACAGATCGCGACAGATTTTGGATGAACAACAAATTGTATCAGTTTTGGCGTTTCATTGTGCTAAATCTAAAAATTTTGAAGGCAGTAGACCACAGCAAACGGTCATGAGTGTTAAGAACCGCGTTCCTTCTGAGGAACGCGGTTCTTTTTTACAAGGTTTGGTGCAATCGGTGATCGTGCTTCCTCTGCGGGTAACAATTTAACGCTGACGACGGCCGATTAACAACAAGAACACTCCTAAGATGACGCCGCTCCCCAATAGCCACCAGCCAACAGGTAATGAAGTCACAGGAACGGGCGCGGCAGTAGGCGCAACGGCCGTTTCCCGCACCGGTTCCTTAGTTAGCTGGGTCGTGGGCGATGCCGTGATCGTCGGCAGTGGGGTGGTCATGGGCGTCATTGTCGGCGTCGGCGTGGTCGTGGGCGATGGCGTCGCGGCGGGTGAGGGCGTCAGCGTGGGCGTTGGCGAGGGGGTATCGGTCGGCGTCGGCGTGGCGGGAATCAGCGGCGTGGGCGTAATGGTTGCCACCGCCAGCGGCGCGGGGGCGGTGGGTAGATTGGCGGCTTGTACGGCCGTTACCCCCCTCTCCACCAGGTAAATCGGCGGCCCGCCAATGTCACACTCCACATAACAGCGCGCCCCCGCCAGGGTGAGGAGATAGCTGCCATCCACCGACGCAATATCCTGTGTATGCCCGGCGTGCCCCACAACTTGCGCCGCGTCTGCCAGAGCGGGCACGGCCAGCGTCACCGCCGCCAGCTTTTTCGCCCACAACACACGCACCAGCCCATCCTCTTTGGGAAAAGTGACAATGGCGAAATCGGCCGTTTCTTGCACCGTCACCGGCCCCGTAAAGCCACCCAACTGCGCCACCATCGTCTTGTACGCGCCATACGCCGGACGCTGGCTCTTATCCGGCCGCAGCAGCCCCCACGATTCCCCCCCCGGTTCCAGGTGAATGTCAATCAGCTTATAAAAGCCAACGCGCTCCGCCCCGGCGGCAAAGCCGAGGGCATACGCCTGCACCAGATACCATGCCTGCATCTCCGCATCCAGGTGAAAGCGCAGCACCTGCACCGGCCATGCCACGTCCAGGCTGGGGCGGGCATTGGTCTCGTTAATCCACACCGGCTTCGGCGGATTAATGCCCACTTCCTGCTGAATGGCGTAACTCTCCCCCACAATCTCGGTCACCGTCTCCGGACGGAAGTAGATGTGCTGTGAAAGGACATCGAAGTAATAGTTATTGGCGGCCGCGTTGGGATCATTCGCCACCATCTGCAAAAAGCGGCGTAGGTAGGTGGGGTCATGCCAATACGTGATGCCCCCCAGGTGGATGACCGCCTGCGAGTCGGCTTCCTTCATCACCAGGTAAGTCACTTGCAGCAGGCGGTAATAATCTTGCATACTGCCGCCAAATTCGTAGCCATAGACGCCGGGGGCGATGTCTGGCTCGTTCCAGACGATCCAATGATGGACGCCGCGCGCGCCGTAGTAGGCGGCCACTTTGCGCACGTAGTTGGCCCACAGGTTTTCAGGATCGTCCAGAGGGAGGTAGAGGCCGCGCGGCACGCCGGCGTAGGGTTCGTCTACGGCCGCCCAGAGGGGAGTGCTTTTGAGCAGGCCAACAACGGTACGGCCGTTCGCCTCCGCATCCACCAGCCACTCTTCCAGCACGTGCAGGGTGTTCCAATCCTCCGGTCCGGTTGGCTGAATTTCATGCCATAAAAAGAGGATGCGATCCCAGCCCACGCTCAAATCAGCGGCCGCTTCCGGCTCCCAAAACGCTTCAATCGCGCCAAAACGGGGGTCAACGGCCGTTGTCTCTGTTCCTTCTTGCGCCCATGACGGGGCAACGGCCGTTGCCGCCACAATCACGACCAGCGCCAACACACATCCCCCCAACCACCAGGATCGTTTCATATTTTCTCCAGTACAGAATGATCGGCAATCAGTAATCAACGAATTTCTAATCACCGCCCGCCGCTTTGATGTCAGAATAAACGAGCGGGATTATAATCACTACCATCAAGTTCAACCATATTCTATGCGGTCAGAACGAGTATGCAACACACAACACACCGACATCCATCACCGGTCACTGCATAGAACCAGCCAGAAAAAGGAAACGCCATGACACGTATTTCGCCCTTGCTCCTGGCCTTCGGATTATCTTGTTTCATTTTGGGGGCCACACTCTTTTCCTTATCTACTACTACTACCGCCAACACAGCCCATGCGGCTCTGCCACCCGGTCATCCCACGCTGCCCCACTGGCAAAACGAGTTCGCGCCCACCGCCCGCGTCTCGACCACCGTGCGCGACTTCCTCATGCCCGGCACACAACCGCACCAGATGGTAGATGAACTGTCTGCGCCGCTCAACTGCACCTTCTGCCATGATGGCTACAGCGCGCAAACACAGCAAGACCCGGAAACGGAGACCTGGTTTGCCTGGTCAGGCGGTATGATGGCCCAATCTGGGCGCGACCCGCTGTTTTGGGCAGCCCTGGACGTAGCCAATGCCGACGCGGCCGGCGCCGGCGAATTTTGCCTGCGCTGCCACATGCCACGCGGCTGGCTGGAAGGGCGTTCCACCAACCCAGATGGCTCTGGAATGCTAATTGACGACCTGGAAGGGGTGCAGTGCATTGTTTGCCACCGCATGGTAGACGCCGACTACAGCCCGGAAAACCCGGCGCGCGACCTGGATGTCCTTGCCGGCATCACCATGCCCGTCACCGCCACCGCGCCCACCCTCATCCTCGGCAGCGGCACGATGATTGTGGACCCGCTTGACCACCGGCGCGGCCCATTGGTCATCACCGAGGTACTCAACATGGACCCGCACCCCGTTTTCAATGGCTCCGAAGCCACCCTCACCTCACCTTATCACCAGGAGTCCGCTTTCTGCGGCGTCTGCCACGACATCAGCAATCCGGTCTACACCTGGAACCCGGTCACGGAGCAGTACGAACTCAACCCACTGGACACGCCAGGGGATTTGAGCGCCGGCTTCCCGGTGGAGCGCACCTACAGCGAATGGTATCTCAGCGCTTACAACACGCCAGAAGGGGTCTATGCGCCGGAATTTGGCGGCAACCAGGAATACGTCTCATCCTGCCAGGATTGTCACATGCGCCAGGTAACGGGCGTGGGTGGCCTTGTTTTTGGCGCCCCCGCTCCGGGCGGCAACCGGGATAATCTCGCCTTCCACGACATGACCGGCGGTAACACCTGGGTTCCGCAAATCATCCCATCACACCCCACTTTTGGCGCGACGTTCACCAATAACCAACGACGGATAGACGCGCTCAACGCAGGCGTTGAACGAGCGCGTTACATGCTGCAAAATGCAGCTACACTCAACATTGTGCAGACGGGAACACAGCTTACCGTCACCGTCATCAATGAAACGGGGCACAAGCTGCCCACCGGCTACCCAGAAGGGCGGCGCATGTGGCTGCAAGTAAATGGGTACGACGCCGATGGTAATCTGGTGTATGTATCGGGCGCCTACGATGTAGAGACGGGCATTCTCGCCCACGACGCCGACCTGAAAATCTACGAGGTTGAACAGGGGTTGACGCCGGACGTGGCGGCAGCGGTGGGATTAGACGCGGGCACGACGTTTCACTTTGCCCTCAACAACGTGACCATCAGCGACAACCGCATCCCGCCGCGCGGCTATAATTTCGCCGCCTTCAACGCCGTTGGCGCCGCGCCAGCCAGTGGTGGGCAGCCCGACCCCACCCTCTACGCCGATGGGCAGTATTGGGACACGGCCGTCTACACCCTGCCGGAGGGCGTGGCCTATGGTCGGGTGCGTCTGCTTTACCAAACCACGAGCAAGGAGTACGTCGAATTTCTGCGCGACAACAACCCGTATCCTGGCTACAACAACGGACAAATTTTGTACGATTTATGGGAACAATTCGGCAAAAACACGCCAGAAATGATGGCGCAAGCCGGGTTTGGCCTGCAAGATGTTTATTTGCCGGTGGTGCAACGGCCGTAACCCATTCCCCAGACGTGGCACGGTCAGAGACCGGCCATAAGCATTTATCCGCAGATTACGCAGTTACACTGAGTCATCAGTTACACAGAGAACACAGAGGAGACAC
>JACSRF010000363.1 GCA_014879875.1 Anaerolinea sp.
ACTTCAATAAGTTGGTCAAGATTGGTTCAATCTCCGAAGATTGAACCAATCTAAATGGGCAAATTGTTTAATTCTCGTTCCTAAATTGGTACATCATGGTCACACCGAAGGTCTGTATCTTTACTGAAACTTATTACCCGGTCATTGGCGGCGGCGAGACGCAGGCGCGGTTATTGGCGGAAGGGCTGGTGGCGAATGGCTTCCCGGTTATCATCCTGACGCGCCGATCGGATGCGGCGCTGGCGAAGGTGGAGCGGTTTGGCGAGGTGACGGTGCATCGCCTGCCGCCCGTTGGCCGGGGGCAGCTTAAAAAATGGGGGCTGCTCTTTTCCAGCCTGCCCAAACTGATTCAACTGCGGTGCGAGTATGATCTGATTTTTGTGTCGGGGTTTCGGATTGTGGGGGTCACGGCCGTCCTCCTCGGCAAACTTTTGGGTAAAACCGTTGTTCTCAAAGCAGACAGCCAGGGCGAAATGTCCGGCGACTTTTTTACGGCCGGCCTGGCGAAACTGCGCCTGTCGCCCTCATCCTTCCTGTTCAAGCTGTTTGTACGCGGGCGCAATGCCATCCTTAAACGCGCCGCTGCTTTTGCCGCCATTACTGCGGAAACGGCCGTAGAAATGGCAGACGCAGGCATCCCCCCATCTGCCATTCACATGATCCCCAACAGCGTAGACACCGACCGGTTTTTCCCGGTTGATACGCAGCAAAAAATGGTATTACGCCAGAAATTGAGTTTGCTACCAGATGGTAAATTTGTCATTTACACCGGGCGGCTTGTCTCCTACAAAGGGCTGCCACTTTTGCTGAAAGTGTGGAATGACCTGCGGCGCAAGCATGAACAGGCATACTTGCTCTTGGTGGGTACGGGTGGCCTGGACATCCATAACTGTGAAGCGGAGTTAAAAGCCTACGTTCAGACTAATAAGTTGACGGAAAGGGTTTTCTTTACCGGCAGCGTGCAAAATGTGGAGGAATATGTGCAGGCGTCTGATATTTTTGTCCTGCCAACGGAGGATGACGCTTTTCCGTCGTCGTTGGTGGAGGGGATGGCGTGTGGGTTAACGGCCGTTACCACCCCCGTTGGCGCCATCAAAACCATTATCACCCACCAACAAAATGGGATAATGGTTCGGCCTGGCGACTTCCGACAACTTTACGACGCCCTGGACTTGCTGCTGACAGACGACGCCCTGGCTGCCCGTTTGGGGCAAGCTGGTTGGCAAACGGTTCAAAATTGTTATGCGGCCGAAATTGTGAACCAGCAATATATCAGGTTGTTTCACCAGGTGGCACGGCCGTTGGACAAAAATTTCAGACAATTAGAGGCTCAATGAAAAAGTATTATTTGTTTGCGGCGTTCATTGCCATGGTGTGCTTACTGATCGGTTTGGTCAGTGGCGTCATCGTCGGCATCAAACGTGGCGTCCCTTTTGTGACGGAAAGAGAAGACTGGACGATAGGTATCTATCAGGGAGATTCCCCCTTTAATTTTCCGGCTTCGCAAAACAAAAGAAACCCTGTTTTAACGGCCGAAGATGTGACCGATGTGCCCGCCAAATTTGTGGCGGACCCGTTCTTGGTACAAGATGACAAAACATGGTACCTGTTTTTTGAAGTTTATAACCAGAACACAAAACAAGGCGATCTGGCCGTAGCTACCAGCGCCAATACCAGAAGCTGGCGATACCAGCAAATCATCCTGGATGAACCGTTTCACCTCTCTTACCCCTACGTTTTTAAGTGGCAAGATGAATACTATCTGATACCAGAAAGTTTTGAAGCCAATTCCATTCGCTTATACAAAGCAGAGGAGTTCCCTACCAAATGGACATATGTCACTACGTTGGTGGACGATGTGGAACGGGTAGATAATTCCATTGTGTATTTCAATGATAAATGGTGGATATTTGCTGCTCCTGTTAGCAATGACACCCTCCACCTGTATTACGCCGATGATTTATTCGGCCCCTGGCAAGAACACCCGGAAAGCCCCATCGTTGAGGGAAATGCGCATATTTCTCGGCCGAGTGGCCGGGTTTTGGTGTATGAAGACCGGCTTTACCGTTACACGATGGACGTTAACCCGGCCGTAGGAACTCACCAGATTTGGGCGTTTGAAATCACCGCCATCTCGCCGACAACTTACGCTGAAACACTGGTAAGCGAGGAACCCATCTTAAAGGGCAGTGGCGACGGCTGGAATGGACACGGTATGCACCAGATTGATCCTCATCAGATTGGGCCAAACAAGTGGCTCGCTGCCGTAGATGGTTATGGCAAATATTTGGTCTTTGGTCTTAAGTATTAAACCATGCGTGTAAGAATAAAAAACCGGGCTTCGATCTCCTTGTTTGCCAGGCACAAGACCTGGTTGGCAGTTTTGCTGTTCCTGATGTTCTTCGCGGCCGGTGGTATCAGGCTTTACAACATTCAAAAGCCATTTGTCGGTTTACTGCCTGTGCGCGAATTCCGTTCGGCTATTATTGCCAGGGATATTTACTATGACCTGAATTCAGAGAAGATTCCGGCATGGCAGCGAGAGGTGGCGCATATCAGCCGGGAGGCGGAATGGTCATTGGAACCACCTGTTTTGGAATGGTTAACGGCCGTTACCTTCTATTTTGCCGGTGGTGAACAGCTATGGATACCGCGTTTCTACGCCACCCTGTTTTGGTTAGTGAGCGGCTTCATCTTTTGGCAAATTGCGCGTGATTTATATGGTGCGGAAACGGCCGTTATCCTCACCACCTATTATCTGTTTGTGCCTATCGGCATCATCGCCAGCAAGAGTTTCCAGCCAGACACTTTGATGATGATGTTCTACATGGCCTGTTTATGGGCCATTTTACGTTATGACCAGAACCCAACCCGTCGCCACCTGGTTTGGGTCATGTTAGCTTCTGGATTAGCCTTGTTTATTCGCCCACTTTGTTTGTTTGCCATTGTTGGCGCTTTTACGGCCTTGCTGGTTTATCGTTTTTTACATGGCGAAACCAGACCTTTGTCACACGTCGTGTTATTTTGTGCCGCGCTGCTGTTAGGGTTGGCCTACTATGCCTATGGCCTGCTAATTGCAGACTCTTTGGCCGGTCAGGCGGAAATTACCTTTCAGCCACACCTGCTGCTGCGCCGGGAATTCTGGCAAGGATGGATCTATACAGAGCTTGACGCGGTTACTCTTGTGGGCGTAATCGCGGCATTATGTGGCCTGGCTTTGTTGAATTCGCCACGCCTGCAATGGCTCTTAACGGGCTTGTGGGGCAGTTATGTTGTTTTTGGCCTGATTTTCAACTATCACATTATGACCCACAATTATTATCACCTGCAATTAGCGCCGACGATTGCCCTTTCCGCCGGGCCTTTTGTCGCTTTTTTGTGGACGCACGTACAAGGGCTAAGCCGGCCGCGATGGCGTACTGTCTGGCTGGGTGGCGTACTCGCTATTTTTGTTTTGCTGGCTTCGTGGCAGGTCATTCAACAAGGGCGATGGTCGCCCAATTTTGAGAATCAGGCATTGGCCACGGAAATTGGGGAGCAGGTTCATCATAGTACGCGGACTGTCTATTTATCCCCTTACTATGGACGGCCGTTAGAATATCTGGGACTGCTTTCCGGCGCCTATTGGCCTCGTCCCGATACCCAAAAACTTTACTTGGGACCAGAAGTGAAATGGGCAACTGTGTCCGAACGTCTGGCTGAAATACCTTTTACTCCTGAATACTTTATCATCACCGATTTTAGAGAATACACCACGCATCACAGTGATCTCAGAGCTTATCTACGGGCGTGTTCGCTGGTGGCGCAAACGGAAAATTACTTGATTTATGAGCATTGCCAAACCGATATCGGGCAATAATAGCGGGATTTTACGCGCCAATCATGTGCGTTTTGCCGGCCGTTTTCTGGCTGTCGTGTTGGCGGCTCTGCACACCTGGGCCGCCATTTCCGCACATTCCATGAATGCGGATGGCATTGTGTACCTGGATTTGGGTGATGCGTTCTGGCGAGGGGATTGGGGCACGGCCGTTAACGCTGTCTGGAGTCCGCTCTATGCCTGGACAGTCGGTCTGGCGCTGCGCCTGTTTAATCCGGCCATGGCGTGGGAATTCACCCTCGTTCATCTGGTGGATTTTGTCATCTACCTGGGCGCGCTGCTCTGCTTTGAACAATTGTGGCGGCAGTTATGGTTGTATCAAGAGGAGGAACAGCAACACGACGGCCGTATTTCTCTGCCAGAATGGGCCTGGCTGGCTATCGGCTACACCCTGTTCATCTGGGTGTCCATGTCGCTCATCGAAATATGGGCCGTCACGCCAGATATGCTCATGGCCTGTTTTGTTTACCTGGCGGCGGCGCAGTTGGTGCGCCTGCGGCGCGGCGCGGACAGGTGGCGCGATTTTGCCTGGTTGGGACTGTGGTCAGGTCTGGGTTATCTGAGCAAAGCGGTCATGTTTCCGCTGGCATTTGTTTTTCTGTTTGCAGCTTTGTTTAGCCTGGGAGATGTGCGCCGCGCCTGGCCCAAAGTTCTGCTCAGTTTGTTGTTGTTCCTGCTCATCAGTGGTCCGTGGATCGCCCTCATCTCTGCTTCCAGAGGGCGCTTCACGTTCAGCGACGCCAGCACCATCACCTATTTGCGCTACGTGCAAGGGTTGCCTTTTGTTCACTGGCAAGGGGAAGACCCGCCGGTGAACGGGACGCCGCTGCACCCCACGCGCCAGGTTTTAGCTGCGCCGCCGGTGTATGAGTTTGCCACGCCGGTGGGCGGTACCTACCCGGCAGCCACAGACCCGGTCTACTGGTATGAAGGGGCGGAAACGCGGCTGAATGTGACGGCCCAACTTCGTTTGCTGCTGGCGAGTGGGTTGTTTTATCTGGATTTGTTTGCGCGGCAGCAGGCGGTTTTAGTGACGGCCGTACTGCTGGCGTGGTGGTTGGGTTGGCAACGGCCGTCCGCCTCCCTCACCCTGCTGCGCCGATATGGCCTCACCCTCATCGCCCTGGCCGCTTTTACCCTCTACGCGCTCGTGCTGGTGGAAGGGCGGTACGTGGGCGTTTTTGTCATTTTGTTTTGGGGCGATTTGCTGGCAAATTGGCGACTGCCAGATTCGCCGCCCAATCGTCGCCTTGCCCCTGCGCTCAGCCTCATTGCCGTCGCCGTGATGTGGCTGAACATTTTTGCCTTTAATCTGGATGGGTTTGTGACGGTGACAGGCGGGGCGACAACGGCCGTAAGCGCCGACAACGCACCCCCACCAACCTGGCCGGGCGAGACGGCCGTCGCCCTGCACGAACTGGGGTTGCAGCCCGGCGACCATGTAGGCATCATTGGCTATGGCTTCGACGCTTTCTGGGCCAGGCTGGCCCGCGTAAAAATTGTGGCCGAAATGCCGCCAGAGGCCGCCGACGCTTTCTGGCTGGCCGGTGATGAAGTTCAGGAGCAGGTGTTAGCGGCATTTGCTTACAGTGGGGCACAAGCCATCGTGGCCGAATACGTACCCGCTTATGCTGATACTTCCGGATGGCAGCCGGTGGGCAACTCAAGTTATTATATCTATCTGTTGGCAAGCGATTAAAGCTGATGACTGTAATGGCCCAAAATGAAGCCCTGAAAACCCTGGAGGGGTCAATCCCCCTAAAACCGGTGGTCATGGATGTGTCCATCGTTATCCCTACCCTGGGTCGGCCTATTATGGAATCCTGCCTGCGCTGGATTGCCGATGGGTCGGTGTGGCCGGGCATGTTGATTGTGGTAGACCAGGGGCAAAATGAGTTGGTAGCCGGTTGGTTGGCGCAGTTGCAGAGCTTGGGGTTGGCTACGCTTTATGTACCCTCCGGGCAGCACGGCCGTTCCGCGGGCATCAATCGCGGCCTGGAACAGGTCACTACTCGCTTCGTCGCCATCACCGACGATGACTGCTTTGTGACTGCCGACTGGCTGGAGAACATGGTTAGCCGCCTGCGCCGTGAACCGGACATCATCCTCACCGGCCGCGTGGAACTGGCCGGCAACGACGAAGCCGACTTCTCCACCGTCACCTCGCGCCAGCCCAAGCTGTATACAAAGCCGCAGTTAAAAGCCCACCCCTTCATTGGCGGCAATGTCGGCCTGGCTATGGCCGTGGTGCAACAAATTGGCCTTTTCGATGAGCATCCCTGCCTGGCCTCGGCCGAGGACAGCGATTATGGCTACCGCGCCCTGCGTCTGGGCATCCCCATCGCCTATGACCCGGACGTGGCGCTGTACCATTACCACTGGCGCGACGTCAGCCAACGGGCCGCCCGCTACGCCGATTATGCTCGCAGCCAGGGTGGGTTTTATGGGGTCCATTTGCGGCACGGCGACAGGCTCATCCTGATGCAAACGATTCGGGCCTTAATACGCAGCCCTTTGCGCTGGCTGCGCGGTATGGTCACAGGAGATGCAGAGTTGGCGGAGAACGGCCGTGCCCACACCCGTCACCTGTTACCCGGCATCATCGCCGGTCTGAAGCGAAAAGAATGATGTCACCCCTGAGCAAACGCCTGTTTCATCGCCTGCTTGGCTGCTTATACCGGGATACCAATGGGGATGCCAGCCGCAGCATTCTGGTGGCTGGCGCTGCGCGCAGCGGCACTACCTGGCTGGCGGAAATTATCGCCTCACAGATCCCGTGCCGCATTATGTTTGAACCATTTCATCCTTATAAGGTGAAGGCATTCAGCGCGTTTGATTATTTTCATTATCAACGGCCGTCTACCGACAATGCCCAACTTTACGCTTACTGCGACGCTGTTTTTCGCGGCCGCATCCGCCACCCCTGGATAGACCGCGAGGCAGCCACACTACGTCCTGACTACCGCCTCATCAAAGAGATCAGGGCCAATCTTTTTCTAAAATGGATTCAGCAGCGATTCCCACAACCGCCGCTCTTGTTCATTTTGCGCCATCCTTGCGCCGTTGTTCTATCCCGCCTGCAGCTGCAATGGGCTACCGACAGCGACATTGACTCATTTTTGCGCCAGCCGAACTTGATGGAAGATTTCCTCTCTGACAAAATGGACATCATCACCCAGGCCAGCAGCGACGCCGCCAAGCACGCGCTTATCTGGTGCATCAGCAATATCGTGCCGCTGCAACAGTTCGCGCCAGGCGATTTGCAGATCGTGCTTTATGAACAGTTAGTAGCCCAACCCGATACCATCATTCCGTCTATTTTTCAGAAGATAGGGATCACGGATTATCAAGACTCAGTTTACCAGGCTGCCCAAAAACCATCGGCCACCAGCAAGAAACATAGTGCGGTTGTGACGGGGAATGATCAACTCGCACAATGGCAAAACAAGTTATCGGCCACACAAATTGATGATGTTTTGACGGTGGTGGCCGCGTTTGGCCTGGATGCAATATATGATGATTCACCCAGGCCACAGTATGACCTGAAGGGCTTTGGGAAATCCTTCGGGTCTGCGCCTGACAATTTCTGACTATACGCTGAGGGAAGGCGTCGGTTGAGGCGCTGCAAAGGAGATTCAACATTACGGAAAAGAAATTAGCGCGCGCGGCCGGGTCAGCCATGATGTGGAAAGGGGCACAGATGGTCAGCATCAAGCTGATCTTTCTGCTGCGAACCATTGTCCTGGCTCGTTTATTGGCGCCTGATGATTTTGGCTTGCTGGCTATCTCGCTCGTGGCTGTTGAATTCCTGATGGTGATCACCAACCTTGGCATGGCGCCGGCGCTGGTACAGCAGCCGGATTCAGAGGAGGTACACTATAATGCCGCCTGGACCGCGGGCATGGTGCGCGGACTGGTGGTGACGACGGCCGTCATTCTGGCCGCCCCGTTCATTGCCACCCTGTTCCAGGAACCACGGGCGATGCCCCTGATTCAAGCCGCCGCGCTGCGCCCCACCCTGGAAGCGGCCGCCAGCATCAAGCTGGCAAAATTGACCCGTGACTTAAACTTCCGCGCCCTGACGTTGGCGCGCCTGCCGGATGCCATCGCCAATACGGCACTCTCCATTGTCCTGGCCCCGCTGCTGGGTGTGTGGGCGTTGATCATTGGCTCGCTGGCCGGACCGCTGGTGTATGTGATCATGTCTTATTGGCTGGCGCCGCACCGGCCACGTTTTTCGTTTGATTGGGTGGCGATACGGCCGTTGATCCGTTTTGGCCGTTGGATATTTCTCACCGGAGTCATTGCTATGGCCGGACGCTCTGCCATGCAGATGATTCTCTCGCGCCAGTTAGGTGTGGCCGAATTGGGGTTGTATTTCCTGGCAGCCAAACTGGCCTTTTTGCCGACGGAGGTAGCGGAAGAAGTGATCAATTCGGTCGCTTTCCCTCTTTATGCTAACCTGCAAGATGATACGCCTCAGCTTGTTCGCGCTTACCGGGCCATTTTGGTGGCCGTCATGGCTCTAATCTTGCCGGTGTGTATCTTGTTGTACACACTGACACCGGCGTTGGTGGCTTATGTGTTGGGGCCACGCTGGGCAGATACGGTAGCGATGATTCGGATACTGGCATTGGTAAACATTGTGGGGTTGGTGGGAGAAACGGTGCTGCCCATTTTGAACGGGACGGGGCGACCGTACCGGGTAGCCATTATTGAATGTTTGCAATCCAGCCTGCTTATCGTTTCAATCGGCCCCCTCATCGCCCAATTTGGCGTATTGGGATCGGCGCTGGCGTGGCTGCCAGCAGTCGGCGCAGCGCAGGTGATGTGTGTATTCTATGCCCGGCAAGTTTTGACCCGGCCTTATCAGGGCATGCTCCGGCCAGCCTTTGCCATTGCCGTGGTGGCTGTGGTTGGCGGATTGATTGCCTGGGGCATAACGACGTTATGGCCGGGATTAGTTGGATTTGTGTTGGCAGGGGGAACGGCCGTGATGGTTATGGCCGTCCTGTTCTGGCTGGCAGATCGTGTTTTGCACCTGGGATTACAGGCAAACCTGACCCTGGCGTTTCCACCATTGGCCCGGCTGAAAATTTTGAATTATAAATTATGAAAAAACGATTGATTGAACTCGGCCAGAAATATCTATCGAAAGCGGTCCGGCGGCGCATTGTGCGTTATACATGTTGGCCGCCGGTAGGGTTGGTGCGTTTTGGCAGTTTGCGCCGACTGAAGCCCATCAGCCCAGATTGGGGCATGGAACGAGGCCAACCCATAGACCGCTATTACATTGAGCAATTTTTAGCGGCACAGGCTGGGGATATGCAAGGCTGTGTGCTGGAAATTGGCAGCAACACGTATACGCGCCGTTTTGGCGGCGACCGGGTCACGCAGAGTGTTGTATTGCACGTAGCTGAACAGAAGGAAGTTGTCACCCTCATTGGCGATTTGGCTACCGGGGAAAATATGCCGGCGGACACGTTTGATTGTGTAATATTGACGCAAACGCTGAATGCGATTTTTGATGTGGCGGCGGCATTACGAACGGTTCACCGTATCTTGAAACCAGGCGGCGTGGCGCTCATTACCGTGCCAGGTATTAGCAAGATCTGCCGGTATGATATGGAGCGTTGGGGATATTATTGGAGCTTTACCACAGCTTCGATGGCACGGTTGGCAACGGCCGTTTTCCCCCCTGATTGTGTGTATATTGCTGCGCATGGCAATGTGTTGGCGGCTGTTGCCTTTTTGCATGGGCTTGCCAGCCAGGAATTGCGTCGTGAGGAATTGGACAGTGTAGACCCGGATTATGAATTGTTGATCACTGTGCGGGCCATAAAACCGGTAAGTGGGTGATGCGAGTGAAAGGCGCGAAGACAGCCCGGCAAGCGGCACACTGGCTGCGCAGCCGTTGGGGACAACAGGTGATGCTCCTGGGGTATCATCGCGTGGCGAATGTGGACCATGATCCATATAGCGTGGTTGTACGGCCGTCTCGCTTTGCTGAGCAGATGGCAGTGCTGCGCCGGGAAGCGCATCCCATTTCTCTGGCAAAGGCATATGAAGGGCTGCAAACAGGAAACCTGCCCCAGCGCGCTGTGGTGGTTACATTTGATGATGGGTATACGGATGTGTTGTCGCAGGCACGGCCATTACTGGCACAATATGAGATTCCGGCCACCACTTTTGTTGTGGCCGGCTGTTTAGGGCAAGAGTTGTGGTGGGATGAACTGGCGCGGATCATTCTTTCTCCAGTGGCGCTGCCCGATCGTTTGCAACTGAACATAAACGGCCGTTTACATACCTGGTCCATATTCGATCCTCAACGCGAGCGTGACCTGTTACGCAAACAAGCGCCCACACCACGCTATCGTCTGCTGCTGATGCTGTATCAAGCATTATTGGCGCAGCCAGAAGCGCGTTTATCTGTCATGGCCGAACTGCACACCTGGAGTCTGGTTGGCCCAATAAATTATGACTTATCGGAAACAGGTAATGTGATGTCGCCATCGCAACTGGCAGACCTGATCGGAGATGGACTGGTGGAGGTTGGCGCGCATACCGTGACCCATGCTGCCCTGGCCTCATTAGCGACCGAAGTTCAGGCGGAAGAAATCAGGCAAAGCAAGTCTATGTTAGAAGAAATTACAAGACGACCAGTCACTTCCTTTTCCTATCCACATGGTTCGATGACGACCGTGACCCAAAAGCTGGTGCAAGAGGCCGGCTACACCCTGGCCTGTGCCAGCTATAACGGTTTGGCTCGACGGGGCAGCAATCCCTTTTATCTGCCGCGCTTCTGGCCCACAGACTGGGACGGCGAGACATTTGCCCGCTGGCTGCGAAGGTGGCTGCATGGTTGAAAGAACCCCACTTGTTTCTGTGATGATGCCTTTTTATAACACGTCGGCGGCCTTCATGACCGAGGCCATTGAAAGTGTGCTGGCACAGACATACCCACAGTGGGAACTATTGCTGGTGGATGATGGCTCTACCAATGCCGCCAGCAGCGAAACAGCACGAACTTACGCCGCTGCCCATCCGGACAAAATTCGCTGCCTGGAACACCCAGGCCACGCCAACAATGGATTAGGCCCATCACGACAACTGGCGCTGGAACAGTCCCATGGCGATCTGATCGCTTTTTTGGATGCGGACGATCTGTGGCTGCCTCCTAAACTCGCAGAGCAGGTAACGCTGTTTTCGGCGCATCCTGAGGTGGGGATGGTATACGGCCGTACCAAATACTGGCACAGTTGGACAGGCAACCCCCAAGATGCAGCGCGTGATTATTACCCACACTCAGGTCTGGCAGCAGACGCAATCTTCCCACCACCTGAACTGCTCATCTTATTCATTCAGCAGCAAGTAGCGATCCCCTGCCCATGCAGCATCATCATCCGGCGCGAGCTATTAGAAGCAGCCGGCGAATTTGAAAGAGGTATAAGAAACTTTTTTTATGAAGACCAGATGTTGTATGCCAAAATTTGCCTGCGTGCGCCAGTCCTCGTGGCCGATACCTGCTGGGATTATTACCGCCAACATCCCGACTCTGGCACACACCGCGCCAGTGATCACGGGCAAGAGTTACACCTGGAATATCTACAATGGCTGGCAGTCTATATGCAACAGCAGCAAGTGGAAGACTTGGATTTGTGGCAGGCATTGAGTCGCCAGACTTGGCTGTACAGGCAACCCGCGTGGTTGCCCAAACGACTTCGCCAGCCGGTGCGTTTTAGCAAGAAGTGGCTGCTGCGGCTAGAGGCAAGATTGCCGATTTCCGTTCAGCATAAATTCTGGCAAGATAGATAAACCTATGGATGCAACATCATTATCCCGATCACGAACTTTGCAGCTAAGCCGACCATTCGGCCGTTCACTTTTGTTAGCGGGATTGTTCCTCATCTTATTTCTGTCTCTGACTGAACTCGTCCTCAGGGTCGCCCCTGTCCACTTTTTTCTCGGCGCGCCGGCTTTGGGCAGCGAACATAGACAGTTTGAACAACAGTGGAAACGGTTGGAAATGTACCATGCCGCTTATGGTCCTGTTGCGTGCATTATGGTGGGAGATTCAACGGTTATGTCTAACTTTTCGCCGGCTGCATTTGCCGACTCTTACCGCCAGCAAACCGGGGAAGAGATCACCTGTTACAATTTTGGTGTAGGCGCTTTTACCGTTATGGGATTTGCAACGCTGGCGGAGATTTTAATTCGGGAATATTCGCCACAACTCCTGATTGTTGGTGTAGAGGGTCTAAACTTTACTGTTCCTCGTGACGAACAGGGTGACACTGACCTGTCACGTGTACCCTGGGCGCGCTACCAATTGGGAGAATTCACGCTTGAGGGCTGGCTTTACGAACACACTTATCTCTATCGTTATCTGGGCGTTCTGGGGCAGTTGGTGACATTTGAAGTTGATTACAAAGAGGTTTTGCAAGCGGCCGCGGACGAAAGGAGTGCCTATGCAGATGGTCATTCTCCATTACAGGGATCAGGCCCATTGGATGTTTCTGTACCTCCAAATCCTGAAATTGACCACCCATACATCGAACATTACTTTGCTGCCCATTCTCCCTTCCGGCTTTTGCCAGAAAATCTGGAAGCCCTGGACAAAATCTTGGCTTTAGATAACGCGACTACCCGCATCATTTTGGTTGAAATGCCTGTCACAGATACGTTTCACACCTTCTTTGGGAATGGAGAACAAGATTACAGGATGTTTATTGACACGCTCAGCACAAAGGCCGCTGCGGCGAATATTTCATTTTGGCGCATGGATGACTTGCAGACGCTTCCTTACCCTACCTGGTTTAATTACAACCACTTGAACAGCGACGGAGCGCCGATCTTCAGCCGTTGGTTGGGAACGATACTGGGGCAGGATCGCGTCTCAGGTGGCAGATAGTCGCCCTGGTGTGGACGGGACTGGTGAAAAAAAGTAGAGGGAGACTCGTGTGCAAGTAACTTCCGGACAGTTCGCTGTTTTTGCGGCCCTCACATTCGTTGTTTACTACATGCTGCCACGACGGCCGCAGAACTATTGGCTGCTGCTGGCGTCCTACGTGTTTTGTGTTACCTGGGCCTGGCGCTTTGCTGTTGTGTTATTCATGGTCACAGCAGCCAACTATTTGATGGCGAAGCGTCTGCGCAAACAGGGACAGGGGCGTAAAGGACTTCTGTGGATGATAATCGGCTTCAATATCCTCACCCTGGTTTTCTTCCGCCTCGGCAACTTCTTCGTGCCCGATCTGCAAGAACTGCTACAGGGTTTAGGCATCGCTTCGGAACTGGGCGTTTTGCAGCTACTGTTACCTGTGGGACTTTCTTTCTACATTGTGGAAAACATCTCCTACCAGGTTGATGTGTACCGGGGACAGATGGAACCAACGCACAATTTCGTAGATTATGCGCTTTACCAGGCTTACTTCCCCAAATTGTTGGCTGGCCCGATTGAGCGAGCCGGTCATTTTTTGCCCAAACTGGGGCAGCAGCGTGTTGTTGACAACGATCTCTTGGCGCGCAGCTTCACGCTTGTTGTGGTCGGCATATTTCGCAAGCTGCTCATTGCCGATACACTCACCCTTATGATTCCGCGGCAAATCTTTGAAACGCCAGCCAACTTTGGCGCTGGGGAGTTATGGGGTTGGCTGTTTGTCTATGGCTTTGCGCTTTATAACGATTTTGCCGGTTACACGAGCATTGTTCGCGGTATCAGTGGCTTCTTTGGCATTGAACTATCGCCTAACTTTCACCAGCCTTACTTCGCGCGTAATTTCGGCGAATTCTGGAATAGCTGGCACATCACCCTGTCCCATTGGCTGCGAGACTATATCTACTTCCCGACGTTGCGGTCCTTGCTGCGGCGCAATCGCAGCCGAACCAATGTATTGAATGTGGTTGCTCCTCCCATGGTAACGATGGTGATGAGCGGTCTGTGGCATGGTTTTAGCCTGCACATGCTGGTCTGGGGCGGGTTACATGGGGTGTACCAAATCGGCGAGCGCATCCTGTCACTCAGGGGGCCGGTGGTAGCGCCCGACCAAAGACCACGCTGGCGGCAATTATTGGCAATGGGAACGGTGTTTATATTGGTCATGTGGGCCTGGGCGCCTTTCCTAATGGAGATGCCTGAGGCCATTCAATTTTGGAAGCAGTTGCTCAGTTTTGGTGAATTTGGTCTTCACTATCGCCGGTTAATACTGGCTGCGGGTTATGTCCTGGTAGCTGTTGCGCTTGATTTTGTGCAGCATCATTTTCGTGACGAAGTTGTTTTTCTGCGTTGGCCTCGTCTGGTCCAGGCTTTTCTGCTGGCGACAGTTGTTTTTCTGGTTATTATTGTGAGCGCAGGCACAGTGACGAAACCCTTTGTGTACCAGGGTTTTTAGGGGCAAATGCGAAATTTAAATCGGAATCAGGATGGGATCATGCTGCGATTAACACGGCCGTCTTTGCGAATTCCCCTCCTCACCCTACTCTTTCTGCTGCTGCTGGGCGGCGTGGCCGAAGCAGTCGCGCGGCTGCCCGCCTTCCAATCCCGCCTGATGGCCCCCACGCTGAACACCCGCCACCGCCAGTTTGAAATGCAGTGGTGGCGGTTACAACAGGTAGCAGAAGAAGACGGCCGTATTGACTGTATCATTCTGGGCAGTTCCATGGTCGTAAGCGGGTTTAACCCACTCGTCTTTGCGCACACGTACCAGGAGGAAACCGGCGAGGCGCTACACTGCTTTAATTTTGGCATAGATGCCATCCCCACCATGACCGCCGGCGCGCTGGCCCAAATCCTGATGGAAGAATACCAACCACGCCTGCTCATTTATGGCATGGATGCGCGGGACCTGGCCGTCACCCGAACCGATCGGGATACAACTGTTATTCTGGATATGCCCTGGCTGCAATACCGGCTGGGGCGCTTCAACCTGGAAGGGTGGTTGGTAGAACACTCTGCCCTTTATCGCTACCGCCGCCTGCTGTTTAACCTGTCCCGCTTTTATTACCGGGATACCTTGCGCAGTTACTACGGGTCGGAAACGCCGCACGGCCGTCTTGGTTATGACCCAGATGACACAGTGGCCGACTATATTGCCATGCCACCCGATCCCAATAATCCCGAATATCAAATACAATATTACTTCCGGGTGCTTTCTGCTTACCAGGTGCAAGCGGAAAACCAGGCCGGGCTGGAAATGTTACTGGTGCAGCAGCAGGCGTCAAGCCAGCTATTAGTGGTGGAAATGCCTGTGCCCGATACCTACTTCTACTTCTTTGGCGAGGCGACGGCCGATTACGCCGCTTTCACCCATTATGTGGACGAAACAACCGCCCATTATGATGTTCCCTTCTGGGAAACGACATCTCTGCATCTGATTCCAGATGATGGCTGGATGGATTACAGCCACCTGAACACGAATGGAGCCACGATTTTCAGCGCGTGGTTGGGGCGACAGGTAGGGCAAGCCGTCAATAATGGCGAACTGGCGCGCGGGGAGCGAGGTCAATAGATGGCTATTACTTCGGCGACGTTTGTGCTCTTTGTGGCTGTCACGCTGGCGGTTTATTTTTGCCTGCCGCGACGATGGCCGGCAGGCTGGCTGCTGCTGACGTCTTACGCCTTTTGCCTGAGCTGGGCCTGGCAGTTTGCCTTGGCGCTGCTGCTGCTGACTACCGCCAATTATGCGCTGGCGCGCTGCCTGGAAAGCAGCCAGCAACGACGGCGTGCCTTGTTGGGGGCCGGCATTGGGCTGAACGTGTTGGCGCTGGTCTATTTTCGT
The DNA here is from genome assembly GCA_014879875.1 of Anaerolinea sp. Classification (GTDB taxonomy): domain Bacteria; phylum Chloroflexota; class Anaerolineae; order Promineifilales; family Promineifilaceae; genus JACSRF01. The sequence continues at coordinate 15,655 of JACSRF010000363.1, forward strand.
TCCGCCAATTTTTTCGTGCCGCAATTGCTGGCCTTATGGGAACCGTTCGCACCAGAAGTAGTACAAATCCTGGTACCGGTGGGTTTATCTTACTATGTGCTGGAATTAATCTCTTATCAGGCAGATGTGTACCGGGGACTGGTAACGGCCGTCACTAACCCCCTTCACTTTGCCCTCTACCTGGCCTACTTCCCCAAGCTGTTGGCCGGGCCAATTGAGCGCGCGCGTGATTTCCTGCCCCGGCTGCAACAACCACAGGTCGTTGACAATAGTGTAGTCGCCGGCGGCCTGACGCTGATCATCGTCGGCGCGGTACGGAAGCTGCTGATCGCCGACATTTTGCGCAATGCTATCCCCCCAGAGGTGTTCTTATACCCATGGGCGTTTAGCGCGCCAGAATTGTGGGGCTGGCTGCTGGCCTATGGTTTTGCCCTGTACAACGATTTTGCCGGGTACACCAGCATTGTGCGCGGCGTCAGCCGTCTGTTTGGCATTGAACTTTCATCCAATTTTGCCCAGCCTTACTTTGCCCGCAGCTTCACCGAGTTCTGGCGAAGCTGGCATATTACGCTATCTGAATGGCTGCGTGATTATATTTACTTTCCAATCAGCCGGTCGCTTCTGCGCCGCCGCCGCCAGCGTAATCATTGGGCCAATGTGACTTTACCGCCGCTGGTGACAATGTTGGTCAGTGGGCTTTGGCATGGCTTTAGCGGCCATATGCTGTTGTGGGGTGGGCTGCATGGTGTTTACCAGATTGGTGAGCGGTTACTGGCGCTGCGGGGGCCTATGCTGCCACCTCAGAAGCGGTCGTGGTGGCGGCAGGGTGTGGCGACGGCCGTTGTCTTCATCCTGGTGATGCTGGCCTGGGTCCCATTTCGCCTGGAATTTCTCCTGGCGCTAGAATATTGGCGCGGCTTGTTTAGTTGGAGTGATTGGAGTATTCAGCACCGGCGCATTGTGTTTGTTGTCCCGCTTGTATTATTTTCCGTAGGATTGGATTGGGCACAGAACTACCGCCACGATGAAGTCGTTTTTTTACGCTGGCCGCGCCCTATTCAGGCCGCCTTGCTGGCCGCGGCCATTTTCCTCATCCTTATTGTTACACAAGGGGAGGAGAGAGAACCATTTGTGTACCAGAGTTTTTAAGCAGTGTGACCGTTGGACACTGGCGTTTTTGCCCGCCACCCGCGCAGCGCGATTTGGCAAAGCGTTACAGCGCCAGGGGTTGGCGCAATTCCGCCAGAATCCGGTAAGCAACTAACGAAGAGGTGTGCTATATGAACGAAAGCGAAATTAAAGAAATATTGCGTGCGTTTATCACTCAGGAATTATTGGGCCGCGCCGGTTACTCTTTGCAAGAGGATGAACCGTTAATCACCGGTGGGTTGATAGACTCTTTCTCCCTGGCCCACATTGGCGTCTTTATTGAAGAAGCGTTTGGCGTCTATATCCCCGATCCTGATTTGACTGTTGCCAACATGGACACCCTCAATCAGATGGTCAGGCGCGTTATCATAGAGCAGTCTGGCTGATGCCCCCACAAACATTAGTGCAGCCGGTGGTTGATCGGGCACGCCAATCGCCGCAGCAGTTGGCTTTGACCTTCATCTACGAAAATGGCGCAGTAGAAAATGTGCTGGTCGGTCAGTTTCATGAGGAGGCCACTGCTTATGCGTATGCTTTGCAAAGGATTGGCGTCGCGTCGGGCGACCTGGTTATTTTGGTGCTGCAACATTCGCGCGTGTTGCTGTCCGCTTTTTGGGGTGCGCTGTATCTGGGCGCTGTGCCTTCCATTTTTCCTTTTCTAACGGAAAAGCTGGACCCCACGGTGTACAAAGAACGACTGCGCGCCCTGATTTTGCGCGCCGAGGCGCGGGCGGTGATCACCTTCCCGGCATTTCAAGAAGAATTGCAGGCGCTGCTGAGTGATGCCGATTGCCAGGTGTTGAGTACGGAGGATGTGATAGTAACGGCCGTTTCCCCCCTTCACACCTTTGCCTATCCAACTGCCGCTGACCAAATCGCCTTCCTGCAGCACAGCAGCGGAACCACCGGTCTGCAAAAAGGGGTCGCCCTCACCCACCGCGCCATCCTCAACCAGATTCACGCTTACAGCCAGGCCATCGCTTTGCGGTCGGACGACGTCGTTGTGAGTTGGCTGCCTCTCTACCACGACATGGGACTGATTGCCGGGTTCGTCATGCCCCTGGTCACTGGCGTACCGTTGGTGCTGCTATCCCCCTTCCATTGGGTGCGCGACCCTAAGAGCTTGTTATGGGCCATCCACAACCATAAAGGGACCTTATGCTGGCTGCCCAATTTCGCCTATAACCATACCGTGCGCAGCATTCGCCAGCGCGATTTGACCGGGCTGGACCTGAGCAGATGGCGGCTGGTCATCAACTGCTCGGAACCGGTGCGTTACGACAGCCATGAGTTGTTCCGACGGCATTTTGCAGCCTACGGCTTCCGTGAAACTGCCCTGGCAACCTGCTATGCCATGGCTGAAAACACCTTTGCCGTCACGCAGAGCGCGCCGCAGCAGCCCCCCCACGTGGATTGGGTAGACCGGCAGCAGCTTCAGAAAGGAACGGCCGTTCCCCTGACACCCAACTCTGACCGGGTAGCCCCCGTTGTGAGCTGTGGTTGGCCTATTATTGGCACTGAGGTTGGGGTCATCAACGAGACGCAGCAATGGTTGCCCCCGCGCGTGGTGGGGGAAATCGTCATCCGCAGCGACTGTATGTTACACGACTATTATCACCAACCGGAAATCACCCAGGAAGCATTTTGGGGGGATTGGTACTGCACCGGCGACATGGGCTATCTGGCCGATGGACAGCTTTACATCACCGGTCGCAAAAAAGATTTGATCATCGTTGGCGGCAAAAACATTTACCCGCAGGATTTAGAAGCGATTGCCAGCAGTGTATCTGGCGTCTACCCGGGTCGGGTTGCCGCCTTTGGCCTGCAAAACCAACGCCTGGGCACAGAGGGGATTGTTTTAGTTTGCGAATCAACGGCCGATGCGTCTACTGCCCGGCAGATTGAGCGAGAACTGTGCCGCCGCGTCGTGCAGGAATTGGATGTGACGCTGGCGGATGTGCGCCTGGTTGAGAAGCGCTGGCTGCTAAAAACGTCAAGTGGCAAAGTAGCCCGCTCCGCCAATCGCGAGAAATATGTGCGTGAATTTTATGACCATGCCGAGGAAACCAATTGAACAGCTTAATTAACTGCTATTCGAGGCCAGGCACCCTCTATAAAACAAGCCAAAACCGTGTGTGGATCAGTGCGCTTACTCTCTTCACCATACTGTTTTTGGGGTGCAGCGCCCCTGTTGAACCCCCTTCCCACCTTATCAATACGGCCGTTCCCGCTCAATCCGATTGGGTAGATTGCGGGACAATTCTCTCTGCCGGAATGGAGGGCGAATGGGATTTGTACCTGTGGGGTGGCTTTGCCAACAGCGTTGTCAAGAAGGATGGCATATACTACCTCTATTACCAGGGCGCCAATGGATATGACGAGGACGAGGAAACGGTCACGTGGCGCTCCATCGGGGTGGCAACCAGCACGGACGGCGTCCATTTCACAAAATATGAACACAATCCGGTGCTAACCTGGTTCCCTGGCAACCAATTGGAAGAAGGGGCTGTCTCTGCTGGCGCCTTTTTAGACGAAAATGGCGACATTGCCATTTACTATGGCGCAAACACCTGGGCAGGTGGCAGTGAAGTCAATGCCGACGGCCGTTTCGCCATTGCGCCGGATGGGTTCAACTTCACCGACCTGGGTAAGGCTCTTGACCACACAGATGATGCTATCTGGGGGTCAGGGGATGAGCTTTTCCCGATCATTGGTTTTTATGATAACGGCCGTTGGTTCACGTATTACATTCCCAATGGCACACTCCAGCGCCGCAAACTCGGTGTGGCTTGGGGCTTAAGCTGGGATACATTGGAAAATTCCTCGGCCGCGCGAAGTGGAGGCAGCACAATTCCTGTTTGGGGAACTGGGGGTTATGCCAGGCTAGACAATGACATCTACGCGCTCTTTCTCAACAACCTGTACGGACCGACCGGCCCCACGCTGGAAGTCCGCACCGTATCCCTCAGCGACCCCGACAGCTTCAGCGCCCCATTGCAAAGCTATCAGTTCGACAATGCCTCGCAGGCAACGGTCACCCTGGATCATGATCTTAATACCTGGTTTATGTATTATCGCAGCTCTGATCACGACCGGTATGGCGTGAGGGTGGCCTCTGCTAATGGACAGGCGGTACAATGCCCAAATTCGGCTCAGTTATACCTGCCGCTCATTGGACGGCAAGGGGGCAGCAACAACCATACAAGTTACAAACACGACAGCTTAAGGTAAAGCGCAACTCAGGGACTTTATTGTGTGAATAGATCAGGGTGATAACGAACAATGGAAGAAATTGCCACCATCATCTTAACAATGAATCAAAAAGACAAGACGCTGCAATGTCTGGAGGCGCTGTTTAACAGTACAGCAGCTGCATTGCATGTACTGGTATGGGATAATGGGTCTCAAGATGGAACGGCCGTTGCCATCCACCATGCCTTCCCCAACGTCCTCGTCCACGAACACCCAACAAACCTCGGCGTCGCTTCCGGCCGTAACGCCGCCGCCGCTCTAGCCTGCGAACGCTTCAATACGACCCACTTCCTCTTCCTCGACAACGACATCCTGGTCGAACCCGGCTTCATCGAAGCCCTCCACCAACCCTTCACCCAGGATACCCGCGTCGGCCAGACCCAGGCCAAACTCCGCTTCATGCACGACCGGGAACGTCTCAACGATGGCGGTGGCAACACCATTAACTTTACGCTCGGCCAATTCATGCCCGTCGGCTTCAACGAAATTGATCGCGGCCAACATGACACAATAAAACCCTGCATTTCTTGCGGTGGGGCGATGATGGTGCGCCGCGATGTATTCGAGCAATTGGGCGGTTTCGACACTGTTTTCGACCCTTTCGGTCCCGAAGACGCCGACTTCTCTCTGCGTTTACAAAAAGCGGGCTACAGCGCCTTGTACATACCCCAGGCTGTAGCCTACCACGAAGTCAGCCACACCTTTGGCAAAGGGTACAGCGAAGAGTACGCCCGGCACAAATCCCGTCACTGGTTCAAATTCATGCGCCGCCACGCCTCCCCCTGGCAGCAGCTTGGCTTCTTTTTAATTGGAGCGCCCTATCTCGCCGTGCGGGTGGTCGCGCGCGAGGGACGTAAGGGCAATTTCGGTGCGGTTCGCGGCCTGTGCCGCGGCCTCGTTGATCTCGCCAAACCGCAAAAAACGAAGGACCCCTCATGACAACAGCAGTGGAGCAAGATATCGCGCACCCCTGGGCAACCTCGTTGATCACCAAATACCAATGGGTACTTTTGGCCGGCATCACCCTGTTGGCCTTTGCCCTCCGTTTCTATAAACTGGGCGAGTGGAGCTTCTGGATTGATGAAATCTATACGATCAATCGTGCCCAGGCCCACTACAGCAGCCTGGCGCTGACACTGCGCAACATTCCGCCCCATACCAACTGGGTTCCGGTTTCTTTGCTGCTTATATCAGGCGTAACCAACGTCTTGGGGATCAGTGAGTGGAGCGTCAGGCTGGTACCAGCCATTATCGGTGTGCTATCCATCCCTATCCTCTATTTCCCCATCAGATCTGTTTTTGGCAGTCGTGAAGCCCTTGTTGCGGTTCTTTTGCTGGCTGTGTCGCCCTGGCATTTGACCTGGTCACAAAACGGCCGTTTCTACACCGCCCTCCTGCTCTTTTATACCCTGGCGTTGTTGGCGTTCCACATTGGCCTCGAACGCGATCGCTCCCGGTATCTACTATTAGGATGGCTGTTTTTCTATCTGGCCATGTCCGAACGTATCTTTGCCCTGTTCCTGGCGCCGGTGCTGGCGGTATACCTGATGCTGCTTTGGTTGTTGCCCTTTGCGAAACCACCAGGCATCCACCGCCGCAATCTCTTCATTCTCGTCCTGCCTGTGGTAGTCGGTTTACTGATTGAGGCGTACAGCTTTATTACTACCGGCAACTCCCGTTTTTTTGGCGACTTTGGCTGGTTCTTTCTCTACCGCAATTACACCTTAATACGACTGCTTGGCGTCATTGGGTTTGACATAGGCTTTGCTTTCATCTGTCTGGCCGTTTTTGGCGGATTTTTTTTACTCATCCAAAAAAGTCGGATTGGCTTGCTGTTGTTTATAGGAGCGCTGCTGCCGCTGGGCATTTTACTGCTCTTAAGCTTCTTTATGTTCACCCAAGATCGGTATCTTTTTGTGACGCTGCCCAGTTGGATAATCCTGGCAGCTATGGCGATTAAGGCAATCGAGGATAACTTACGCCATAACCGCACCTGGCTGGCTCTGGCAGTGCTGGCAATGTTGGTAGCCGAGGCGGCGGGCGCTCACCTGCTGTATTATCGCGTGAATGAAGGCAACCGGCGCGACTGGCGCAGCGCGTTCACTCTGGTACAGGAACAAGCCAAAGATGATGACATCGTTGTCGCTTATTGGCCAGAATTTGGACCCTATTACCTGGATCGTGACATCGCTGCCTGGGAAGACACCACGATTGAGATGGTGGTGAAAAGCGATTATCGGACGTGGTTTGTCGTTGATTCGGAGACTGTCTGGGGAGATTTACGCAAAAAGCAGTGGATCGAACAGAACGCGGCTCTAATAGATGTGTTTTATTTGCGTATGCCGGAAGATCATCATATTCGCGTCTATCTTTACGATCCGGCGCGCGCTGCTCAGCCAGACAGCTAATGTGTTTCTCAAGGATACAGATATTAATGCTCTGTTCAACCATTATCCCCACCATTGGCCGGCCAACTTTAGAACGCGCTGTTGAAAGCGTCCTCAACCAGGATTGCGCCGCCGATACGTTTGAAGTGATTGTCATCAACGACTCTGGGCAACCCTTACCGGCGGCAAAGTGGCAATCGTCTGACCGCGTGCGCCTCATCCATACCAATCGGCGCAACCGCAGCGTGGCGCGGAACAGTGGCGCGGCTATGGCGCACGGCCGTTACCTGCACTTCCTGGACGACGATGATTGGATGCTGCCAGGGGCCTTTACCTGCCTGCAACAAATTGCCGCAAGCAGCCAGGCATCCTGGGCGTATGGCGGTTTTCGCATGGTAGACAGCGCCAACGAAACGATTCAGGAAGTACGCCTCCAACTAAAAGGCAACTGCTTTGTGCAACTGGTGGCTTCAGAATGGCTGCCGTTGCAGGCTTCTTTCATCCGGGCTGACGCTTTTTGGGGTGTTGGTGGTTTTGCTTCGCTGCCATCTCTGTTAGGGGGCTATGAAGACATTGATTTGTGCCGTCAAATAGCCGCAACGGGCGACATAGCCGGAGAAGAGAGTATCGTTGCCTGTATTCGTATCGGCGATCAGGGCAGCACCACCGATTATAACAACATGTTTAACCAAAACCGGCAATCACGGGAGAAGGCATTGGCGCTGCCTGGAGCGTTTTCGCGTATGCGGGCGTCCGCTCATCATGGCTACTGGCACGGCCGTATTGTCTATTACTATCTAACTTCCATGAAGTGGAACTGGCAGCGGCGGCGGCTGTTTGTCGTAGCCAGCCGGGGAACCCACATGCTGGCGGCCCTGGCCCTGGCCGGCCGACGCCTGTTTTCCACTCACTTTTGGCATGGAGCAACGCAACCTCACTTTAACCCGGTGAGAACGGCCGTCGAAGCTGCTAACCGTAATCTGTATGGGCAGACGACGTGGAGATGAGATGTTTTGTTCAACAATTATCCCAACGATAGGACGCCTGTCTCTTTCCCGCACCGTCACAAGCATTTTGCAACAATCGTTACCTGATGGCGGCAGCTTCGAAGTCATCGTCGTCAACGACTCCGGCGCGCCCCTACCCCCGGCCGATTGGCAGCAGTCGCCCCAAGTGCGCCTCATCCACACCAACCGGCGCGAACGGAGCATGGCGCGCAATACGGGGGCAGCGGCAGCCAACGGCCGTTTCCTTCACTTCATTGACGATGATGACTGGCTGGAGCCGGGCGCGCTGCAACACTTTTGGCATCTGGCACAGCACAGCGACGCCGCCTGGCTGTATGGCAGCAGCCAACTGGTAGACCGCCAGGCGCGGCCGCTCATTCAACTGCACCACCAGATCTCTGGGAACTGTTTTTTGCAAGCGATGGCCGGGGAATGGATTCCATTGCAAGCGTCATTCATTAAAAGCGAGGTGTTTTTTGCCAGCGGTGGATTCAACCCACTGTTGAGCGGACCTGAAGATATTGACCTGCTGCGCCGCATCGCGCTGCGCCACGAATTGGCTGGTACGGGAAACGTTGTCGCCAACATTGTGCGCGGTGAAGTGGGCAGCGCCACCGATTATGACCGTCACCCGGAGCAAAGCCGCTGGGCGCGTGAGCAAATCCTTGACGAATCAGGTGCGTTCGCCCGAATGCGCCAGTCATCTTGCCTGCAAACTGGCGACGTTCCGGCCTGGCGTGGTCGTGTTGCTCGCATTTATTTCACTTCGACGATATGGAACCTGCAAAGACGGCGCTTCTGGATCGCCCTGAGCCGGGCTGCCTGGGGACTGGTCGCGTTCGTTCAGACTGGTCCCCATCTCTTCTCCGGCGTTTTCTGGCGGGCGTTCAGCCGCCCTTACGCCAGCGACACCTTTGCCCGTGGCGAGGCGGCGGCCAGGCTGGCAAGCAGCAGCCGGCAAGCAGTATAACCATGTTTTGCTCCATCATCATCCCCACCATTGGCCGGGCCACCCTGGCCCGCGCCGTCGAAAGCGCCCTCAACCAGACATTCGACCCGGCCGACTTTGAAGTGGTGGTTGTGAATGATTCAGGACGGCCGTTACCCTCAGAAGCGTGGCAGCAATTCCCCCAGGTTCAGGTCATCTACAACAACCGGCGCGAGCGCAGTTTTGCCCGCAACAGCGGTGCAGCCGTGGCGCGCGGCGTTTATCTCTACTTCCTGGATGACGACGATTGGCTGCTGCCAGGGGCGCTGACCGCCTTCTGGCAGTTGGCGCAGCAGTCGCCAGATGCAGCCTGGCTGCATGGTGGCATTCAGGTGGTGAATGAAAACAGCCGTATCCTGGGCGAAACTAACTCCGGCATCCAAGGCCATTGCCTGGCCCAAATTATGGGCGGGGCCTGGGTTCCCATCCAATCCTCGCTCATTCGCGCCCAAGACTTTTTCCAGGTGGGCGGTTACAGCCCATTCATTCGCGGCACCGAGGATCAGGACTTATGCCGTCGCATTGCGGCGATGGGGTCGTTGGCGAATGTGACAACGGCCGTTGCCTGCCTCTTTCGTGGCGCCGACTGGCAAACCTCCACCGATTACGGCCGGGCCGCCGAGGATACCCGCCGCTCTCGCGATGAGATCATCAACCAGCCCGGCGCCTGGCGGCGACTGCGGGCTTCTGCCGATAGTGGCTATTGGTACGGCCGTATTGTCCACGTTTACCTGAGCCTGGCGTTGTGGCACTTGCGCCACAGCCGGTTCTTTACCGCCGCCAGCCGCGCCTGTTATGGGTTAACCGTCTGGCTGCTGTCCGGTCGTCATCTGACCAACCGTCAATTCTGGCAGGCATTATGCGATCATCATGTGCCCGGCAGCCTGCACTTTATTCAGATCGCCTGGGAACAAGAGGCGCGGCGACCCTTCTGATAAAAGATTTCCCGGTGGTTGTGGTCACAGAGGTCCCGGTTTTATTCGTAACGCTGCAAGAACTCCTTTTCGGCCGCCACCGAGCCGATCAAAATCAACCCGGCCGTGGCGGGCAGCGGCGTGTGCGGGTCTGGGTTCAGCGTCATCTCGTCGCCATTTTGCCAGGCAACCACTGTACAACCTGTTTTGCGCCTGATGTTTGCTTCGGCCAGGGTACGGCCGGCCAGGGCGGCGGGCATAGGCACGCGGAAAATGTCCAGGCCCTCCGCCACCATCAACACGTCGCTGCGATCCAGCAGGGTGAGAATGGCGTTAGCGCCCATGGAGGCATAGGACATGACAAAATCTGCCCCCGCGCGGTGCAGCGTGGCGACGTTGCGTTCCAGCGTGGCGCGGCTGACAATGCGCACGTTCGGCCGTAGGCGGCGGCAGTAGATGGTCAGGTAAATGTTGGTATCATCGTCGTGGGTGCTAATCACCACCGTACCCGTTTCCATGATCCCCGCCTTCTCCAACACATGCAGTTCGGCTGCATCGCCCAGGATATACCGCTGCTCGTTATCCGCTTTAATGCGTTCCGGCGCTCGTTCAACGATGCGGTATTCCAGGCCACGCGCCAACAAGGCGCGCCCGGCGGCCCGCCCCACCCGGCCACCGCCAATGATCACGACCGGCTCTTTGTTAACCGAATTGTGGTAATACAACTGGTTGTAGCGGGCGATGTCTGCCTCCAGGCCGACCAGCACCAGCACGGTCCCGGTCGTGAGAAGCGTGTCAGGCCCGACATTTTCGAACTTCCCCCGCTCCCAAACACCGAGTATTGTTACCCCTACCTGCTCGCGCAGTCTGCTTTCGCGTACCGTTTTCCCGGCCAATGGCGTTTGCCCTACCGGCGCTTCGGCAAAGAGCAGTTCGTCAAATTGGCCGATAACGTGCGCCAGGTCGCTGCCGCCGCTCACCCGGCGCGCCAATGCCTGCCCCAGCATTTCCCCCAATTGCAGCACATGGTTGCTGCCCGCCAGCTCTAAGATGTCCACCGACGCGCGGAAGTTGGCTGTCGCCATGATGGGCACAGTTTCCGAAATCTCGCGCACAGTGTAGGCCACGTTGGTATTGAGCATGTCGTTGGCGGTGGTGGCTACCAGCCGCGCGCGGTCAGTGGCGACGCGCCGGTACGTTTCTGGACTATCCAGGTCGCCGCGTACCACGCGGTAGCCCAGGTCGTGCAACTGCAACGCCTCATTCAAGTCACTGACCAGCAAAACGTATTCATAATGATATTGGTCTAGTTTTTTGATCAGATTACTGGTCACCGGGTCAAAGGCGGTGAGGATGACGTGCCCTTTGCTGTTGGGGGGCAGGCTGGAAGGGGCGCGTTTTTCGTTTTGCAGGCGCATCCAGGGCGCGTAAAAGAATTCAATGAAAGTGAAGGGTAGCAAAATCAGCAAGAAAAAGACGCCGCTGAGCAGCACGACGCTGGAAAAGATGCGCCCCAGGTCAGATTGGAAGGTAATGTCGCCAAAGCCGAGCGTAGACATGACGGTGAGCGTCCAATAAAAGCCGGTGACCCAACTATGATACTGCCCTTCATAGGCCATAATGTAATGAAAGAGGACGCTGTAGGTGGTGATGAGGGTGGTTAGCAGCAGTAAAAAGCGCAGCAGGTTGAGGATGCTCATCCGGCCGGGGCGGTGGCGTAGAAAGTAATACAGTTGGGTCGGTAAAGATTTCATTGCCTGCGTTATTGGGGCTGATTGAGCAGTTCAAAACCGGAGATGATGTCCAGTAGTTCGCTGGTAATGGCGTTTTGTCGCTGATGGTGATACAGCTTATGCAGTTCGTCCAGCCGTTCTTCGATGTTGCGCTCGGCGGCCTGCATGGAGACGAGGCGGGCGGCGTTTTCGCTGGCTAACGATTCGGCAAAGGCGCGGAAAAGGGAGACAAAGAGGTGTTCGCGCAGCAGCGCCGAAAAGAGTGGCTGCCAATCCATGCTAAAGGTAGGCAGTACCGGCGAGGGCCAACGCTGCTGCTCCAGGTAGCGAAGCTGCTTTAGATTAATGGGCAGCAGGCGCTGCATTCGTGGCCGGTAGGTGATAGTGGATTGTAACCGGTTATAAAAAAGGAAAATCTGCTCAATAATGGGCTGCGTGGCCGGATTTTGCCATTGGTCGCTGTGCAGCAGCAGCTCCTGTACCATCGGCGTAATGGCGGCGACGCTGCCGGGCACGGAAAACAGTTCGGCCGTGCTTAAACCATGCTCGCCCAACGGTGGGGCGACGCGCGCGCCGATGGCGATGACGCGCAAATTGTGCGCTGGAATGCCGAGGCGGTCTAGTTTTTCGGCGGCGTAGGTGGCGATTTGTTCGTTAAATTGGCCGCACATGCTTTGGTCGGAACCGAAGACGAGGATGCCTGTACCCATCTCGGCCAGGGGTTTGCGCGGAGCGGGGGGGAGGGCATAACCCTGGCGCACGGCCGTTGTCAACACCACGTTCAGCCCCAACTCTGTTGTGCGGTAATAATCGGTCAGCGACGTCACCGCCCGCTCATATTGGCGGATGCTGGCCATGGCCAGGGCGCGCATGGTGCGCACAATGGCGTGTAAGTCGCCGGCATTTTTAACGCGCTTGCGGATGTCTTCGATAGTTTCCATAGTGAGTTAGTCTGGTAGTCTGGTAGTCTGGTAGTCTGGTAGTCTGGTAGTCTGGTAGTCTGGTAGTCTGGTAGTC
>JACSRF010000239.1 GCA_014879875.1 Anaerolinea sp.
CGTGCTGACCGTCGTCATTTTGCTGATATTACCCACACGGTCATACTCATAGGTGAAGTCAGGCCAGGTATCGCCGGTTCCGGCCGCGCCATGCTGGATCGTCTTTAGGCGGAAGTTGCTGTCGCCGAGGCCGCCGCCGCTGAGGTCAGTCTGCGGGTGGTAGAGGTAGGTGGTGTCGGCGACGTTGTGCCGGTCCAGGTAGGTCATCTGCCCCCTGGCGTTATAACGGACGTTGGTGACGAGTTGGTTGGTGACGAGTTGGTTGGTGACGACCGTCAGGCTGTTCTCCCCTTCGCGGTCATAGGCGTAGGTCACGGTTTCGTTGTCCGGGTAGACGATAGTTAATGGCCGGTGCAGAGCATCGAAGCTGCTGGTGCGCATGGTGTAGAGACGGCCGTCCAGATACCGGTCTTGCTTGTTCATGCGCCCCAACGTGTCGTAATAAAAGATGTCCTTGTTTTGCGTGGGCGTTGACCCCCAGGCGATTTGGGCCACTTTGCCCTGGCCGTTGACGGCCGTATCGTAGGTATAGCTGGCCAGGTGGTAGCCGCCGGAAGTGGGCAGGCTAGCGGGGCAGTCATCGGCCGGCGTGCTGTCTTGTGCCTTGATGGCGAGTCGGTTCAGGCCGTCATAGCGGAAGCAGATAGCCTGGTTTTTGGCGTCTTTTTGCCGCGTCAGGTTCCCGGCCGCATCGTAGGCATACGTCCAGTTCCCCATATCCGGGTCGCTCATGCCCGTTTTGCGCCCAAAGCCGTCATAAGCCATCGTCGTCTGCGCCAGCCAGGTGGCCGGGTCGGCATTGCTGGCGCTGCTTTGTTTCACCTTGACCAGGTTGCCGACCAGGTCGTAATAGTAGCGGGTGTCGGCGTCGCCGACGTAGGGGCTGCCCCCGCTGCCGTCGCCGGTCACTTCACGCACCAGGGCCAACTGCCCCAGGCTGTTGCTGAACTGCTGCACGATGCGGTTATTGGCGTCTTTGACGTTGGTCAGGGCGAGCAGATTGCGGTTATCAACCGTGATCGTGTTCACGATGTAATACGCATACGTTGCGGCCGTGCCATCGGGCGCGGTGACGGCGAGCGGCCGTCCCAGGGCGTCATAGGTCGTGGCCGTGTGCGGCTTGCCGGTACAGGGGTCGTTCAGGAAAGGGGAAGCCGGCCACACCAGGCTGCGCGGACTGTCACTGTAAAAGGGGACGTCGTAGGGCGCGGTCTGGCAAGCCACCTGCCCATTGGCCCCATAAGCGGTGGTCGCGTAGATTTCCCGGCTGTTCGCATACCCTTCCACCCAATGCCAGATGCTGCGCGTCTGGATCGGCCGGCCGAAGCCATCGTAAAAGGTCTGGTCGTTAAAGGCAAACCCACTGCCGGAATTGGCCGGTGCAGGGAAACTGCCCGGTCGCTGCTGCGCAGAAATGTAAAAGGGGGCATTGCCCGCCGGGTTGAGGAAGGTGGTAGCGTTGTTCCAACTGTTATCCCAATAACGGTACAACGTCACCGGGTCGCCATTCCAACGGGCGTCGTCGTCAAAGCCGGCAAAGTCATCGTTCTGGTAGGTGGTGTTGGCGTCGTAAACGGCGTGTAACCGGCCGAACGGATCATATTCATATTTCGTCGTCACGTTGTCTGGCCCGGTCACCTGTTTCAGCAGGCCGGGCTGTTTCTGGAAGCCGCTGACGGCCACGCCATTAAAGCCGTAAATCTGGAAAGTCGTTGTCTGCTGCAACGGGTTGCCAAACAGGTTGCTGACGTGACTGACGGAGATAGGGTAGAGATTGTAGCCCGACTCGTAGGCAATTTGGGTGGCGCGGGCGCTGCTGGGGGAGGTATTAATCAACTGCTGCCAACTGCTGTTATAGGTGCGGTAGCCATAGTCGCTGTAGGTGGTGGCGTTTGTCTGATTGCCATACACGTCATAGCCATAGGTCGTCTCAATGGTCTGGTACGCTTTTGTATTGTCACAACCGTCGCCGCCGCTATTGGGCGCGGCGCTGCAAAGGATGGGGATGAAGCTGCGGCTGCGGGTCAGCGCCCCTTGGGTGGGCGCGCCGGTTTCGCTGCCGTTGCCGTCATAATGCAGCCACGCCCCCCGGATGAGGGTCACGCCTTCGTCATCATAAATGCCTTCAGCTTTTACAGGGGCCACCAGCCAATAATCACCGGTTGTATTGGTGGCGTAATGACGGATGGTGACGCGATGAAGAGGGGCGTTGGGGTCCGCATCCGCAAATTCGCGGATGTGGGTCAGGTTGCCGTACTGCTCGCCCCCCTGGTTGGCCGCGTTGTATTCGTAGGTGGTTCTTGTGGAAAGGACGCTGCCGCTGTTGTGTTGGTAGCTGCGCGTCTCGCTGGTGTAGGTGAACATGTTGGGCAGCCCGTTGATGATCAGGCTGTTATAGGTGTGGTTTGTCTGGGTCAGCAGGGTGTTGCCGCTGTCTTTGACCTCTATTTGCAGGGGACGGCCGATGCTGTTGGTAGCGGTTTGCGAGAAGGTGGTGACTTGTTTGGCGCGCGGCGTCGTCCCGTCATATTCATAACTGGTCTGGGTGGTTGTCTGGTAGCCAACCAGCGGGCCATGCTCCTCCGGCGCGTTCGGCTCGGCGCAGTGGATGGCGCCGGCCGGCACGCTCCCCCATTGGGCGTAACAGGGCTGGGTATACGCATAGGTGGTGCGCAGGTCAGGGTTACGGCCGTCGTTGAGCCACATCTCATTCACCGAGTAGGTGTAACCAATCTGCGGCCAGTTATAACGGTTATAGCCCACATATTGGTACGCTCCCACGGAACGATTATCAGAACTGTAGCTAAAACGTACTGTACCGCCATACCCATTTTTGTACCCTTGCAGATAGAGAAAGCGGAAGCAAGCCTGCCCGTTTTTCTCAAAGTGGCGCAGCGGATTGTAACTGTTGAGATCGTTCAGATTGGTACCGTAGTAGAAGGTCGTTGGCGGCAGGTCATAACCGGCGTCCTGGGTGGTCGCGTCGCCGTCGGTGTTCACAAAGCGTTGGATAGACCTGACAATGCGCGTGTGGCTGGAACGCGGTTTGGGGTCTGCCAGATCATAGTTCAGGCAGCCGGGGCTATTTATCATGACCCCGTCGCTGGCGATGCGATATTCGCTAACAGGCAGGCTACCGCCCCCATGATAGATGAAGATGCTGTTGATGAGGAACTGGTCGTCGCCGTTGCTGGTGTTCGATGGCCGGAAGGTAATCCGACTCGCCGGCGTCGAGGTGAGCCGGGCTGCCGTGTCGGCGGCGGGCAGGCTGGTGACGCGGGTGGGATAGTTGTATTTAATTTCGTTGATCCGGTTTTTGCGCGTGGTCAGGGTAAAACTGGTCCAATGGTCGGTGTTCCACCATTCGATGGCTTCACTGGTATCCAGGGTGTGGTAATGGTAGGTCATCTGGTTGCCAAAACTATCGGTGACGGTATCCACGTGCCAGGCAATGGCTGAATAAGAGTTCGCATGGCCGACGTGGCCCTGGATATTCAAATGGGAAGAATGCTGCCACTCTTCGGCGTCGGCAAAATACCCCAGCCGGTAACGGACGCCATCTGGGGTAATGAGAATCCAGTAGATGCCATCCACATTGGGCACGCCGGTCGCGCTGTAGTTGCGTTCCAGGAAGTAACCGGGCGCGTCCTTGACGTAGTAACGCACGGTGGGGTTGCCGGTGGGGCCCACCGGGAACAGTTCATGCCCGGCGCCGTTGAGGATCAGGCGAAACTTATCCGGGTGCAATGACCAGGGATAGCCCCAGGGCGCTTCCAGGGTGACCCCAACGCGGACGACGCTGATACCGCCAATGGACCAGCCGTCGCCGATGGGACCAGACTCGCCGTCGCGGATACGGCCGTCTAACGCCCGGCTGCTATAAGCAAGCGTCACGTCAGGCTGCAATCCATTGCGACCCGGCGGCAGCTCCACCGGGTAGCTGAAAGTCGCGGCGCCACTGAAAGAGGAGACAACCGGCGGCGTCCAGGAAGGGTTCCACCGTTCCGGCCGTACCCCGGCCGCCCAGTTGGAGAAGTGCGTCACCTCGGCGCTAAACAAACCGTCCGCTTGGTAAATATCAATAGGAACTTCGATCCAGATGTCTGGGTCACTTTCGTCCTGGTAAGCCAGGAAATAGCGCCACGTCTGGAAAGTAGGGTCTAACTGCTGCAGCAAAGGGCGCAGGTCCAGGATGAGGCGCACCGGCTTGCTGAACTCCCCGGAGACAACTTCTCCTTTTTGCACAACTTCCAGTTGAAAACGGTGCAAAATAAGCTGATCCACCGGGTTGGTCACGGTATTGGTATGGGTCAGGGAAAATGTGGGCGTGAGGGTGGTGGTCAATTGGATTTCGGCCGTGTCTGTGAGGGTATCCTGTTCAAACACCACCGCCACCTGGCCCCCGGCAAAGCTGACCAGTTGGGTGATGGGTGTGGTGAGGGTGATGGCGGACGATACGGCGAGTAGGGTAGGGGTGACAGGCGCGCTGGGGGTAATAGGCAGGGTCATCGTCAGCGGAGGGGCTTCCATGAGGATGCCGTCTGGCGGCAAAAAATCGGTCAGGTCATCGGCGTCGGCCGGAGGCTGATAAGCCATGTCGGGTTGTTCCGGCCCGGCCGGTGTAGACCCAAATACGAGGTCTTCGGGCAAATCTTGGGCGATTAATCCCATATACGGGGGGGGGTAAAGCAGGGCAAACAGGCCCAAAAATAGGGCAACGACAATGAATTGACGGTGGGACATACGGTTTTCCTCCCAATAAACTTGAATATTGAATTACCAGTTGTTTCTTGGCGAATGGCGATGGTTGGCTCCATAACGACAAACAACTTGCCATGAGTATAAGAAAGTCAATGAGCGGCGTCAAGCCCTTTTTTGCGTGATTCCGCTGCACCCAATGCAAGGCAAAGAGGGAAGCAGGGCAACCAACATGTTTTTCTTAAAAACTATCGTTACAATCTCCCTTCACCCTTTCTTCATGTATAATCCCGCCGTTATGTTTGACAAATGGTTTGAACTCGCAGAACAACCTTACTCAGCCGCCGATGCGGAATGGGACGCCTTCGTCGCCGCCCATCCCCATGGCAGCCTGCTGCAAACAACCGCCTGGGCGCGGCTGAAAAACAACTTCGGCTGGTCATCGCAGCGCGTCTGGCTGCGCCATGAAGGGAAACTGGTCGCCGGGGCGCAAATTTTGTTCAAAGCGGCCGCCCTCGGCATGGCGCGTATTGGCTATATTCCGCATGGGCCATTGGTGAATTGGCATGACGCGGAGCAGGTGGACGTGCTGCTGAATCAGATTGACCTGGCGGCCTATGCGCGGCGCGCCGGGTTTGTAAAATTGGAGCCGCTATTGTGGCAAGATGATCTGTCACCAGCAGAGTGGGATGCGATTTGCCAGCGCCACGCCCTGCAAACGGCCGATACCATTCAGCCACCGCGCACGGCCGTTTTAGATTTACGGCCGTCCCCCGATGACATCCTCGCCGCTATGAAGCAAAAAACACGGTACAATATCCGCCTGGCTGAAAAAAAGGAAGTCACCGTGCGCGCGGGCAGCATGGCCGACCTGCCCATCTTCAACCGGCTCATGCTCACTACCGGGCAGCGTGACGGCTTTGGCATTCACGACCCGCACTACTACAAACGCGCTTACGAAGTGTTTGCCCCGGATGACGTGGCGCTGCTGATTGCGGAATATGCGCAACGGCCGTTTTCAGAAAAACGGCCGTTAGCCGCCGTCATGGTCTTCAAAAACGGCCCCCGCGCCGCCTATCTCTACGGCGCATCCGGCGACGAGGAACGCAACCGCATGCCCAACTACGCCGCGCAGTGGGCGGCCATTTGTTGGGCCAAAGAACGGGACTGCACCAGCTATGACCTCTGGGGCATCCCCGACGCCCCCCCCGCTGAGCTAGAAGCGCAGTTCGCCAGCCGCAGCGATGGCTTATGGGGCGTCTACCGCTTCAAGCGCGGCTTCGGCGGCGACATCCAACGCACCGTCGGCGCCGTTGACCGCATTTACAACCAGCTTGCCCATCGGCTGTACCAATGGAGACGGAATCGGTGATCGGTGATCGGTGATCGGTAATCGGTGATCGGTAATCGGTAATCGGTAATCGGTAATCGGTAATCGGTAATCGGTGATCGGTGATCGGTGATCGGTAATCGGTAATCGGTAATCGGTAATCGGTTTACCGACGCCCAACGCCCAACGCATCTATGTCTACTTACCGTGCATCTACGTTCAAACGAGAAACTGCGCCAACTGCCTGGGAGCAGGCGTTGGCGCAGCTGCCTCATGCACACGCGCTGCAAAGCTGGACCTGGGGCGCATTCAAAGCGCGCTGGGGTTGGCAAATGCTGCCTTCACTGCTGACCATCGCCGAAAATAGTTGGCAGCCGCTCGCCGCTGCCATGATCCTGAAGCGCCAGGTTCCACGTCTCCCCTTTTCTATTCTATATGTGCCGCGCGGCCCGGCGCTGAATTACAACGACCGCCCACTGCGAACGCAAGTATTGGCGCAGTTGGAAAAGATCGCCCGCCAGGAGCGGGCGATTTTCATCAAAATTGACCCGGAAGTGGCGCTGGCCTGGGGCGTGGAAAGCGAACGGCCGTCCCCCCTCGGCAGCTCTCTACGCAAAGAACTAATCCAACGCGGCTGGCGCTTTTCCGCCGACCAGATTCAATTTCGCAACACCGTAGAGCTACCTCTGGAAATGGACGAGGAAAGCTTACTCGCCGCCATGCACAGCAAGACGCGCTACAACATCCGCCTGGCGGCGCGCAAAGGGATCACCGTCCGCCCCGGCGCACCCGCCGATTTCCCGACCATCGCCAACATGTATCAGGAAACGGCCGTCCGCGACAACTTCACCATTCGCCCCACCGCCTACTACCTGGACGCCTGGCAATCCTTCTACGATGCGGGCATGGCGCAGCCCCTCCTCGCCGAATTTGAAGGCAACCCCATCGCCGCCGTCGTCCTCATCCGCTTTGGCGCGCGCGTCATCTACATGTATGGCGCATCTACCGAGAAGGAACGGAGCCGGATGCCCAACCATTTGCTGCAATGGGAGGCGATCCGCTGGGCGAAGGGGCAGGGAGCGGCCGTTTATGATTTTTGGGGCGCGCCCAACGACTTTGTGGAAACGGACAGCATGTGGGGCGTCTGGCGTTTCAAGCAGGGCTTCAACGGCGACGTCGTGCGGCACATTGGGGCGTGGGATTATGTGGCACGGCCGTTTTGGTATTGGCTGTATACGGCCGTCATGCCCAAATATTTGCACTTGCTACGCACAAAAAATCTGTAAGGCAATTTGCCAAAGAGTGTGTTTCAAATGAGTTGCGCGTTTGCCCGATCCGCCCGATGATCAATCATCGGGCTGCAAAACAACGCCGGATAAATCCGGCTCGAAGCTCAGCGCACATCAATTCAGCCCGATCATTGATGACCGGGCGGGGTTGGCCAGCGACAAACTGAAATGAAACACACCCTTTGCCAAACTTGTGATGAGCGCAGCCGAACTGTCGCTTTACCATGAGGAGAACATCATGAGCAGAATCATTGTCATCCTGGAAGGAGATCAGACCGGCCAGGAACTACTTGAAGAGGCCATCCGCGTCATCCAACCTGGCGTCATCCGCTACGAACTCGAATTCTTGCGTTTCGACCTCAGCCTGGAAAATCGGCGCAAGACTAACAACCAGGTTGTTTACGACGCCGGACAGGCGTTGCGCCAGCACAAAGTCGGCCTCAAAGCGGCCACCATCACCCCGGAAATCCCCAACGATGTGGGCAGCCCCAACGCCATTTTGCGTGAAGCGATGGACGCCGAGGTGATTTTGCGCACCGGCCGGCGCATCCCCGGCGTGCGCCCGGTCGGCGGCATTTACTCCCCGATCAGCGTTGTGCGCATGGCGCGCGACGACGCCTATGGCGCGAAGGAGTGGCGCGAAGGGGATGGCCTGAACGAAGTCGCCTATCGCACCGAGAAGATATCGCGCCGCGTTTGCCGCGCTGTCGCCGAATACGCCTTCCAGCATGCCCGCCGCGCCGGGGCGAAGGTGTTTGGCGGCCCGAAGTTCACCGTCAGCCCGGTCTACGAAGGCATGTTCAAAGAGGAGATGGACGCTGCCGCTGCCCGCTACCACGACGTGCGCTACGAGCCGCAGCTTATTGACGCCACCCTGGCGCTGCTGCTCGCCACCAGCGGCGAACCACTCGTCATCCCTTCTCTCAACCGCGACGGCGACCTGATTTCCGACATGGTGCTGCAAATGTTCGGCTCCATTGCCGGGTCGGAATCTATGGTCATTTCCGTGGATGATCAGGGTGTGGTTGACTGCGCCCTGGCCGAAGCGCCGCATGGCACGGCGCCCTCGCTGCAAGGGCTGAATCGCGCCAATCCCATGGCCATGATCCTGGCGGCGGCCGGCCTCTTTGCCCTGATGAAGGAAGAGGAACTGAAACGCGCCAGCCGCGCCATCTATGAAGCGACGCTGGAAACGGCCTATGATGGCATTCGCACCGCCGACATTGGCGGCACGGCCAATACCGACACGTTCACCAACGAAGTCATCCGCCGCGTGCGCGCCAAGTTGGAAGTGTGGTCGGCGCTGGCGTAGGATGAAGGGAGAGGAGTGAAGAGAGCGGATAGATGGCCTTCCCAAGCATAGTAAGGGTTTGCCCGTTTTTAACTTGGCGAGATTGGGCCAATCTTGGAGATTGTCCCAATCTGTAAACTCCAAAGTTATTGCTGAACGAACCCTAAATATTACATTGGAGGAATAAGATTATGTACGATCCTTACTCACGTCAGCCTGAAGGGCGCGGTCATCGGCTATTGTTTTCGTTGCTAGTTGGGGGCCTGATCTTCTTGAGTTTTTGGTTACGGGTCAAATATCCCGCTGTAATGACATGGCTACCTGGTATGTTATGGGCATTAGGTTTGCCTATTGCAATTACCCCTATGTTTCTCGTTGGGCGATATAAAAATATTTTTGATCATGAACCTACAACCTTTCGCGGCAAGCCAACAACAGGTAAAGAAATACGCATTTTGTTATCAAGAACTATGAATATTGGATGGGGACTCCTCATCATCGGGATCATCTTTTTTCTATTAAGCTGAGCGCCCTGACAAATTCGTTTTGTGGCGTGATTTTGAGGAGGGAAGCGAGAGAGAAGTCGTGCTGCATCCTCCCTATTCGCTCCTCTTTCCTCACTTCTTGCCCTTGCCACAAATTGTCACCAACGTCAACTCCGGCGGGGCCAGGAAGCGCACACGGGGGGCGCTCATCCCTTCCAGCCCCAGGCCGCGGCTGACATAGAGATTGGTGCGCCCTTCCTGATAATGCCCCATTACATAACGCCGCCCCAACTGTGAACTGGTCAAAAGCGCGCCGATGAATGGCAGGCGCACCTGCCCGCCATGCGTGTGCCCGCACAGGTAGAGGTCAATGCCATGCTGCACCGCTTCCGGCATAATTTCCGGCGAGTGGAAGAGCAGGATTTGCGGCACGCTGTTGGGCGCGGCCGCGTGCAAGGCCGCCAGCCGGGCGCGGTCGGTAGGTAAATGGTGGGTGCAGTCCATACCGAGGAGAACGACAGAACGGCCGTCGCCCACCTTCACCTCCTGCCATCCCTGCCGCATCAACGGAATTGGCAGCCCATCGAAAATGGGCACAACCTGGTCGCGCAAATCCACTGTCATGCTGCCCAACGTGGCGTAAATGCCCTGCGGGGCCGAGAATTGCTGCAAATAGTCGCGTACCTGGCGGTGTGTAATGGGGTCCTTATTGTACGAGAGATTCACATAATCGCCGGTGATGACAATGAAATCTGGCTTTGCTTCCTGCGCCAGCGCCAGGATTTTCTCTTCGCGCTTTGTCAGCCGCTCAATGTGTAAGTCGCTGATGTGCAGCAAACGGATGGGCGCAGTGGCGGCGGGCAGGCGGTCGGTGTGGATGGTCAATTCGCTCAGCCCCACGCGAAATGGTTCAATGAGCGCACCCCAGATGAAAGCGGCCGTGCCCACCATCTGCGCCAGCAAGAACAAAGCAAAGCCGATCCACGCTCCCAACAACATGCCGACCAATGCCAGCAGCATGGCGGCCGTTATACGTGGCAGCGCCAACACCACCCACTGCGATTGCCATGGGCCAAAGGAAAGTCCCCACTGCGGCAGCGCCCTGAGGATGAGCATGTCGGGGAAGAGGGTGAGGAGGAGAACGGCCGTTACCAACCCCGCCACGACCCCATCCCGCAGCAACCACCCCCACAACGCGCCCGTCAGGGCCGCCCAGGTCAACGCCGACAGCGCCACCAGCCACCCCGGCCACGCATCAACCAGGGCAAACAGCACCATGACCTTGTGCAGTCCCCCTTCTTTCAGCAAATCTTCCGGCTCTTCGCCCCGCTCTAATTCAACCATGCCACTTTTATCTCCTCTTGTAAATCGAACATCCCTGTTCGATGTCCGCTGCCCGAATAGGGATGTTCGGGCTGCGTAGGAACCTCCCTTGTCAACGATTCTACGCCAATATGTGAATCAAATCATTTTTTTGCGCATTAATCCGGTGACATCTACAATTCCTGTAAGGGGAACAGCCACCAAACTGATTGCCGTAAGGAGAAAGAGTATGCAGATTTCTTATCGTTCCGCCAGAGCATGGCTGTTAAGTTTTGTTGTCCTTGTGTTGGTCAGCCTGACGTGGCTGCACCAGGCCAGCGTCAAAGCGCAAGCAAACCCTGATGCTGAACAAATATTGACCCCTGTCATGGAGGCGATGCTGCGCGATGCCCAGCCTCCCCAGTCATTATCCCCCCAATCTATGACCCCCTGTGTCGGTGGTTTCGCCGGTTCCTACCCGTGCCGCAATGTTGATTTGCTGGCCTTCATGCCCCTGGCCAACATTGGCGGCGGCGGTGGCAACGACATTTGGGGCTGGACCGATCCGCTTGATGGCAAGGAGTATGCGCTGATGGGGCGCAGCAGCGGCACGTCCTTTGTGGACATCAGCGACCCGGAAAACCCTGTCTACCTGGGAAACCTCCCCACGCACACGTCCAATTCCACCTGGCGCGACATCAAAGTGTACGCCAACCACGCCTTCATCGTCAGCGAGGCCAGCGGTCATGGGATGCAGGTATTCGACCTGACCCAACTGCGCAACGTCGTCAATCCGCCGGTGACGTTCAGCGCCACCGCCCATTACAATGGCTTTGGCAACGCCCACAACGTGGTCATCAATGAAGATACCGGCTATGCCTATGGCGTGGGCACGAGTACCTGCAGCGGTGGGCTGCACATGGTGAACATTCAGAACCCGACCAGTCCCACCAATGCCGGCTGTTTTAGCAGTGACGGCTACACCCACGATGCGCAATGCGTCGTTTATACCGGGCCAGATGTGCAGCATCAGGGCAAAGAAATTTGCTTCAATTCCAACGAAGACACCGTGACGATTGTAGACGTAACCAATAAGGCTCTTCCCGTGCAGTTGTCGCGTACCGGCTATGCCGGGTCAGGCTACACGCACCAGGGCTGGGTAGATGAAAGCCAGACGTACTATCTGCAAGATGACGAGTTGGATGAGATGAATTCTGGGCACGGCACGCGCACCTACGTTTGGGACATCAGTGATCTGGATGTGCCTGTGCTGCTTGGCAATTACACGGCGACCACCCCGGCCATTGACCATAACTTGTACATCAAGGGCGACCTGGTGTATCAATCAAATTACCGCGCCGGTTTGCGCATCCTCAGAGCGAATAGTTTTGCCAGCGTCAACCTGGAAGAAGTGGGTTATTTTGACATTTATCCGGCCAATGACAACCCCAATTTTAATGGCAGTTGGAGTAATTACCCGTATTTTGCCAGCGGCGTGGTCATTGTCAGCGGAATTGAGCAAGGGTTGTTCATTGTCCGGCCGCAGTTAAGCGAGGAACCTGCCTCTTATGGCGTGGCGCTCTCGCCGGGTGACGCGGCGGCCGCGCTGCCGGGGACGACGGTGACGTACACGGTGCAGATCACCAACACGGGCACGGTCTCGGACATCTTCACGCTGGATGTAGCCAGCAGTTGGACGGCGACCCAATCTATGCCCCTCATCGCGCTGGAGAGCGACGAGATGGGGACGTTTACGGTGGGGGTGGCTGTTCCGCCGGAAGCGATGGGGAGCGCGAGTGACGTAGCGACGGTCACGGCCGTCTCCCATGGCGATAGTAACGTGACGGCCGTTACCCACCTCACCACCAGCGCCCTCTCTGTCTACGGCGTGGTTGTGTCTGGCGAGTCGGCCAGCAGTGGCGAACTCGGCGCGATGGTCACTTACACCCTGCGCCTCACCAATACCGGCAACGTCACCGACACCTTCACCTTGAGCGTGACCGGGGCGGATTGGGCAACGGCCGTCACCCCCCTTAGCGCCACCCTGCCCAGCGGCGCGGCGGGACATGCCTGGGTCAGCGTCCACGTCCCCCTCACCGCCACCACTGGACTGACGGATACGGCCGTTTTCCAGGCCACTTCCAACAGCGATCCGACCGCGACCGCCACGTGGATGATGACGACGACGGCCGTTTACACCCCACCTTTGCCCTCCTACACCCTTTTCCTGCCGCTTGTCCAGGGTGAACAAAACTTCGCGGGCGAAATCGCCTGTACCGATGGTCTGGCCGCCGGCTACCCCTGCGCCAATGTCAACTTCCTCTCCTTCACCCCCCTCGCCGACCTGGGCGCCGACGCCGGGCAAAAAGCGGCCAACGTCTGGGGCTGGACCGACCCGCAAGATGGCACGGAGTATGTGCTATTGGGCATGACCGACCGGCTCGTCTTCCTCAACGCCGCCGATCCGGTCAATCCCGTCATCATCGGCTTCTTGCCCAATCAGACCAGCGCTAATCCCGTCAGCTACCGCGACGTCAAGGTGTACCAACATTACGCCTTCATCATCGCCGACGAACAAAGCGAACATGGGATGCAAGTATTCGACCTGCACCAACTGCGCGGCGTCACCAACACCCCCGTCACCTTCACCGCCAGCGCCTACTTCGATGAATTTGGCAACGCCCATAACATCTTCATCCACGAGGAGACCGGTTACGCCTATGTGGTGCGCAATACCGCGCCCGTGCTGTGCAGCAGCGCCGTCTACATCATGAACATTCAAGACCCGCTCAACCCCACCTTTGTCAACTGTTACGACGAGGGAGGCGCGGCTTCCGATACGATGTGCGTGGTGTATGCCGGGCCAGACGCCGCCTACCACGGCCGTGAAATCTGCCTGGTCGCCAGCGATGACGAGATTTTGGTCGCCGACATGACCGAGAAAAACAACCCCACTACGCTGGCGACTCTCACCTATCCCCACGTTCACCGCGCCCACCTGGCCTGGTTCACCGCAGACCATCGCTACTTCCTCTCCTCAGACATGGAAGATGAGATGATGATGGGCCTGGATACGCGCATTTTCGTTTGGGACATCACCGACGTTGACGCGCCAGTGTTGCAAAGCACGTATGTCGGCCCCACGCCGGCCAGCGATCACAATGTTTGGGTGAAGGGGAATTACGCTTATGTCGGCAACTTCCGCGCCGGCGTGCGTATCCTCGACCTGCACGACATTGACAACACGACCCCCAACAATGTGACCATCACCGAAGCCGCCTACTTTGACATCTACCCGGCCAACGATAACACCGGGCATATAGGCGGCGCCTGGGCGGTTTATGTCTTCTTTGACAATGGCGTCATTGCTGTCAGTGATAAAGAGGCGGGGTTGTATTTGTTACGGCCGTTACTCCCCTGAGTAAGGATGAGGGATGAGGGATGAGGGATGAAGGATGAAGGATGAATTGGCAGCTTGCGAAGATGGGTGTTGCGCGGCGTCCCCACGTCCCTTCATCCTCCTCATCTCCCTACTCCTCTTGCTAACGCGCCTGGCCGTCTCTTCTGCCACGCCCCAGGACAGCCCCATCCTGTATGGCACATTCCTGGGGGCAGAGGCGGCCGAATATGGCCGGGCCATTGCCACCGATCCCGCCGGTAATATCTACGTCACCGGCGAAACCTTATCCGTAGATTTTCCGGCGCTGGTTGACGGCCGTGCGCCCAATCATGGCATAGACGTTTACGTCGCCAAATTCAACGCCGTCAGCGGCGCGGCCGATTACATCCTCTGGTTTAATGCCCTTACCCTCTTCGCCGAAGATGTCGCCTATGGCTTGGCCGTTGGCCCTGATGGCAGCGCTTACGTCGTGGGGGACACCCGCTCCGAAGATTTCTGCCAACTCTTTGGCGACGCGCCCGGCTTCGACACGACCTACAACGATGGCGGTGACGCCTTTGTCCTCAAAATCAAGCCAGACGGCAGCGGCCTCGATTACTGCACCTTCATCGGCGGCGCGGAAGCCGACATTGCCCGCGCCATCGCCATAGACGCTGACGGCAATGCTTACATCACCGGCGGCACGTGGTCTGACGCCGATTTCCCCACCACCGCCAATGCCTACGACACGCTGCACAACGGCCTGCGTGATGCCTTTGTCCTTAAATTAGACCCCACCGGCACAGAGCTTTTGTATGCCACCTACCTCGGCGGCAGCGGGCAGGAGGAAGGCGTTGCCATTGCCGTTGGCGCTGACAGGCAGGTGTCCATCACCGGTTGGACATTTTCTGCCAACTTCCCCGTCACCCCCCTGGCCTACGACGCCACCCACAACGGCGGCGCAGACATCTTCATCGCCACCCTGAACAGCGCCGGGTCAGACCTGGGCTATGCCACCTTTCTCGGTGGCGCTGCGGATGACCGGCCAACAGGCATCGCCGCCGACGCAGCCGGGCACGCTTACGTCACCGGTTACACGGCCTCGCCGGCCTTCCCCACCACGCCGGGCGCATTTGATGAGCTTCACGATGGTCCAGTTGATGCCTTTGTCGCCAAACTGGCCGCCAACGGCCGTGCGCTCATCTACAGCACCTTGCTCGGGGGCATGGCCGAGGATTGGAGCAGTGGCCTCTCTCTGGACGCCAACGGCAGCGTCTACCTCACTGGCCGTACCTGGTCGGCAGACTTCCCCACCACAGACGATGCGTTTAGCGCCACCTTAAGCGGTGGGCGCGACGGTTTTATTGCCTGGTTAAACCCTGCCGGAACCGACCTCATTTACAGTTCCTACATTGGCGGCAGCGATTGGGACGACAGCCTGGCGATCACCCACCGCGACCGCCATCTCACCATCACCGGAACCACGCGCTCTACAGATTTCCCCATCACCGCCAACGCCCATGACGCAACCCTCAACGGTGATTACGACATCTTCGTCCTCCAATTTACGCTACCGGCATCTACCACCTTGTATTTGCCCCTTTTGGTCAATAGAGAATAACCAGCTTTGCTTTTCGGGACAAAATCCTTGTTGCCAATGTGGCAAAAGTTGTCGTTTACACCTGCACAATCGCCGGCAAGATGATCGGCCGTGACTGTGTTTCGCGGTAGAAGAAGTTTTGCAAGGTTTCGCGGGTGATGTCGCCAGGGTTACGGCCGTTTTTCATCAACTCCCGCTTTAACTGCACACGGGCCGCGTCCAGCAGTTCGCCCGACGTGTCCATGCGCACAAAGCCACGGCTCACCAGATGTGGTTCACCGGTCAACTTATTGCGCTTATTCATCGGGATATAGACGACGATGAAGCCATCTTGCGCCAGCCGTTCCCGGTCGCGCATGACGTGGTCGCCCACTTCGCCGATCATCGTGCCATCCACGTACACATCGGCGGCGGCCACATTCTCGGCCAGCCACGCCTTTTCGCCATCACTGCACCAGGTCGCGCCATTGTGCAGGATAAAGGCGTTCGCTGCCGGCAAGCCATGTTGCAGCGCCAGGCGGACGTGCAAATGCTGGTGGCGCAGTTCCCCATGCACCGGGATCAGGAAGCGCGGCTGCACCGTCTCTAACATGATGCGCATATCCTCGCGGCTGCCATGCCCGGAGACGTGTACCGTCGCCAGTGGCCCGTAAATGACGTTGGCCCCGCGTGCAAACAAATTGTTCAACATGCGCGCCACGTCCTCTTCGTTGCCGGGAATGGTGCCGCCGGAGATGATGATCGTGTCCCCTTCATGCACCTGAATTTGCTTGTGTTCGCCGCGCGCCATGCGGTTTAGCGCCGAGCGCGGCTCACCCTGCGATCCGGTGGAGAGGATGACGAGTTTCTCGTTGGGAACGCTGGTTTTGATGTCCACCAGCACCCCTTCGGGAACATTCATGTAGCCCAGGTCGCGCGCCAGTTCGATGTTTTGCTGCAAGCTGCGGCCGGTGAGGGCCACTTTACGCCCATGCTTGTGCGCCAGCAGCATGATCTCTTGCAAGCGCGCCAGCACGGAGGAGAAGGTGGCGATGATGATACGCTGCCCTTTTTCCTCGTCGAAGATACGATCTAACGTGTCGGCGACAATTTTCTCGGTGGGCGTGCGGCCGGGGCGATCAGCGTTGGTGCTGTCGCCTAGCAGGGCGAGGACACCGTTGGGCGTTAGTTCGCGCAGCCGGTTGAAGTCGGTTGTCCGGCCGCCGGCGGGCGTTTCGTCCAGTTTGTAATCACCGGTGTGGACGATAGTCCCGACAGGCGTGTCAATCACCAACCCCACAGAGGCGGGGATGGAGTGGGCGACGGCGAAGGGGCTGACGGCGAACGGGCCGAGGTGCAGCGTGGTTTTATCGTCAATCACCTGTAAATCGGCGCCGCGAATGCCCGCTTCTTCAAGCTGCCGCTGCACCATGCCGATGGTCAGGGCTGTGCCATAGATGGGGGCGTTGAGCTTTTGCATGAGGTAAGGCAGGCCGCCGATGTGGTCCTGGTGGCCGTGGGTGAGCACAATGCCGCGCACGATCTCTTGATTTTCGATCACGTAGTCGAATTGGGGGAGGACCAGGTCAATACCATGTTGGTCGTTTTCGGGGAATTTGCTACCACAGTCAATGATGATTTGGTTACGGCCGTATTCTAACAGGGTCATATTTTTCCCAATTTCCCCCAGGCCGCCCAGGGGAATGATTTTCAATTGTTTTGCCATAATTTTAAGTTTTTATTTTTCCTTTCTACTTTGTTTTTTGGGCGCGGTATGTCCGCGACCATACGAGATATATACAAAAGCAACATGCTTTTGTTAGATTTTAGTTATTTCGTTCGGGTGAGAACCGGGTGTTGCACGCTAATCATTCGATAGACGCTGTGGCAATTCCTATTTCACAAGCCTGGAAGATTATACCACAACTTTTTAAAAATGGAATGCGCAATCATTGAGAATGACGGGAACTTGGGCGTATTGCATATTAATGCTGGTCAGGTGATACGTAATAGGCAAGGTTCTTCAGGCTTTCCCGTGATTCTGTGTGAAACGTGATGCGCCTCCGGTCACATTTCACGCATCACGTTTCACGTCGTGGTCGTCACGGGAATTCCGTAAGAGCCATAGGCAATAATTCACGGTCAATGTCGTGAATCTCCAATAAGCTGCTCTATTCAATTGCTACTACGGTGGTGTGGGGAAGCGTTAATTACCTGGAGTCAGATATTTATACAGCAAATGGGCAGTGCCTTGACGGCGCAGTTTGGTTTCCTGCACGCCGTTGCCATCCTGGCTGGCCCACAAGTCAGATAAGGCGAGCGATTCAGTTTCGCCATCCTTGTATTTGAATTGTAAATAATTAATAAAATCTATTAATTCAATCTGCGCCGAAGGTGGCAGCGACTTCAATGCTTTCTCTAATTTATGCAGCGCCAATGCTTGCTCCATACAACCTTTCTCCTTGTGCGGACATGAACTCCGCCGCACATTGTACCATAAAGGTCAACCCGGCAAGCGTCACCAGAGTAAAACTAGCGTAAAAGTACTATGTGTACCGCGTTATGCGCCGGACGTCAGGATCACCACGCCCGGCGCATGACAGTTAACTGACGATATTGACCAGTTTACCCTTGATGACAATGACTTTGCGTGGTTCTTTGCCTTCCAGGTAACGCTGCACGTTTTCAGAGGCGAGCGCGACCGTTTTCATGTCAGCTTCGGGCGTGTCGGCGGGGAGTTCGAGGCGGTCGCGCACTTTGCCATCCACCTGCACAACCAGGGTGATGGTATCGTCACGGGCGATCTCTTCGTCCCACTGCGGCCACGGTTGTTGGTGAATGCTGTACGGCCGTCCGCGCTGCGCCCATAGTTCCTCGGCGATGTGCGGGGTGATGGGGGCCAGCAGCAGCAGCAGGTTGTTAACAGCTTCATTCCAGGCAACGGCCGTTACGTTCCGGTTTCGTTTGGCGTCGTTGAGGCTGTTGCGCAGCTCCATGATGGCGGCGACGGCCGTGTTAAACGAAAAAGCCTCAAAATCCTGCCCCACCTTGCGGATGGTCTGGTGCGTCTTGCGGCGCAGCGCGCGCGTCGCCTGTTCGTTTACCTGCTGCGGCGGCGGCGCATACCCATACTGCCCAATTTCCCACACATCTTGCAGCAAACGCTGCGGCCCCTTAATGCCATCGTAGTTCCACGGACCGCCCTGCTCCCAACGGGTAAAGAACATCAGGTAAGCGCGCACCGTGTCTGCGCCATACTGCTGCACCAGATTGTCCGGGGCGACGACATTGCCGCGCGATTTGGACATCTTCTCGTTGTCCTCGCCCAGCACCATGCCCTGATTGTGCAGCGCCAGCATCGGCTCGGCGAAATCCACCAATCCCATTTTGCGCATCGCTTTCGTGAAAAAACGGGTGTAAATGAGGTGCATGGTGGCGTGCTCAATGCCGCCGGTGTATTGGTCAACCGGCAGCCAGTATGCGCCTTCGGCCGGGTCAAAGGGGGCGTCGGCGAAGTGTGGGCTGAGATAGCGGTATTGATACCAGCTTGAACACATGAAGGTGTCCATCGTATCTGTCTCGCGCAGAGCCGGGCCGCCGCAGGTGGGGCAGGCGGCATGGATGAAGGCTTCGTGGAATTTCAGCGGGCTTTCGCCGGTGGGCATAAATTCGATGTCATCCGGCAGCAGCACGGGCAGTTCCTCGTCGGGCACGGGAACCGCGCCGCAGGCATTGCAGTACACAACGGGGATGGGCGCGCCCCAGTACCGTTGGCGGCTGATGAGCCAGTCGCGCAGGCGGTAATTGACCGCTTCGTCACCGGCGTTGTGAGCGACCAGCCAATCAATGGCCGCGGCGATGGAGGGGTTGTGGCGACCTTTGGCTTCGGTAACGGCCGTGCCATCAATCGCCCCACTGTTCACCATCACGCCAGGCCCGACATACGCTTCCGTCATCGTCGCCCCGTCCAGCGCGCCGCTCTCCGGCTGAATCACGGGGATGATGGGCAGGCCGAATTTGCGTGCAAACTCAAAGTCGCGCTGATCGTGCGCGGGCACGGCCATAATCGCGCCAAAGCCATACCCCATCAGCACATAATCCGCCACCCAAATCGGGATGCGCTCCTGGTTGACCGGGTTAATGGCATACGCGCCGGTGAAAACGCCTGTTTTTTCACGGTCGGCCGCTTCGCGGTCAATGTCTGTCAGCCGCTGCGCCTGTTCGCGGTACTGCCCCACCGCCTCCGCCTGTTCTGGCGTGGTCAGTTTGTCTACCAGCGGATGCTCCGGAGCCATGACCATGAAGGTCGCGCCCCACAGCGTATCGGGGCGCGTGGTGAAGATGGGCATGGCGTCCCCTTGCTCGGTCATGAAAGTGACGTTCGCCCCGCTCGATTTGCCAATCCAATTGGTCTGCATCACCTCGACACGCTCCGGCCAGTTAATCTGGCTGAAATCGAGCAGTTCTTCGGCATAATCGGTCGTCTTGAAGAACCATTGCTCCAGGTCTTTTTTGATGACCGGCGTGCCACACCGTTCGCAGTGACGGTCGTCGCCCCACACCTGTTCCCGCGCCAGGGTAGTGTTGCAGTTGGGGCAAAAATCAACGGCCGACAGCTTGCGGTAAGCCAACCCCAATTCCATCAGCTTCTTGAAAAACCATTGCGTCCATTTGTAATAGTCGGGGTCGCAAGAGACGGCTTCCCGCTGCCAATCGAACATCGCCCCCATGCTGCGCAGTTGGCCGCGCATCCGCTCAATATTGGCATAGGTCCAGGTCTTGGGGTGGAATCTGTTTTTGATGGCCGCGTTTTCGGCGGGCAGGCCAAAGGCGTCGAAGCCCATGGGGAAGAGGACATTGTACCCTTTCATGCGCATGTAACGGGCGCGCGCGTCGGAGGGGGTCATGGCGTACCAGTGGCCGATGTGCAGATCGCCAGAGGGGTACGGCAGCATGGTCAGGGCGTAATGCTTGGGTTTGCCGGGGTCAATAACCTGCCGGTACAGACCATCGGCCTCCCATTTGGTCTGCCATTGGGGTTCGAGTTGTTGGGGATTGTAACTGCTCATTCGGTTCTTCTCCTGAAAAGGGCGTGGAAAGAAAGCCTTTCACGCTTCACGTTTTACGTTTCACGCAAGAATTCAATGGCTCGCGGCGCAAAATCGGCCGCATTTTTCTGGGCCGCGCTGTGGCCTCCGGTGGGATAGGTCGCCAGTTGGCAATTGGGGATGGCGGCGGCGAATTGGGCGGCGTAGCTGAATGGGATGACGGGGTCGTCTTCGGCCCAGGCCAGCAGGGTGGGTTGGGCGAGTTGGGCCAGCCGTTCCAGTTCGCGGAAGGCTGGCGCGGTAAGGATGAGTTTGCTGACGCGCTGTGGGTAAGTTAAGGCCAGGTTGATGGCGAGACCACCGCCCCAGCTTTTGCCCATCAGAATGGTTTGCCCGGATGTTAGACCATCCAGAATAGCGAGAACGGCGTCGAGATAACGGCCGTTGGACAACGCCCCGTTGGTCAACGGTTCCGGTTTAGCGGGCACGCTTTGGCCCCAGCCGGGCATGTCCACGCTCACCACGTAAAAGCCGGCATCCGCCAGCGGTGGCAGCAGCGGTTCCCAGGTATGCCAGCCATTGCGCTGGCTCCACCCGTGCAGCCCCAACACCAACGGATCGCTGCGATTCCCGGCCGCCTTGCCATGCACCTTCCCAAATTCCGTCTCTACAAAAATCGTTTCCATACCCCAAATCGCCAATCCTTCGACAAGCTCAGGACAAGTTCGTAAATCGTAAATCGTAAATAAAAAATCCTCTTCCGTTCAGAGACGAAAGAGGATTCCGCGGTACCACTCTGATTGATGGTAAAAAATGGGTGTGGACCTGAAGGGGCTCGAACCCTTGGCCTCCACAATGCCATTGTGGCGCTCTCCCAGCTGAGCTACAGGCCCATGTCATTACCGATTTCGGATTAACGATTTACGATTTTACCCACATTCTGCAAATCGTCAATCGTAAATCTAAAATCGTCAATCATTTTACCATCCACTTGAAGCGCGTAACGGGCGCAGGGCGGCGGGAGCTAAGACAGTAATCGGTGATCAGTTGTCGGTAATCGGTAGTCGGTCACTGTTTACCGATTACCGGCTACTATTTTCGCTCGCGCGGCTCACAGGCGAGTTCGACACGGGGGCGTCGCTCTTGCAGCCGGTGAAGCGACTCTCTGAAGGGTTTTTGTGTCTACTACTCCTGATCGTAGCCTTTCAAAATTCTGTTGTCAACAAAAACCGGGTTGTTGCACCCGGTTTTGTGGTGGACCTGAAGGGATTCGAACCCTTGGCCTCTACAGTGCGATTGTAGCGCTCTCCCAGCTGAGCTACAGGCCCAAAAGCGAACGCTATCTTAGCTGAGGGGCTGGCTCTTGTCAAGAAATTGTTGCGTGTCGTTCACTGATTATTCCCCGTTGTGGTCAGACCAAAGCCATACGGGAACAATGGCTCTGCGCCGCCCGCATTGGCCGCGGCGATAGGCAGATGCGCCACACTGCGCGGCCAGGTGTAAGGAAGCTTGCCGGTGAAGGGCGCGTCGCCAAACAGGACGTCGGCCACGCCTTGCCCTTCTGTGCCCGGCAGCCACGCCGCCACCAGCGCATCCCAATTGTCGAGCAGGTCGGTGATGATTAACGGCCGTCCCGACACCAACACCACCACCAACTGTTCGCACGTCTCCTGCATTCGCCCCAACATGCGCAGATCATTCACCGGCAGCTTCAACTCGGCGCTGTCACCTATCCCTTCCGCATAAGGCAGCTCGCCAACCACAGCCAGGCATACCCGCGGTTGGTCGGTGGGCGCGTCGTCAAAACGGCCGAATTTATCATAGATGACGGTTGTTTCCGGCGAGACCGTCGCCTGCACCGCCTGCAAAATCGTCGTGCCGGGGGTGATGGCGCCGCTGCGACCCTGCCATTCAATGGTCCAGCCGCCGGACTGAATGCCGATATTATCGGCCGCTTCGCCGCCCACCAACAGCAAAGGTAAATCTTGCGCCAGGGGCAGGATGTCCCCTTCATTTTTCAGCAGCACCTGCGATTTGGCTACCGCCTCCCGCGCCACCGCCCGGTGTTCGTCTGATCCGACCAGGGGCAGCAGCGACGGATCGGAATAAGGTCGCTCAAACAGCCCCATTGCAAACTTCACCATGAGGATGTTACGCACGGCCTCATCAATGCGCGCCTCGGAGATGTCTCCATTCTCTACCGCTTCCAAGACGGCATCAATGAAGCGGCGGTAGTTGGTGGGGACCATGTTCATGTCTACACCGGCGTTAATGGACGTGACGACGGCCGTTGTGTAATTGCTGTCAATCTGGTCAATGCCGGCCCAATCGGAGACGATGAAACCGGCAAAGCCGAGTTCGCCGCGCAGAACGTCGGTGATGAGGTACTGCTGGGCGTGCATTTTCAGACCGCCCCAACTGGAGAAGGAGATCATGATATTTTGCGCGCCAGCTTCAATGGCCGCCGCATAGGGCGGCAAATGGATCGCCCGCAGCATCGCTTCGTCCACGTCGGTGACGCCCTGGTCAATTTTGTAGCTGCCGGTGGTGGAACTGCCCCAGACGGCGCCGCCATCCCCCACGTAATGCTTCGGGGTCGCCAGAACCGTATCTGGCGCGGCCAGGTCGTCACCTTGCAAGCCCTGGACAAAGGCTGTCGCCAACGCGCTGACCAATGCCGTGTTTTCACCGTAGGCTTCATAGGCGCGTCCCCAGCGAATGTCTTGCGGTACGGCGACCACAGGCGCATAGTTCCAATAGATGCCGGTGGCGATCATTTCCAGCGCCGTCACGCGCCCGATTCGGGCCATCAACGCCGGGTCGTTGGCTGCGCCCAGGCCAACATTGTGCGGAAAAATGACTGCGCCCACCACATTGTTATGCCCATGCACCGCATCCACGCCATAAATGAGCGGTATTCCCAGGCGAGATTCCATCGCTTCAGCCTGGAAGCCGTCTACCATCTCTGCCCAGCTTTGTGGCGTGTTGGGCTGCGGATAGCCGCCGCCGCCACTGAGCAGCCCGCCAATACCGAGCGCGGCGATGTCGGCGGCGTTGACGCTATTTTTTTCGACCAGCGTCATCTGCCCAATTTTTTCCGCCAGTGTCATGCGCGCCAGTAAATCATCAACGCGCGCCGCTGCCGGCAAAGCGGGGTTTTTGTAGGGGGCGTCGGGTGGGATCAGTTCGCGAGTCGGTTCTGGCGCCGATTCGGGCACATTGGCGACCACATCTGTCTGCCCAACCTCAAAGAAGACAAGCTGCCCGAAAACGCTGGGATTTTGGTAAGAACTGTCGGCCGTGTCGAAAACAGACCAGATTACTTTCCGGTTGCGATCTTGGGTAGAAGCGCCGTTTAGATGTACCTGGAAACCGATGACGCTGCCGTGCGCGCGTTGAATGTCCCAGACGCGATTTTGCAGCGGGACGGCGATTTCCACCGCGTAGCCATGATCGGTATTGACCACCACCACCTGCGCGTCGATTGTGTCTACCTGTATGCCGCCTAACACGACTTCGTGCGGTGGGCGACCGGCATTGAGCGGCGGTACGGTGATTTGCACGACGCCTTCTTCGTAGGCGGTGAGCTGCAAATTGCCAGTCGCGTTGATATAGAACTCAACGGAATCCTCGTTCCAGTAGTCTGTGCTATGCTGCCCGGTGATGATCTTGGGGTCAGTCACGTCGGCCATGAAGTAGAGGAATTGATCATCGGCGGCGGCGGCAAATGTGATCGAAGTGGCTCCCTGCACGGGAACGGCCGTTTCAGGAGTGGTCACTTTTGGCGCGTCCTGCCAGTCGCTCAGGTCGCCATCCAGGGTGATAGCCACCGGGAAGGGGGCCAGGTAAGTTTCGCCAGGCACGCCAGCAGGAGCCAGCAACGTCCCGACGGCCGTTACTTCCGTCTCGGCCGTGTCTGTGGTGGGTACAGGGGGAGGCGTTGTTTCAGCTTCGCTGCAGGCGGCAAACAGCAGAGAAGCGAACAACAAGAACAGGAACAGACGGCAATCTTTAGTGTTCATCGGTTGATCCTCAAAATGGACATTAAGCGGGCCAGATTTTGCGCCCGCCGCCGGGAGGCACGATGGCGTCAATGTGCGCCAATTCGGCCGCGGCGAGCGGTGGCAGCAGCCCGGCCTGCACGTTGTCTTGCATCTGGCGTGGGTTTTTCGCGCCGGGGATGACGGTGGTCACGGCGGGGTGCGCCAGGGTAAATTGGAGGGCGAGTTGGGCCAGGGTACGGCCGTCGGCTAACGGCCGTAACGCCTCGACCTTCGCCAAATCATCCAGGTAAATGGCCTGCTGTTCCGGATCTTCGTGCCAACTGCGGCGAAAATCTCCTTCACCAAAGCGGGTTTCCGCTGTGTACTTGCCGGTGAGGATGCCCATCGCCAGCGCCCCGCGCACAATCACGCCAATGTTCTGCGCCTGGCAGTAGGGCAAGATGTCGCTCTCCGGCATTCGGTGGAGGATGCTGTAATCTATTTGCAGCGCCGCGCAGCCGCCATCGGCGTTGAAGGCTTGCAGGTAATCGAAGTCGCTGGTGCTGACGCCGTAAGCGCGCACTTTGCCATCCCGCTGCAAGCGTTGGAACCCTTCCAGAAAAATTTCCATCGTCGGCTCGCGGAAGTTGATGTGGCTCTGGATCAGGTCAACATAGTCGGTTTGCAGGCGGCGCAGGCCACTTTCCACGCCGGCGATCAGTTTGTCTACGGTGTCATAAGCGGAACGGCCGTTGTCGCCATCGAAGTCGCGCCAGCCGATTTTGGTCGCCACGATGAAACGATCGCGCCGCCCCTGCATCGCCTGTCCCAGCAGTTCCTCACTGTGCCCCATGCCATATACATCGGCCGTGTCAAAAAAGGTGACGCCGCTGTCCAGGGAGTAGTCAATGGCGTCGAAAATCTCCTGGTCGTCGGTTGCGCCCCATTGGTCGCCGCCCGCCGCCCACAGCCCCAGGCCAATTTCGGTGATGGCGATGCCGCTTTTACCGAGTACGCGCTCTTTTAAGGTTTGTTCGTTCATGATCAATCTCCTTCATGTAGGGCGATTTTGTGATTTCATAAAATCGCCAGGCCCGATTTATAAAATCGGGCTATAAGTTTAGTCATTGGTGGTTAGTCATTATTTCGGAGTAGAATCGGCGGCAGCGGCCGTTTCTTCCACCCACTCAAATTGCCCCGTCAGCCGAATGTCGCGGGAGGAACTGCCCACCAGGAGGGTGAACGCGCCCGGCTCCGTCACCCAGTCGCCGACGGAAGGGTCATAATAGGCCAATGATTGCCCGGTCAAGGTCAGAGTGACGGTTTGCGTTTCGCCCGGTTGCAGGGCGACTTTGGCGAACGCTTTTAGCTCGCGCAACGGCCGTACCAACCGGCTCGCCTCATCCCGCACATACACCTGCGCCACTTCCTGCCCGGCGCGCTGGCCCGTGTTTGTCACATCCACGCTCACGGTAATCTCGTCGCCGTCGCTGAAGGTTGCGCCGTTCAGCCGCAAGTTGTCGTAGGCGAAGGTGGTGTAGGAGAGGCCATGCCCAAACGGGAACAGCGGCGCGATCTGCTTTTTGTCGTAATAGCGATAGCCGACAAAAAGCCCTTCGCCATAATGGACTTTTCCATTTTCGCCGGGGTAGTTGATGAAGGCCGGGTTATCCTCCAGCCGCGCCGGGAAGGTGGTGGGCAGTTTGCCCGATGGCGTCACGTCGCCAAACAGCACATCGGCCAGGGCGCTGCCCGCTTCCTGCCCACCATACCAGCTTTGCAGGATGGCGGCCACATCTTGCGCCCAGGGCATTTCGACCGGCGACCCGACATTGAGGACGACGATGGTGTTGGGGTTGGCGGCGGCGACGCGGGCGATGAGTTCGTCTTGCTGCCCCACCAGGCGCATGTCGGGGCGGTCGAAGCCTTCGCTCTCCCATTCGCGGGTCAGCCCGGCGACGACGATAGCCACGTCGGCTTGCGCGGCCAGGTCTACGGCCGCCTGCATGGGGTCGGCGGGCAGGGGAGGCAGGTAGCCCAGACGCAGCGTGCGCCAGAGGTTTTCGGGGTCGGTGACGTATTCAATGTGCAGGGAGATGGGTTTGCCGGCCTGAAGAGGGATGGCGACGGCCGTTTGTTTGTCTGCCGTTTCTCCCCAATGGTCAACCAACAACGCGCCATCTACCCACAGCCGCGCCTGCCCGATGCTCCACAGGTGAAGCTGGTAATCGCCGCTCTCTGGCGCGGTCAGGGAGCCGCGCAGCCGCAGCGAAAAGTGGCGCGGGTCTACGAAGAGGTTGACTGTGCCGAACCAGGCGAGTTGGCTCTTGTTGACCACGCCGCTGTGCGCCGGATCGCCGGAGAGGTCCATATTGTGGTAATAGTCGAGCGCGAGGCCGGGCTGGCCGTCTGGCGTTGTCAACCAATCCAAATCAATTAATGGCGGCTGCCGGTGGATGAGCGCGCCAACTTCATGCGCGACGGTCACGGCGTCGCCGGCGCGCTGTTGGATGCCTGCCAGCGGCGACACGGCATAATGGGGATTGACCTGTGAACTGCCGCCGCCCATGATTTGCGCCCATCGTGCATTTTCACCAATGACGGCGATGGTTTGGGGTTTTTGCGGGTCGAGCGGCAGGATGTCCCCCTTGTTTTGCAGCAGGACGATGGCTTCGGCGGCCACCTGGCGCGGTAGTTGACCATCTACCGGGGACGCCGATGGGCGCGGTGCGCTGCCGACGCGGGCGATCAGGCGCAGCAGACGGCGCACTTTGTCGTCAATGATCGCTTCGTCGAGATCGCCGTTGGTCACGGCCGTGATGATCTTCTCTGGGTCCATCCAACGCGCCGGGCCGGGCATTTCCAAATCGAGCGCGCCGGCGGGCACATTGTCGCTGTAGGTTCCGTACCAGTCGGAGATGACCAGGCCATCATACGCCCATTTGCCCTTCAGCAGGTCACGCAGCAATGGGCCGTTTT
The DNA here is from genome assembly GCA_014879875.1 of Anaerolinea sp. GTDB lineage: Bacteria > Chloroflexota > Anaerolineae > Promineifilales > Promineifilaceae > JACSRF01. The sequence goes on from JACSRF010000239.1 coordinate 27,364, forward strand.
CGCTGGCGTGTGTGCCGTTGAGGCGGTTGTAGGCGGACATGATGGTCCAGGGGCGGGCGGTGGTCAAGGCGATGCGGAAGGGTTCGAGGTAGATTTCGTGCAACGGCCGTTCGGCGACCTCGGCGCTCATCGAGAAGCGCTCAAACTCCTGGTCATTCGCCACAAAATGCTTGATGCACGCCGCCACGCCTTGCTTTTGCAGCCCGTTGATGTAGGCGGCGGCCATTGTACCGCTGAGGTAAGGGTCTTCGGCGAAGCATTCAAAGTTGCGGCCGGCGAGGGGCGTGCGGTGGATGTTGACTGTGGGCGCCAGCAGCACGTGCGCGCCTTTGGCGTGGACTTCGGCGGCCAACGCCGCGCCCACCTGCTCGATGAGCGCCGGATTCCAGGTCGCGCCCAGCGCCACCCCCACCGGAAAACAGACCGACGTTTTGCCCAGATTGTCATCCGCGCCGCGCACGCCGTTGGGGCCGTCGCTAACCTGAATGATGGGGATGTCCAGCCGCTCTATCGGGATGGTATGCCACATATCCGCCCCGGCCAACAAAGAGACTTTTTCAGCAAGTGTCATTTCATTCAATAAGGTTTCCATTGTGTTTTCCATATTTATCCGCAGATTTCGCAGTTACACTGAGTCATCAGTTACACAGAGAACACAGAGGAGACACGGAGATTCACAGAGAGATTGG
>JACSRF010000356.1 GCA_014879875.1 Anaerolinea sp.
GGCTCTACGTGCCCGGCGGGACCTTCCTGATGGGCAGTGACCCGGCGCAAGACCCGGATGCTGAGAGCGACGAATTCCCGCAGCATGAAGTGACGTTAAGCCCATATTGGCTGGACAAAACGGAAGTGACCAACGCCATGTACGCCGCCTGCGTCGCCGCCGGCGTCTGCGCCGCATCCCGCTATGCGGATGACAACGATTACAATGGCGACGCTTACCCGGTGGTTGGCGTCTCCTGGAATGACGCCGACGCTTACTGCGCCTGGGCCGGCGGGCAGCTGCCGACGGAGGCGCAGTGGGAGTATGCGGCGCGGGGGGAGGACGGCCGTCTCTACCCCTGGGGCAATCAATTTGATGGCGCGCTGGCTAATTTTTGTGATACAAATTGTACATATGATTGGCGCGACCCCAATGCGAATGATGGCTATGCGCGCACCGCGCCCGTCGGCAGTTACGCTCCCGGCGGCGATAGCTGGATTGGCGCGGCGGACATGGCCGGCAATGTGTTGGAATGGGTGGCTGATTGGTATGGCGCTTATGAAAACGCACCGCAAACTAACCCAAGCGGACCGGAGTCCGGCGACTCCAAGGTGCTGCGTGGGGGCAGTTGGGGCGTCAGTCCGCGTTACCTGCGCGCCGCCAACCGCGGCGACCTCTCGCCGGCTTACCGCAACGACGGTGTCGGTTTCCGGTGCGTCGTCCCCCCAGGCAGTTGAATTTCTGGGTTTTTGCTGAACAACGGATAAGCAGGATGAACGGATGCTTTGCCATTCGCTGAGATAATCCTCGCCATTTGGCAACGAATCAAGGTAACAAATAAACGAATATGTCGGCGTGACGCCATTCATTCGTTTATTCGCGGCCATTCGCAGCCCAGGCATTACACAAATCCTGATCCGCAAATCCTGCCAATCCGTGTTCTAATCCGCCAGCGCAATTTGGCATCCCGCGCAAAGCCCGTCATGCCCAGCCAGGCAAAGAGAAGAGGTTGATAAGGGTAACTAGAGGAATGATCCCGACTTCCTTAGAATAGGAACCATAGCTTTTAAGAAAAAGATTTTGGAGGCAACGGCCGTTTCCTATCACAATGAACGAGAGATCATGCGTTTGACACAGTTCTTACAAACCACGCTCAACCCCGCCTGGTACCATGGGCACGAACGGAAAGCGCCGTTTTTTGAAGGCTGGTACTATAAAATTGTAGACGCCAGCGGCCAAAACCGCTTTGCCATCATCCCCGGCGTCTTTCTCAGCCAGAACCCGCACGCTTTTATTCAGGTGCTCGACGGCCGTTCCGGGGCCGCCTATTACCACGAGTACAAACAAAGCTGCTTCTGGGCCGCCAGGGATCGCTTTGAGGTGCATATCGGCGCGAACCGCTTCTACCAGACTCAGCTGCATCTGTACATCGAGCGCCCCACGCAAACCATTGAAGGGGAACTACAGTTTCACGGCACAACCCCGTGGCCCGTTTCCTGGCAAGCGCCCGGTGTCATGGGCTGGTACGCCTGGGTTCCGACCATGGAATGTTATCATGGCGTGCTGAGCCTGGATCATGCCATCAGCGGGGCGCTGATCGTTGATGGGGAAAGGATTGACTTTAGCGGCGGGCGCGGCTACATGGAGAAGGATTGGGGGCAGTCGTTCCCGTCGGCGTGGGTCTGGCTGCAAAGCAATCATTTCGAGACGCCGGGAACCAGCCTCACCGGCTCCATTGCCGTCATTCCCTGGCGACGCAGTTCGTTTCGTGGTTTCACTGTGGGATTGTGGCATGAGGGGCAGTTGTACCGCTTTGCCACTTACACCGGCGCGACCACCGCCAGCCTCACCGTCACCGATGAACAGGTGCAGTGGGCGCTGCGCGACAAGCGACATCAGTTGCAGATTGTGGCGCAGCGGGGGGCGCAAAGTGATTTTGGCCTGCTGAAAGGGCCAGACACAATGGAGATGGGGAAACGGGTGGCGGAGTCGTTAACGGCCGTTCTCCACGTCCAACTCGCGGATATTTCCGGTGGGCAGGAGCGGCTGCTTTTCGAGGGCAGCGGCCGTTGCGCCGGGCTGGAAGTTCATAATGCCGCAGACCTGACAAGTTTTTGAAACCTATCAGGTCTGCGGGCAATCGAGGGCCATAATCGCATGTGGTATAACCGTTTTGTCAACCTGATTTTACGTTCGCCGCTGCACGGGTTGATCAGCCACGGCATCATGCTCATCATCTATACCGGGCGTAAAAGCGGCCAGACGTATGCGACGCCGATCAGTTATGTGTATGAGGAAGAGACTGTGCTGCTGACGACCAGTTTTCGCCACCGCGCCTGGTGGCGCAATTTGCGCGACAACCCTCCGGTGACGCTGCGGCTGCGCGGCCGTGACGTCCCGGCCACCGTCGAACTGTTTACCGATGACGCAGACGTGGCCCATTACCTGACGGTGTACATGGATCGCCAGCCGAAAATGGCCGATTACTGCTACGTGGCGCTGGATGGCGACGGCCGTCCCAACCCCACGGACCTGGCCGCCGCCGCCGCCAAGCGCGTCATTGTGCGTACTACGTTGCGCCAATAGCAGCAATCCGTTTAGTGACACGGAGTTACGCGGAGAAGACACGGAGTTACACGGAGAGGAAGAAGGAGGGGAGGAAAACAAATGAATAGAGACAACTGTTCATCACTCTTTACGCTCTGTAAATCGAACTTCCAGTTCGATACGCGATTTGGAAAAGGGTGTGTTTCAAATGAGTTGGTGTGTACCTGACCCGCCCGATGATAAATCATCGGGCTACAAACGACGCCGGATAAATCCGGCTTGGATGGTCGCGCCTAGTTCAGCCCGGTTCACCGGGCATTGTTGACTAGCCCGGTCGTTTACGACCGGGCGATCCCGGCCAGTTTCTAACCGAAATGAAACACACCCTTTGGAAAATCGCGCTACAAATTTTCATTCATTCGTGGTGCGCCGCAAGCGCGTGTTGTCTCCTCTGCCAACTGTGCCAGGAAGAGGCGCATAAAGGCGGCGCGTTTCTCTGCTTCGTGCTTACCGGCGGCCGTTTGCATGGTAGCTGGCAGGCGCAGGAGCTTGGTGTAGAAATGGTCCAGCGTCGCCACCCCATCGTCTGGCGTCCGCTCCTGGCAGAACGGGTCAGGCTCATGGTACAACGGCCGTCCCATCACCCCTCCCACCAGAAACGCGCGCGCAATGCCCACCGCGCCCAACGCATCCAGGCGATCCGCGTCTTGCACCACTTTCGCTGCTACCGTTTGCGCCGGGATTTGCGCCGAGAAGCTGTGCGCGGCAATGGCATGGGCGATGGCGTCCAGGTGTTCGGGAGGATAAGCGATTTGTTGTAGGAAGGAAACGGCCGTCTCCGCCGCTAATCGTGACGCCTGCGACCGCTGCGGTGAATCCTTCGCCACCACCACGCAATCATGCAGCCACGCCGCCGGGAACACCACCGCTAACGCCGCCCCCTCTTGCTCCGCCAATGACAGCGCATTGCCCACCACCCGCCGCACGTGCGCCAGATCATGCGCGCCATCAACGGCCGTTTGCGCCTGCAAAAATTGCACAAAGCGGGGTTCCCATTCACGCCAGTTCAGTGAATTCGTCATAAGCATCTCGATTTATCAGGCATTATCTAAAGAATTTAATACGAAGAATTTAATACAAAGACACAAAGACACAAAGATAGAAAGAGACAAAGAAAAAGAAAACCCTTTGTGTCTTTGTTTCTTTGTCTCTTTGTATTAAAAATTCTTATACATCATGTAAGCATGTCACTGGAAAGGCACTAATATTGCGCCAGTGACCCATCGGCGCGGGCGCGTTCCACGGCAAAGCGGAAAACGAGCAGCGAGATGGGGAAGAGAACCAGGCAAAACAGCGCCAACGCCAGCAAATGGGGGGCCAATTCTGCCCATCCGGCCCCATTGAGCAGCGCCAGGCGCATCGCTTCCAGCGCGTAGGTGATGGGCAGCAGCCGCGCCAGCCATTGCAGCCAGTCCGGCAAAATCTCGATGGGATAGTACACGCCGCCCACCAGGTTTGCCAGATTGCCAAACAGCGCCGTCAGCGGGTCGCCGCGCTTGATGACCATGATCACGCTGGCGGTCATAATGCCGATGCTGGCAAAGGCGATGATGGACAAAATCAACACGACGAGCGCCGCCAGATAGTTGGCCTGGCTGAGGTTGAGGCCCAAAAAGAGCACGCCGATGAGCAGGTAAACAAAGACGCGCAAGGTGGTGTAGGTGTAGCTCCAGGCGGCCGAGCCGACGATGATCAGGGAGACGGGGGTCGGCGTCATCATGAGGGCTTCCAGCGTGCCGGTGGTTTGCGCCTGGCGCAGCGCCTGGGCAAAGCCGGTGAGGCCGGTACCAAAGTAGCTGCCAAAGGCGATGCCGATGAGGATGAAGGCGAAATAGTCGCCGTTGTAGGCGGTGAGCAGGGGGGCGGCGCTGTCGTTGACTAACTGCGCCAGGAAGTAAAAAATGAAGGCGCGCAGGAAAATGCCGCCCATGCTGACGAGGAAGCCAAGCCGGTAGCTGATTTCCGTGTAAAAGTCGCGCGCCAGGAATGACCAGAGCAGGCGATACGGTGACAAGACGAGCGGGCGCGCTTCGTTCTCCATCATTTATCCCTCATCTTGGGTGTAGTGGGCGAACACTTCTTCCAGGCTGGGCGGGGCGGCTTCGATGCTGTGGATGGGGATGTGCCGGGCGTGCAGGTGGTGCAGCACGGCCGTTAACACCCCATCTTCCTCTCCGGCGCGAAACGTCACCTGCCGGGCGTGGCCGGTCAAATTGGGGCAAAGGGCTTGCAGGGGGGCCACGTCGGCCAGCGGCGCGCCTAACTGCACCTGATAGAGGCGCTGCGGCCGTAACTGTCGCCGCAAATCGGCCGGCCGCCCCACGGCCTGCACGCGCCCCTGGTGCAGCAGCGCCACGCGGTCACACAGCGCCTCCGCTTCGGCCAGATCATGGGTGATGAGGAAGATGGTCATCTCGCGCTGCGCCATCAGCCGCCGGATGAGGGCGTGCAGGCGGGCGGTGGCTGTTGGGTCGAGGCTGCGGCTCGGTTCGTCGAGGAAGAGGATGCGCGGCCGGTGCAGCAGGGCGCGCGCAATGGCTAACCGCTGCCTCATGCCGCTGGAAAAATTACCGAAGCGGCGTTCGGCCACGTCGCGCAGGTCCACGTCGCTTAAGACCTGGTTGACGCGCGCCTGGGCGAAACGGCCGTGCAGCCCATACATCGCCGCGAAAAATTCCAGGTTGCGCCGCGCCGACAACCGCCAATAAAAGCTGCGTTCGTCGGAGACGACCAGGCCGACGGCGGCGCGAATGGCCCCCGCCTGGCGTAAATCGTGCCCGGCAATGGTCGCCACGCCGCTGCTGGGGGCGATGAGTGTGCAGAGCATCTTCACCAGGGTCGTTTTGCCCGCGCCGTTGGGGCCAAGCAGGCCAAACAGTTCGCCGGTGGGGATGGTGAGGGTGACGTCGGTAACGGCCGTGAGCGGCGTCGGCCGCGTCAGCCGCCAGCCTTCTTGTTTGGCGTAGATTTTGGTGAGGTGGTGTGTGGTAACGGCCGTGTTCATCGGCGCAAGTCTACGCGCTGCAAGCCGTTAACGCAATGAACATATAGGGAGTGGTAAGCGGTAAGCCGTAATCCGTAAGCCGTAATCCGTAAGCCGTAAGCGGTAATCCGTAAACGGTAATCTGTAGGGCGCTGCCTCTGGAAAATGCCATCGGATAACGGATAACGGACAACGGACAACGGACAACGGATAACGGACAACGGACAACGGACAACGGATAACGGATAACGGACAACGGATAACGGATAACGGACAACGGACAACGGATTACGAATAGTACGCTTCTTCGGTGCGCAGGGCATACTGACTTGAGGCGGGCGCGCGCAGTGGTCAGCGGAACTCCTTGACAAGGGGTTGTGATGTCGTGTATCGTTAGCGAAGATGAGCGATTGATGAGTCGCACGCGGCAACCATGCGGGTATGATACAGAAAGAATGTTCTATGCAAAGAGCCTGTTTTCAGGGAAGATGAAGGGAAACACGCCGAAAATTTTCTGGATGATCTATCTGCCTGCGGGGGATATCCAGACGATTTCCGGCGTACTATCAGGCAGCCGATGCTCGACATAATATCCTATGTCGAATGAATAGTTAGGACAGACGAGCGTTTAGCAAGTTTAGTCAAGACTGTTGAATTACTGAGTTCTGAAAAGAGATTCTATGAATATACCAGCATTATCAATAAGCATCTTGGCTTTGCTTTTCACTGTTTTCTCCTTTTGGTGGATGAATTGGAGAAGAGGAAAACTGATTGTTGGAAAACCGAGAAGTTATGCAGCCTATAGCTCGTCGGATGGGAAAATGGTAATGCACTTGCCATTCGTATTCTACAATAGTGGACCACTCCCTATATTTGTCCAGAATTTAAGGGTAGTATTCCTTGACGAAGAATCTCCAAAACCTCTCAGTTTTGTTGCGACTGTTAATAAGATTGGTAAAGATGAAGGGCGTACCTTTGCAACACAATTTCCATTAAGCGGTCGAGATGCCATATTATTAATATGTGATTTTCAACGAAACCCAAGTGGTAGAGTTTTTGAAGCTGGTAAGTATGCGATGGAATTACAGGCAAAAGTCAACAACCATCAAAAATGGAAACGAGTATGCTCTTTTGAGCTTGATATTGCCGAGAGTAGTGTTCCGACTATTGCCAAACAGTTTATCGTTCACGACAACGCGAGTGAAGATTAGCCTCATCGAGATAATTGATGCTACTTAAGCGAGAAAAAGAGTCCTAACATTCCGTGCCGGTGACGCTGGCGCGAGCCCTGGGTAGGTTTGCGTTTTTGCTTCGGTTGAAACTTTGGACGGCCGTGCCAGCGCAACTTACAGTGGCGTTATGAGCGACAGAAGCACTCTTTTGTTTTGTTGTTTCGATTATGGATAGAGAAAAACACTTGGAGAGTTTTGGGATTTTAGTAGGATTGTTGGCCTTGATTATAGCTGTCCTGAACTGGTTGATCCCGTTTAACCCTATTGGACCATCACCAATGATCCCCAAAACCAGATTAGTAGAGGTTGCATCAGGTAAACAAACAACCTCATCTGCTTTCTGGCAGTATAGAGATGGGTATTCGTTTTCATCACAAGCAATAGTTGATCGCAAAACTGTTGAACTTCACTGCGACAATGGTGTTCAAAGTGGGAATTCGTACTGGCTACTTCCAGACAAAACTAGTGGGTGGGTTGAGATCGACCTGGGTCATGAATACCAAATAGCAAAGTTTAGATATTTAAACACTCATAACGGTAATTGTGCCGATAGAGCAACGAAAAATTTCCACATTGCAATATCAAGCACAGGAAAATTTAAGGGAGAGGAAATGGTCGTTATTGAAAGTGAAATGCCTTTTTCTCTGTCTCCAACTTTCCAAGAAGTCAACCTGTTAAATCCCATATCGGGACGACACGTCCGATTTTATGTCCATGACTATTATGGATGGGGCGGCGGGTTAAATGAGTTGGAAGTTTATGCATTGGAGATTTTACCATAAGATTTCTGCAAATTATATGGGCGTAGAGATGGTATTCAGATGTCTTATATCTCTGTGTCTACATCTGTACGGTTACAAAGCATCAGACGAAAGCTTTGGTTCAGTAAGTCGGCAAAGGCGTTGGTCAGGCATCCTGCCTAACTTGCCATCAAGGTGACGCCGGCGCGATGCCTCGGACGGCTGGCTATTTGGTGATTGGCAGATGTTTTGAACGGCCGTGCGAGCGCACCGTAAGGTGCGCGTTAGGGCAGGCACATATGACACAGTTGCAATCGATAGGTTGATTTTCTGCTTCCCTCTTGTTGAAGATAGCACATTTCGCTATCATTGTTACCATGGACAAACGGCATCAAAAGACCCTTGAGGCTATCTTCAACAAGCCGGTTCCAACATCTTTAGATTGGAATGACATCGAAGCACTTTTCCTCGCCGCTGGCGCCAATCCTATTGAGGGTCGAGGGTCACGAGTGCGCTTTGAGTTAAATGGCGTCGTCGCCACATTTCATCGTCCACATCCTCAGAAGGAAGCAAAACCATATCAGGTTCGGGATGCACGCCGTTTCTTGGAGCAAGCAGGAATCCAGCCATGAATACGATGACACATAAAGGTTATGCAGCTCAAATTGAATACAGCCATGAAGATCAATGCTTTGTTGGACATATCGCCGGTATAAAGGACGTCGTTGGCTTTCACGGCGAGTCTGTTTCAGAACTACGCGCTGCTTTCGAGGAAGCGGTTGACGATTATTTGGAGACTTGCGCCAAATTAAACCGTTCACCACAGAAACCTTATTCCGGTAAATTGATGCTGCGCGTACCACCGGAAATTCATGCTGCGGTGGCGGTGGCGGCAGAGGTCAGTGGTAAAAGCATTAATCAATGGGCAGCAGAGAAGTTTGCCGATGCGGTACAAACGTAAAAAGCAAGCACTCGTCACTGAAACTGGCAAAGCCATTAGCAGTCACGTTGGGCAAAGGCGGTGGAAATTGTTGCTCAGAAAGAAAAAAGTCCTGACAACCCATCCAGCCGATGCTGGCGCGAAGCCGCGGACGGCTTACTATTTGGTGATTGGCAGATGTTTTGGACGGCCGTGCCCGCGTACCTGAACCGGGCATTAGGGGTGGTGGCAACGCTGGAAAGTGACGGCATAATCTGCTATCATAATCGAGATGAATACAAAGCAGCGCAAAACACTTTCCGCAATCTTTACCGACCCAATTAACGGTAACATAGAGTGGCGCAGCATCGAATCCTTGCTCGTGGCTCTGGAATGCCAGGTTATTGAGGGAAGTGGTTCACGGGTTACCTTCATTTTGAATGGACAACGCGCCGATTTTCATCGGCCCCATCCTGGAAAAGAAGCGTTGCGTTACCGAGTAAAAGATGTGCGCGAATTCTTGCACAGGGCAGGTATTACCCCATGAACGAAATGACTTACCAAAACTATTCTGCAAAAGTCGAATACGATCCGATAGACAAAATCTTCGTTGGACATATTGTTGGGATTCGAGACATTGTCGGCTTTCATGGCAGCACCGTCGAGGAATTGGAAGCGGCGTTTCATGACGCTGTACATCATTACCTTGAAGTGTGTGAAAAAATCGGGCAGTCACCACAGCGGTCATATTCAGGCAAATTGACGCTGCGGATTCCGCCAGAAATCCATATGGCAGTTGCGACGGCCGCAGAAATCAACAGTCAGAGCATCAATCAGTGGGCGACTGATGTTTTGAAACAAGCCGCGATGTCCGAACCGGCTTTATAGTTTCCGGCCAGGTCATAGGCAGTCGCTTCGGGCAAAGGCGTTGGGAATTGTTGCTCAGAAAGGTAAAGAGTCCTGACAACCCATCCAGGTGACGCTGGCGCGATGCCGCGGACGGCTGGCTGTTTGGTGATTGGCAGATGTTTTGAACGGCCGTGCCAGCGCGCCTAAACCTGGCGTTAGGAGCCAAAACACCTTCCAGTGACAAACATATCTTGAAAGCGGTGTCACTTATTGATACTATTGTGACGTGAATCGAAAACAGCAAAAGACTTTAGAAGCTATTTTTGAAGAACCGGTGCGGGCTAATATCGCCTGGAAGGATATTGAGGCATTGTTTCCAGTCTTGGGCGCCGAGGTTTCTGAAGGCAGTGGTTCGAGAGTTCGCGTTGCTTTGCATGGCGTTCGGGCTGTATTCCACCGTCCCCACCCGCAAAAAGAAACTGGTAAGGGTGCTGTAAAGTCAGTGCGCCGGTTCTTGCAAGAAGCAGGAGTGACACCATGATGGAATATCGGGGATATATCGCGGCAGTCGAGTTTGATGATGAAGCGGATATTTTTCACGGTGAAGTTATCAATCTGCGTGATGTGATTACTTTTCAAGGTAAATCGGTTGAGGAGTTACGTCATACATTCAAGGATTCAATTGAAGACTATCTCGACTTTTGCGCTGCGAGAAACGAAGAACCTGAGAGACCTTTTTCCGGTAAATTCAGCCTGCGAATTGACCCCAATTTGCATCGCCAAATTTCCATTCAAGCCAGATTAGCCAAGAAAAGTCTGAATCATTGGATTAATGAAACACTGGAAAACGCTGTTCATATCCAATAGACATTAGCGGAAATAAGCAAAACAGGGATATAGAGATTCACAGAGTATTCTCGGTGTAACTCTGTGTAACTTTATTCCAAATAATGTCCAATGATGCACAGTATCACCAGGGGTTGGGTAAGAACGGCCGTCTAACTAGCCGATGAAGCCGGCGCATGAAAGGGGTGGGAAACGGCCGTTGGCAGCCCAACGACAGAAGATTTACGCGATATTGAAATGGTGCAGACCAATCATGTTTTCTGCTACACTAACTCAGAGACCGTATGCAGGCAGAATGGTGAACATAAGTAAGAAAAGGTGATCTGATGAATACGATTGCAAATCAGGAATATGAGCAAACCTTAAATCAAATTGTGCGCTCCCTGCCCCCGAATCGGGCAGAGCAATTGGTGGAGTTTGCACGGTTTTTAGAGGCGCAAATTCTGAGCGAAGCGCTTATACAAGAAAAAGAACTTGCTGAAATCGAAGCTGACAACGAGCGTTGGGACACTCTTCTAGACACAAATGCAGGACAGTACTTGCTGGAAAAGTTAGCGGATGAGGCTTTGGCCGGACATACGGCTGGCAAAACCAAACCCATGGCTGTAAACAACAGAGGACAAATCGTGCCGGGATGAAATCCATCACAACATCACAGTTCTGGAAAGGGTATGAGGCATTGCCGATAGAGATACAGCGTCGGGCAGCCGATGCTGGCGCGAAGCCGCGGACGGCTGGCTATTTGGTGATTGGCAAAGATTTTGGAACGGCCGTGCCCGCGCACCTGAACGTGGTGTTAGGAGCGTCAAATCGTCCAAGAATTGGGCTTCGTTTTTTTCTGTTTTTCAAGCTGACCGAGGTCTATGGTCAGAAGGTTGGAAGAGATGGAAACAATTGAAATGAGCCAGAATATCCCCGCTTGGGCAAAGCAACGAGTCCTCCCAGATGACCCCGATTTTTTAGAAGTGCGCCGGCTGCATCATCAAGGTAGAACGCAAATCCAGTTACCCGACCTCAAAGAGCTAAAAGGCTGGGCTAAGTCTCATGGCTGGCCGACGCCCTGGTTTGGTTTCAAGGAAGCATTTATCGCCAGGCTGTTCGAAAGTAATGAGACCTTTTCACTGGCGCTCAACGAAAGCGGCATCAACATGCTTATTCCCATCAAAGAACACACCCTTACGATTAAAAGGCTCGAGGAATTGGATGCGTTGTATGAGGAAACGGAAGACAGAGGAGTCCTTGGACGACGTCCTACTCGCTGGGGGAGCCTGGTCAGTGCGCTGCGAGAGATACGTCGCCTTGTAGAAGTGGGCGTTAAGGTGAACGTTGAAGGGACCGACACGGTTCTGACCACGTGGCAGAGTTTCTATGATTGGGCGCACGGCCGTTACCACATGCTTGAAGACGGCTACGACAGTTGGATAGGTGATGATGATTCGTAAAGGTTGGTGGGGAAACCGGCCGGTTTGGATGGCAGAGACCTGACAACGTTTGCACCTGATGGCCGTGCCCGCGTACCTGAACGTGGCGTTAGGAGCGGCGCAAACATATCATCTTCACACAGCAATTTGATTTACAGAGTAGATTTTCGTCTTGTTAATTTGTATCCGTTTGGATACAATGCCAGTTATGTACACTGTTCTCCGCTCTGATGAGTTTGACAAATGGCTTGCCCAGTTGAAAGATGTCAAAGGCAAAAGCTTTAGCCAAGACAGTGGAGGAATAACTGGTATGAGTACGTTTGCAAAGTTTGACGCCGCTGACTATCTAGACAGCGAGGAAATGATAGCGGAATATCTAACCGCTGCGCTTGAGGACGAAAACCCGGATGTCTTTCTAGTAGTGCAACAATGTTGTTTTGACGGATTTTTCACAAAACATAACCCGTCAAAACTTGTCGGTCGAACTACTAGCCGCTATTGCTGATGTTGCCAAAGCGCGAGGCATGAGCGCTATCGCCCAAAGCACGGGACTGGGGCGTGAGAGCTTATACAAGGCTCTTGCTCCTGGAGCAAAACCTCGCTATGACACAATTCTCAAAGTCCTGCACGGTTTAGGCGTAAAGCTTACCGTTACAGCATAGTTGTTGGAATTGGACAATGATTTGGAAGGAAACGGTCGTCTTGCTCAACAAACTTGGTGGCGATGAAGCGCATCAGACTGGTTGAAGGTTTGAGAAATTGAGAGAAGTATTGCGTGATCCAACTCTACACTTCTTCGTCGTCTGGCTGATGGCGCCGATCTTAGCCATAGTTGGCACATCTCTAGACAGGCCATCCAATGACTTGTCGGCGCCGCTGGCCGGTTGGTTTCTAACCCTAAGCCTATGGAGTGGCTTCGGCATCCGCAGTGTAGTCTACCAGTGGCAAGCCCTGCCCCGCTCGCCCAAAGGGCAATGGCCTGATTTGTCAAGAACAACAGGCATCGAGTTATGTGTTCTGGTTAGTGTCAGTCTAGTTACGCTGTTTTCGTTCGTAGCCGCGGTGGCTGTATTCGGGTTGCTGGCGCTTGGCCTGGCAAATGCTTTTACAGCGAAATCAGGAAACTTCGCCCTATTTTCATCATAAAATGTCGCCCCCCATACAATCCCAGCGGCGAAAATCAGTGAGCAACGGCCGTAATCCCTCATCCAGACATTTCACCGTCAAAAAATATGGAGAGCGCGTCCACGGCAGAGGCGCATACAGGCCAAGCCCGCGTAAATGGGGCAGCAGCGCCGCCGTGGGTGTGGTCAGGCAGTGAATGTAGCGGACCCCGGTCTGGTAAACGGCCGTGCCCCATCGCCGCAGCAGTTCCTCCACTTCCGCCCCATACGCGGCCAACAGCGACGCCCCACGCCGTCCCACCAACCGATACACCACCAGGCCACATACCTCCTGCCCCGCCAGCCACACGCCAAAGCGGTAACGGCGAAACGGATGCTGCGCAAAACGGTGGCGTGCGTCTGCTTCCGTTGCGCGAAAACATACCTGCTCATCGGCCCACGCCGCAAACGCCCACGGCTGACTCGGCCAATCAGTTGTCAACATCAGCGGCGCATCGCCTGGCGCGCGCGGCAGCAAAACCAGATGCGACGCCATCTGCCCCACCACCTCATACCCATACCCCTTGCTGCGTCGATCCACCTGCACCCCGGCTGCATTCGAAAAGCCGACCCCGGCCACACCGCCCAACGCCGCCAGCGCCGCATACACCGGCCGCGACACCTGCTTAATCAGCCCTTGTCCCCGATAATCAGGATGGACGGCCATGTTGATACTCAGACCCACACGCGCCGCTTCCGCCACACCGGGCAGCAGCAAACGGGTGAGTCGGCAGCTATACTGCGCCGCCAACCGTTCGCCATCCCACGCGCCCCAGGCCAACAGCCCATCCCTCTGTTGCAGCCAGGGCCATAACTGCATCATCGTTTCCGGCGCGCGATCAAATGAGACCGCCATCAATTCAGCCCAATTTGCCAGATCTGCTTGCGAGATCGCGCGAATTTCCATACAAATCCGTTAACCGTCAGTCGTGAATCGTAAACCGATTCTCAATTACCAATGAGCGCCCTGAAAAAACCGCAGGAGATTTGGTGGATTTTTCCCACATCCCTTAATCCCCTAATCACCGCTATTTCTGAGGAGGCTCACCAATTGCCAATTGCCAATCAAGCGGGAACATATCATAATGCCTGTTAACACGTCAATATTCGGAGGTAACTCATGCTCAAACGTCCTTTTTACAGCGTATGGCTGCTGGTAACGGCCGTTCTCGCCCTCACCACCTGCCAAATTTACCGGGGCAGCGCTCCCCCAACGGCCGTCGCCGCGCCCAACGCCACAGCCAGCGCTACCCTGCCCTGCTCCCTCTTCCCCGCCGACAACATCTGGAACGCCCGCGTAGACAACCTGCCCATCCACGCCCGCTCCGCCGACTACATTGCCAGCATCGGCGCCAACGACACCCTGCACCCTGATTTTGGCGCCGGCGTCTGGCCCCCTGGCTCCAACAGCCCCATCGGCATCCCTTACGTCATCGTGCCCGGCAGCCAGCCCCCCGTCAACGTCACATTTCTTTACGACGACGAAAGCGATCCCGGCCCTTACCCCATCCCCCCCGACGCCCTCATCGAAGGCGGCCCCGACAGCGATGGCGACCGGCATGTATTGGTACTCGACCAGGACGATTGCCTTCTTTATGAGCTGTATGACGCCTGGCCGCAAGCTGATGATAGTTGGGAAGCAGGGTCTGGCGCCATCTTTGATCTCAACAGCAACGCCCTGCGCCCGGCCGGTTGGACATCGGCCGACGCCGCCGGTTTGCCCATCCTACCCGGCCTGATACGCTACGATGAAGTCGCCAGCGGGAGCATCACCCACGCCATTCGCTTCACGGCCAGCCAGACACAACGCGCCTATGTCTGGCCTGCGCGCCATTACGCCTCCGACATCACCGACCCAACCTACCCGCCGATGGGGCAGCGCTTCCGCCTCAAAACCGGCTACGATATCAGCGGCTTCGCGCCAGAAGTCCAGGTAATTCTGCAAGCCTTCAAAACCTACGGCCTCATCCTGGCCGATAACGGCTCCGACTGGTACATTTCCGGCGTTCCCGACGAACGCTGGAACAACGACATACTGCGCGAACTGCGCCAGGTCCCCGGCTCAGCTTTTGAAGCGGTAGACGTTTCCGCGCTGATGGTAGACGCCGATTCCGGCCAGACTCGTCATCTGGAAACGGCCGCTTTTCTGGCGCTGGTACGCAGTCCTTAAAGCGCTTAGCTGGCTAGAAGCAAAACCCAAAATGATTTACAATTCGCGCAAACAATCGTTTTCACGAGGAGCAAAACTGATGTACACGGAAGAAGATATTGCCAGCATGAGTACGGCCGATTTACAAGACGGTCTGATGCTCTTTTTTGGCGGCGATTTTGAGGAAGATGTGCTACAAAAAGCGGCCGAACTGTTAAAACAAGGCGTCCTCAGTTGGGCGCAAGTCGAAAATGTCATCGGCGAAGGCCCCGGCTCTGGGTTAGACACCCTGGTCAGCAGCGCCGGTTAGCGTATGAACCCTGGCATGTCGCAGAAGACCTGTCAGGGTTTTTTACCAACGTGTTGGCAAATTCCCACAACAATGAGAAAATTATAAGTGGCGTGTTAAACAACACAAGTAGCCTATCATGAACACAGAGTTGTTACGAACAGCAGCCCAAAAATATGCTTGCGCAGCGATCTGGTGTAAAGGCAACACCGTTTGCATTGATGCCAACGAATATCTGCGCATTCGCCGCGAGGGGGAATCACTACGTTTTGGAACAATCAATTCAGAGAAACCCTCGCTTATCAAGCATAAACCTTACAACTCAATTAATTCACAATAGTCTCTGTACTCAATCCTTATTGCCAGACAGGGAAAAGGAAAAAGCCAAACAAAAGAGTATACCCACAAAAAAACGCAACAAATGACTAATTTCAACCGGAGTCAAAGGGTACACTGCACCAGGCCAACAACGAACCGATCAATGACAGCTTCAATCTCCCTCATTCTATACTCGCTGTGGCCGGTCTCTGACCGTGCCACCTCTGAGAAAAATGTCAGACTATGCCCGTTGACAGTATATCATCCTCTTGACTCCTCATATGGCTAATCGTAAAAAAGTCATCATGTAGGGCAATTGGTCAAATTGCTCTACACACGCAAAGACGAAAACGTCATTTACACATTAGGAATGCCAAAATGAAAAATACATGGAAATATCTTCCCATTGTTTTGGGTATAGCGTTGATGACCCTGTTCATCACCCGATCCCAGATTATGGCCGCCACTGACTTTGTTAAGAACACCCCTGACCGTGCCGACTCACTCGCTAAAATTGACCCACTTGTCCTTGAAGAAATTGCGTCAGGAGGCGAAACAGGATTTTTTATCTGGATGACCGCTAAGGCTGACCTTTCCCCAGCTAATGACTTGAAAACAAAACTGGAAAAAGGTCAATTCGTATATGAAACCTTACGGGCTACAGCAGACAGTTCGCAACAAACATTGCGGTCTGAATTAGATGCTCAAAGCATCAATTATCGCCCTTTTTATATTGCTAATAAAATCTATGTCTACGCGGGCAGCGAGGCTCTGGTATTAAGCCTGGCAGCGCGCCCTGATGTTGCAAAGATCACCCCCAACCGGCAATTCCAACTTGATGAGCCAATCATCAACTCCAACCCCCCGGAGCATGTCACTGCAATTGAGCCAAATATCTCTTTTATCAAGTCGCCACAGGTTTGGACTTTGGGCTTTCATGGTGAGGGGATGGTGTTGGCTGGCAACGATACAGGTCTGATGTGGAACCACCCGGCGATCATCAACCAATATCGCGGTTGGAATGGATCCACTGCCAATCATAATTACAACTGGTGGGACGCCACCGGCGCTTACCCGGCCGTACCTGGAGATGGGCATGGGCATGGCACTCACACCACCGGCACGATGGTTGGCGATGATGGCGGGACAAATCAGATTGGCGTAGCGCCCGGCGCCCAGACCATTCATTGCAAAAACATGACGGATTCCGGCTCCGGCTCCGATCTCACTTTTAGCACTTGTTTTGAGTGGGACCTGGCCCCATGGAACCTCGCCGGCAGCAATCCGCGCCCTGATCTGGCGCCGCACGCCATTAATAACTCTTGGGGCTATTCTGGCGGCAACGCGCCTCAGTTCGAAGATGAGGTAAATGCGTTGCAAGCGGCCGGTATTGTTGTCGAGGTTTCCGCCGGCAACGAAGGTTCATCTTGTAGCACGCTGCGTTCACCGGGCGATTATGTTCAGGTGCTGACGACCGGCTCAGTTAGTCATGCCGGCGGTGTTTTGCCGGGCACGCTAACCGGCTTCTCCAGCCGTGGTCCATCTGCGCTCTATCCAGGACAATATTTCCCCGACATCATGGCCCCCGGCGAGAATATTCGTTCCTCTGTTCCCGGAGGCGGTTATCAGGGTGGGTGGAGTGGTACTTCCATGTCTGGCCCACATACAGCGGCTTTGATCGCTCTGATGTGGCAAGCTGCACCCGGCTTTGAAGGCATGGTTGAAGAGACTTATGAAGTCATCCGGCAAACCGCTGTACCACTAACCGGCGTGACAGGATCAAATTGTGGTGGTGATTACACCACTGGCCCTAATAACGATTGGGGGTTCGGCACAATTGATGCCCTGGCTGCGGTGGAAGAGGCGATGCGATTAGATACGCCTTACCGGTTGACCGCTACCCCTACGTCCCAGGATGTTTGCTATCCGGCCGCTCTTAGCTACATGGTAGACGTGATCCAAAATGAACCGGGCTTTACTGAAGCTGTGACCCTAAGCGCTGCCGGGCAGCCGCCGAATTATGATGCTTCTTTTAGCGTCAACCCGGTGATCCCCCCCGGAACGAGCGCTTTAACGTTCACCAACAGTGGGGTTTCGAGTCCTGGCGCGTATGCGATTAACATAGTGGGTATCGCTCTGACACATACCGTCACGACGACCGTTAATGCCAACCTGTTTACCGAGTTACCCGGCAGCATGACGCTGACATCGCCTGCTGACGGGGCAACAAATGTAGACTTGAGCCCAACGTTTGATTGGGCAGGGGCTACACAAGCAGGCAGCTATTATCTGGAAGTGGCGACGGATAACGCCTTTAATGACATCATCTACACGGCAACGACGCAGAGTACAACATACCAGGCTACGGCCGTTCTCGATCCCCTCTCCACCTATTACTGGCGCGTCACCCCGAGTAACGCTTGTGGTGGGGGCAGCGTGTCGGCCGTCTACAGTTTCACCACCCGCGACATCCCACCCATCCTCCTGGTAGACGATGACGACAATGGGCCAGACGTGCGCAGCCGTTACACCGACATCCTGGACAATCTCGGTCTCGTCTACGACATCTGGGACACCAACAACAGCGACAACGAACCAACAGCTACGAACCTGGCGCCCTACAGCATGGTCATCTGGTTCACCGGTGACGAGTTTGGCGGCGCAGCCGGCCCCGGCGCGGCTGGCGAAGCGGCGTTGGGCAGCTGGCTGGATGGCGGCAAATGCCTCTTCCTCAGCAGCCAGGATTACCATTATGATCGCGGTTTGACCTCTTTCATGCAAACCTACCTGGGCGTCGCCAGCATGACCAATGACAATGGCGACTACACCTCGGTTACGGGGCAAGGCGTGGTCTTTAGCGGTTTGGGTCCATACCCCCTCACGTACCCCTTCACCGACTTTTCTGACCCGGTGAACCCAGACGCCACGGCCGAAGTTGCCTTCGTCGGCAACAACAGCAATAACGCGGCCATTAACAAAGACAGCGGCGTCTACCGCACCACCTTCTGGGCCTTCCCCTTCGAGGCCATGACTGTGGCCGCGCGCGAGGAAGCGCTGCAAGTGGCTGTGGATTGGTGCGGTACCGGCGCAGTGACCGGCACGTTGGACGGCAACGTTTCCAGCGCCGTGACCGCTCTCGGTATTCAAGGGGCAACGGTAACGGCCGTTGACGGCGGCTATCAACGCACTGTCTCCACCAACGCGGCCGGCGACTATAACATGACCGTGCCTGTTGGCACTTACAACGTCACCGCTGCCGCCACCAACTATGTCTCGGCCACCGTCACGAGCGTCGTTGTCCTTACCAACACGGTGACAACCGTTGATTTTGTCCTCGATGGCTCCGTCCTCACCTACAGCCCTGCCTTCATCGAAGAAACGATGGAGATTGGCGCTGTGGTGAGTAACACCGTCACCGTCACCAATACCGGGCCACTGCCCATTGATTGGCAGGCCAGCATCAGTAACTATGGCGGCCCGGTACGCCTGATCCCGCTGACGGTCACGCCATTGGCCGGGGAAACGGCCGTTACGCCCAACCCCAACCTCAACAGCGCCGGCCAGGCAGCCGCTACTGCATCCCAGCCCATGGCGCCCTCTGCTGACGTCAACCTGGTGCTGGATGATGGCACGCGCGAAAACGCCATTGGCCTCACCAACGGGGGACAGTTCATCTGGCTCAACCGCTTCACCCCCGCCGCCGGCGACTTCCCCTTCACCCTCACCGAAGTACAAGTTCTCTTTGGCGCGGCTGTAGGCGTCAACGTCGGCGAGTTGGTAGACATCTACGTCTATGAAGATACCGATGGCGATGGCAATCCCGGCACCGGCGCGAACTTCTTGGGCAGCATCCTCAACGCCACCGTGCAGGCCACCAATGATACCACCTGGTCCGTCTACCCGGTGACCACGCCCATTGTCCTCAATGGCCCTGGCGATGTGCTCATTGCCGTTGTCAACCGCACGGCCGGTACCGATCCGAGCGAGTTCCCGGCAGCTATAGACCAGACTCCACCCTCTGCGGGTCGTTCCTGGGTCGGCGCTTACACCGCCGGTAATCCAGGCAATCCCCCTACCTTACCGGCAGACAGCCTTTGGGGCACCATTGATTCCTTTGGCCTGGCCGGCAACTGGATGGTGCGCGGCTATGGCAACTTTGGCGCCGGCAGCGGCGCGTGGGCTTCGGCCGTGCCCGACAGCGGCACAATCCCGGCCAACAGCACAGCCACCTTTGCAGTGGTCTTCGACGCCACCTCGCTCTACCAGACCGGCGATTACACGGCCGAACTGAGCTTCAGCGGGACCTTCGTCAACGAACCACCCATCATGCCCCTGACGATGCACCTCGGCTGTTCCACCTGTGGCTTCCTCGAAGGCGAGATCACCGATGACCGCACCGGCGACCCGCTCAGCGCCAGCATCCACATCACCGGTCCCGGCGGGTTCGACGTTACCCTCAGTGGCGACAGCTACAGCAACATCGCCGTACAGCCCGGCAGTTACACCATTGACGTTAGCGCCAATGGGTACTTCCCCGATTCGGCCACCGTTGCCGTCACGCAAGGCGTCACCACCGTAACCGACTTCGCTCTGGTTCCCGAATATGGCGAGTTGGTCTACAGCCCGGCGTTTGTCGAAGAGTTCATGTCTGTGGGCGACGTGGTCAGCAACACCATCACCGTCACCAACATCGGCACCATTCCCTTCGACTTCACAGTGAACATTGGCAACTACGGCGGGCCGACATTGCAACTGCGCCCGGTGACAATCTCCATCCCGCGCTTTGAAGGAACTCTGCCGACCAGCGCTGTGCCGCCGACAACGGCGCGCGCGCCGCAAGCTCCCGACAAAGCGACGAATGGCGAAGCTTATCCAATGGCGCCATTAGGCGAAATGGCTTACGCGCTTGACGTATATCCTGGTCTCAACTTGGTGATGTTCCCCGACGCCGACGTACCTGGCGCCTGGACGAATGTGGCCTCCGTGCCCCAGTTCCATCCAGCCGGCGACTTCGTCGGCAGCGACTTCTCCAAGTTGTACGCCATTGATTACGACACTAACCAGTTCGTGAGCATTGACACAACCAGTGGCGCGCGGACAATCATCGGCACGGCCGTTGGCAATGGCAGTTGGTCAGGGATGACCGGCGCGGTAGATGGCACGCTCTACGTGGTCTCTACCGTTTGTGGCACCAGTTCAACGCTGTTCACCATTAACCCCACCAATGCCGTCCTCACCCAAATTGGCTCCATTGGCGCAGGAACTTGCATCATTGACATCGCCATCAATGCCAACGGCGAGATGTATGGCGTGGACATTGTGAGCGACGTCCTTTACCAGATCAATCCGGCCACCGGCGCGGGTACAGTGGTTGGGCCGTTAGGCGTCAATGCCAACTACGCACAGGGCATGGACTTCGAGCAAGTCTCTGGCATCCTCTACTGGGCTGCCTATACCACTTCCGGCGAAATGCGCGTCATTGACACCAGCACCGGCGCCAGCGCCCTGGTTGGCGCCTTCCCCGGCGGCGCGGAAGTGGATGCGCTTGCCTTTGCCACCGGCGGTGGTGGCGCAGGTGGATGGGCATACCCTGTGCCCAACAGCGGCACCGTCCCCGCTGGCAGCAGCGTGACCTTCGAGTTGGTCTTCGACGCCACCTCGCTGTTGCAAGTCGGCACGTACACGGCCGAACTCAGCTTCAGCGGTGATTTCGAGAACACGCCGCCCGTCATGCCGCTCACCATGCACCTGGACTGCCCCACCTGCGGCTTCATTGACGGCAGCATCACCGATGCCTTCACCGGCGATCCGCTCGTGGCCGACATCCACGTCACCGGCAGCGGCGGCGTAGATGTCTCTGTCACCGGTGATAGCTACTACTTCTCGCTCCCCGCCGACACCTACGACATCACAGTCACCGCCGCCGGATACTTCGACGAGATGGCTACGGTTGTCGTTACCCAGGGTGTGACGGTGACGACCGACTTCGCGTTGACGCCTATCTTCAGCGAACTGGCCTATGCCCCCGCAAGCTACGAAGTAACCATCGGCCTGGGGACGATGCTCACCGAAACGCTGGCGATCAGCAACATGGGGACCATCGCTTTCGACTTTGCCCTCAGCGACGTCGAGACCGGGAATCCGGGAATGGGCCGCTTCTACAGCCCGGCGACAACCTGCCCGGCCGATGCCTTTGGCTACACCTGCACCGACTCCACAGAGCCAGATGGATTAATTTCCTACGACTTTGAGGACATCAGTGGGACGGGGACATCGGTTACGCTAGGAGATGACCAGGTTAGCGCTGCCTTGCCCGTGCAGTTCGCCTTCGACTACTACGGGACTGAGTACAGCGACATCTACATCAGCTCCAACGGCTTCCTGACAGTACTCTCTGGGTCACCCAATGGCTGCTGCACCGGTGGTATTCTGCCCAGTACAACCACGCCCAACGGTGTCATCGCCGGCTGGTGGGAAGACCTGAATCCCAGCGCCGGTGGCACGATCCAGTACCAGACGCTGGGCGATGCGCCGCGCCGTTACATGGTCGTGCAGTTCACCGATGTACCACACTTTGGCGGTGGCAACCTGGTCACGTTGCAGTACAAGCTGTTTGAAGGCAGCAACAACATCGAAGTTCACTACCAGGCCGCGCCTTCCGATGGCGGCACACATTCGGCCGGTATCGAAAACGAGACCGGCACGATTGGGCTGCAATACTATCGTGGGACTTCTGCACTGACGACGCCGTTGGCTGTCTGCTACCTCTATCCGGGGCAGTATGCCTGCGGCAGCGGCGGCGTAGATGCGCCCTGGCTGGTGGAAACGCCAGACGCGGGCACGATAGAAGCGGGTGAA
Organism: Anaerolinea sp.; assembly: GCA_014879875.1. Classification (GTDB taxonomy): domain Bacteria; phylum Chloroflexota; class Anaerolineae; order Promineifilales; family Promineifilaceae; genus JACSRF01. The sequence goes on from JACSRF010000356.1 coordinate 22,354, forward strand.
ACTGTTCTGGTCAACCTGCTCTTCGACGCGACTGTCATCACCCAAACCGGCACGTATACGGCCGAACTCTACTTCAACGGCACCTTCGACAATGCTGTCATGCCGGCAACGGTGGTCATGCACGTGGAAGCGCCGGTAGCCGCCATTGGCCTCAGCGTCACCGTCGGTACGGAAGCGGGTGTTTGCGGTACGACCGATACGCTTGAAGTGGCGTCCGGCACGGCCGTCTACTACTGCTACACCGTCACCAACACCGGCAATGTCATGCTGCCCAGCCACACCATCACCGACACCGTCTTCGGGCACATTGACACCTTCATCTATGACCTGATGCCCGGCGAAAGCGAGTCGGTCATCTACCCACAGACCGTCACGGCCGATGCCACCTCCACCGCGCGGTGGACGGCGTCACATGCCGGTCTGGGTATGTCGGCGATGGCTGAAGATACGGTGACGGTGACGGTAGCGGTGGTCGTACCTCCCTCTTACTCCGTCTACCTGCCGTTCATCATCAAGCCATAACTCTCTACGGGTTAGAAGTTCAACTTCTCCATAGCAGTTAAACTTCTTCACAAACAGCAAGAGCGCCGCTGCGTAAAATCAGCGGCGCTCTTTGCTTTACAGGCAAGACAACTTCGTAGTATCATATACATGCTGTGTATGGCCTTGCTTACTGTGGTGAACCCAACCATCATCTGGTAACACGATTTGGCAAAGCGCATCGCAAATTTTTTCCCCATCGTAATATGCCACATACCTGGAAAACTCCTTCCATATTCCATAATCCACATTTCCCAAGGAGGTGATGTTCTGATCTATAGATATTAAGAGAAAGATTTGGGGTTTTCTCATAGCTTACCAGGGGCAGGCCAATCGCAAATCGTTAATCGTAAATCCTATAGAAGACCTTCACGCTTAACCAGATTGACCGCTTTGCTGTCGGTTATCGAAAATTCACACAGCAGATTGCGGCAAAACCGACAGCGACAACCCTGGAGAGATTTTTACATCCCGTAATGATTTGTTTTGATGGAGATAGATGAACGTTATGTTTGGTAAAAAAATGATACGTATTTTTATGATCACTTCTGTATTGGCACTGGGCATCTGGCTCGCAGCCAGACCGGTACAGGTTCCGGCAGAAACTGCGCTGCGCCAACAGGCCATGCGGTCGCTCGCTCCTGGTGGCAGCAGCAGCAGCGAAGGGGACGCCGACGCCACCGGCCAACGTGTTGTTTACCCGCCGGCGGCGGCGGCAACCGTAGACTTTGCCACTGTTGACCAAAACGCGCCGCACGGCGACAGCATGTATGATCGCTGGCTGCGCGGTGAAATTGACCTGGATGAAAACGAAAGTATCCTCAGCGCCGCTGAAGTCGCCGCCTTGCAAGAAGCGGCTATGCGCATGGGACAAACAGAGGGGGTGCAGCTTGCCCAAAGCGGTCCCGGTCTGAGCGCGCCTGTGCCCGCTGGCGTCAGCTTTGCCAGCATGGATTACAACAACGGCGGTGGCTCTGTGCCCCCTGATCCTGAATTGGCGGTTGGGCCCAACCATATGATCGCTGTAGTCAATGTGGCCGTGGCCATGTATGACAAGAGTGGCAATACGGTCTTTGGCCCGGTACCGGCAGGTTCGCTGTACAGCCAATCGCCATGTACCAGCGGGTTGTATGACCCGAACGTTTTATACGATGAAGAAGCGGATCGCTGGATCATTGCCTTTGACCAGGGCGCGTTTAGCGCTAACGGTGGCTACTGCCTGCTCGCTTCACAAACCGGAAACCCTTTGGGAGCGTGGAATGAATATTTCTTCCAGACGAACAGCGCCGGCGGCTGGCTGGATTACCCGCACGCCGGGGTTGGCGACAATTTCATTTTTATGGGCGGCAACATCTTCACCCTGGGCGGCAGCTACGTAGAAGGGCGCATTTATGCCTTCAACAAGAGCAACCTCTATGCGGGGACACCGGTGAGCGCCATTGTCCAGGGACTAACGGGCACCTACGACACGCCACAGCCCATTAATCTGCATGGCGCCAGCACCGGCACCTGGCCGAATTGGGGCAATACCCATTACTTCATGTCCGAACCGTATGACGGCGTGAATTACACCCTGTTTGAGTGGAATACCGTCACCTTGACAAATCAGGGTGACCTGGCGATAGGTACGGGCGGTATGCCGGTACAGGTCGTGCAGAATGGGGGATCAAACATTCAAGCGAATGATTGGCGGCCGTTGGACTTTGAGTACCGCAATGGGTACGGCTGGACGACGGCGACCAACTCCTGTAATCCCGGCGCGGGCACGGTTAACTGTGTCCTGTGGGCGCAGGTGGACCTGGCGAACGCCGCGCTCGGCCCGGCCGGCTCTGGCGTCTACAGCTCCAATGGGGATCATCGCTTCTTCCCTGACCTGGCCGTGAACCATTGTAATGATATGGCGCTGGGCTACACCAAGTCCAGCAGCAGCATGTTTCCCTCCGTGTGGGTGACAGGACGGGAGAGCGGCGACCCGGCCGGTCAGCTCCAGGCAGAAGTTGAGATGAAGGCGGGCGAAATCACTTACCTGGCTTTTGACAGTGTGCCGCGCCGTTGGGGCGACTACACGGGCATGACCATTGACCCGGATGGCATGACGTTCTGGTACCTGGGGGAATATAGCAAGATCACGGGGAATCCGAACGGCCGTTGGGGGAACTATATCGGCTCCTTCACTTACCCGGACTGTAGTACTGGCGTCAACGCGACCATTGAATTAACTAAGACGGTCGGTACAGACCCATCCATTTGCGCTGCTACCGACGCCATTACGGTTACAATAGGGACGAGCGTTACCTACTGCTACACAGTGGAAAACACCGGTAGCGTAACGCTAAACATGCATGATCTGGTAGACAGTAACCTGGGAAACATTTTGTCCGGGTTCAACTATGCGCTGTCCCCTGGCGCCACAGCTTTCCTGACAGAAACTGTTGACCTCAACGCCACCACCGTCAATACGGCTACCTGGACAGCTTATAATCCCGTCGGTTACACCTACGACGATACGGCGCCGTACAACTTCGAGGACATCTCTGGCACGGGCACGGCCGTTACCCTCAGTGATGATCAGGTCAGCGGCGCCATTCCTGTTGGGTTCACCTTTAACTATTACGACATTAACTACACCGACATCTACATCAGCTCCAATGGCTTCCTGACGGTATTGCCTGGTCAACCCAACGGCTGCTGTACTGGCGGCGCACTGCCGGCGACCACCGGGCCTAACGGCACGATTGCTGGTTGGTGGGAAGACCTGAACCCTAGCGCCGGTGGCACGATTCACTATCAAACGTTGGGATCTGCCCCGAACCAATACATGATTGTGCAGTTCACCAACATACCTCACTTTGGTGGTGGCAACCTGGTAACCAAGCAGTACAAATTGTTTGAAGACAGTAACATCATTGAAGTGCATTACCAGGCCGCGCCATCGGATGGCGGCACGCACTCGGCCGGTATCGAAAACGAGACAGGTACTGAAGGTGTTCAGTATTATCTTGGTACATCCGGTCTGCCGACGCCGTTGGCAGTACGGTATACGCCGTCAACGCCAGCTTTAGCCCAGGCCAGTGACTCGGCCACGGTAACGGTTTTAGCTCCCGAAATTGCTATTAACCCGGCCGAATTCGTTGTCAGCCAGCCTGTTACCACCGTTGTCTCCTACCCACTGACGATCAGCAACAGCGGCGATAGCGACCTGGACTGGACGATTGACGAAGCGCCTGGCGCGCTGGCATATGTGTTCCCTCAACCCCTGGCAGCGTCCGGTACACAAACTGGGGCGAGCGAGTTAACGGCATTTGCATCTGGTGACATAGCTTTACCCACTGTGGCCACAAATCCCGTCATTTCCTTCCCGCCCCTCTACGCCGGCCATGGCGGCGCCATCTATTATGGAGACCGGCCAACCTTTGATGCTGCCTATCCCGGTTTACCCATTGAAGATTTCGAAAATGGGCTTTGGGCTGGTGGCGCCATTTTGGGATGCCCCGCCCCATTTGACGCCAGCACTAATAACGCCTGCTTTACGCCTGGTGGAATCCTTCCCGGTATTCGTTTCCAGGATAACCCACTCAATGACGCTGGCGGTGGTGATGCAAATGGTCTCGCTGGGGTTGGCGCTGGAGTCTTCGGCGCGTTAAGCAAAAACATCGTTGCCAATACCTTTGTGGACAGCTTTGAGATCTTGTTTGACCCGCCCGTGAATGCGACCGGGATGGATATGGTTCATTACACTACCGATGGCGCTACTGTGAACATCTCTATCTATGACGTGAATGATGTTCTGATTGACTCCACCTCGGCTTCGGCGACGAATGTGGGTGCGTTTTGGGGTGTGTACTCGAACACCCCCATTGGACGGATTAACATTCTTTCTACCCTGTCGTCCGGGGATGGAGCAGAAGGGGTGGATAATGTTGCTTTTGGGGTGGTGGCGTCAGGGCCTTGCAGCGCGCCGCAAGATTTGACCTGGGCCAGCGTTGACCCGATCACGGGCACGGTGCCTAGCGGTGGCAGTACGCAGGTGAATGTGACGTTTGACACCACCGGGTTAATGGTGGGCGACACCTACACCGGTACGCTCTGCATCAACAGCAACGACCCGGTGACGCCGTTGGTGACGGTACCGCTAACGCTGACGGTGGAGGCACAGAGCTTTGGCGTGACCCTGTCAGGTGATATGGCGGCCTCCGGCGAGGTGGGCACAACGGTGACTTACACCATCCAGATCACCAACACGGGCAATGTGGTTGACACCTTTGACCTGACGGCGACCGGCGGCGCGTGGACGACGACGCTTGGCAGCAGCAGCGTGACGTTGGCGGCGGGCGCGAGTGTGTCTGTCGTGGTAGAGGTAGACATCCCGGCCGGAGCGGCTGACGGTGACAGCGATGCGGTGACGATCACAGCCACATCGCAAAGCGACCCTGGCGCAAGTGATACGCTGACGTTGACGACGACGGCCGTTGTCACCGAACCACCCATGTCCTACATCTACCTGCCGTTCATTATCAAACCGTAACCTGTTTAAGGTTGCAACAGGATGGTTGGTTGGGTTGAGCCCACCAGCCACGTAGCGAAAACAAAACGGCCGTTTCCCTGGAAACGGCCGTTTTGTTCCCCATATATCCATTCACGCCTCACGCCTCATAGACGCGCAAGACGCCGTGAATGCGTTCCAGTTTTTCGATGAGTTCGGTGCAGACGCGCGTTTGCTGGTTAGGAAAATCCATCGTCAGGTTTTGCCCCGCCAGGCGCAGGCGCAGCCCTTCTTCCCCAGGGAATTCGGTGGCGGCTTTGACAGATTGGCGACACGCTTGCTGCCAGGCGCCGACCGGCTTGATTTCGACGACGATGATTTTATTGTGCCCGTTACGGCCGTTGCCCTTCGTCTCGCCAAAGACAGGACGGCCGTTCTCCTTCTCCTTCCCACTCGCCGCTTTTGTCACGGCTGGCGGGGTCGGTGTTGGTTCAGGCGTCTTAACCGGCGCGGGACGTGCCTCTGGCGGCCAAAAGTTATCGTCGTCCGGTGGGGGCGGCGCCATATAACCTGTCTCTTATACACATCTGACGCTGCCGACGACGGAGAGAG
>JACSRF010000661.1 GCA_014879875.1 Anaerolinea sp.
GACTTCGCTGGCAAAAGAATAATGAATAATTAATAATGAATTGTGAAGTAGCTCAGTACGCAGAAGTGTGGGGTGCATTGAAACAAACAGGATGACACGCCAACTTCACCATTCATTATTTACGATTCATTATTTTCTGCTTATCGACAATTTTTTGTCGATAGAGGCGCTGTTAGCGCCTAAATAGACGCCCCCAACATAACGGCTAAAAACCAGATCAGAAAATCATATTTCATGAGCTGACTTAGCTTTTCCAACTGTGGCCCGGTGCGTTCGCGTGTCACGCGCAGCATGATGTACAGCACCACCGGGTAGACGCCAAACCCGACAACGTACCCATAGATCGGGTGATAAATGCGCAGCAGGTGCGGCACCATCATCATGATCAAAGTAATACTGCCCAGCATGTAAAAGACGATGCGCGCCGGCCGTCTGCCCCAGGCTGTGGCAATGGTACGCACTCGTTGGCTTAAATCCCCTTCATAATCCGCCATTGTTTTCAAGACTTCGCGCCCCATGATGCCGGTGACAATGATAATCGCCAGCCAAAAGGTGGGGACAACGTTGCCCGCGGCCACGCCGCCAAACACGGCGCTCATGGCGGAAATAAAAGCCACAATGGCGTTGCCGATCAAAACAGTATTTTTCATGCGCAAGGAGTAGACGTAAAGCAAGACATTCGAGATAGAAGCGATCAGAAACGCCTGCCAGTTGATGAACGCCGCCACAATGACCGATAACACAGCCAGAATGAAGGAGAAATTCCGCGCCGTGCTCAGGCTGACCATGCCGGAGGGCAACGGCCGTCGCGGTTGATTAATCTTGTCAATCTCCACGTCCAGGTAATCATTCCACGCATTGGCCGCCGCCGAAATCAACAGAGTGGAAACGGCCGCTAACGTCACCCGCAGCCATTCCCCCGTCCCCGCGACATAGCCGCCCAAAAAGACAGCCAACACGCCACTCAAGGTAGATACGGGACGACTAAGCTTGTACAAACCTTTAATCTGCTTCATCTGTCTTTATCCTCCACATAAAAATTTGATTCATGCCAACATACCGTTCACCGCCCCGGTATTAGTAACCCGTTGTCCGCAAAAAAGATACAATATCCACGATGATTACCAGTTCTGGCAACACCAAAGTGAAGTATGTACAGCGGCTGCAAAGCGAGCGGCGATTTCGACAACGGGAACGGGCTTTTATCGTGGAAGGGACGCGCTGGGTGTCAGAGTTGGTAGGATTAACGACAACGGCGCCAACCATCCTCTTTTACACGGAAACCTGGGTACAGGTTCCTAAACATGCCTCCATTTTACATCAGCTAAAGGGGCCAAAACAACCAGTGACAGACGAAGTGATGGCCGTCATGAGCGATACTGACACACCGCCAGGCGTATTGGCCGTACTGCCCCAACCATCTCATCCCTTACCGGATACCCCCAGTTTGCTGCTCATTCTGGATGGCGTCAGCACGCCCGGCAATTTGGGGACGATGCTGCGCACGGCCGCCGCCGCCGGTGTAGATGCTGTGTTGTTGGGGCCGGGGTCTGTAGACGCCTATAATCCCAAAGTAGTGCGCGGCAGCATGGGGGCGCTGCTGCGGCTGCCTGTCCACAGCCTGGATTGGGCAGAGATAGGGGCGATGACGGCCAGGATGGACGTGTGGGCCGCCGTGGTAGATGTGGGCGCCGTGGCGTACACGGCCGTTAACTGGCAGCCACCCTCCGCGCTGATCATTGGCGGTGAAGCGTGGGGAATCACGTCGGCCGGATTGACCTTAGCCAGTGGACACGTCACCATCCCCATTGCCGCCAAGACCGAATCGCTCAACGCCGCCACTGCCGCCGCCGTTATTCTTTTTGAGGCGCGGCGGCAGCGCACGGCCGTCGCTATACGCTAATTTGAAAATCTGGTTGGGCGTCTTCATCCGCCGCCCAAAAGGTAAACGCGCGTTGGCAGTTGGGGCAGCAGCTTTCATAATAATAATGCTCCACATCTACGCTGACGCCATACGATTTTTCCACCAACAGGCGCATATGTGGCGACCAGGCTAACGTCAGCCAGCCAGCATCCATGTGGGCGACGGCCGTTTGCCACTGTTCCCGTCCGACAGCGCTGTAATACCCGGCCAGAAAATAGCTGCACCGGTCACATGCGGCAAAACGGGCCAGCACGTCATCTACCGTCATGCGTTTTTGTGGCTGATATCCAGACGCGCGCACATGAGGACGGCGCTGGCGCAAAGTGCGCGGCTTCACCAATGGCGTGGTGTCACCTTCTTCTTCTTCATTAAGAAAAGCAGCCGAGTCTATTTCGGGCACAGTTGTGAACGCATCACTTTCTGCTTGTACGGCCGTCACGTTTTCAGTATCCTTCAGGTCATCATTAGATGGCATTATTTTCATCCCAATATCGTGATAGTTAGTTTGTTGGTTTGCCAGCCAACTAACCAACAAACCAACTAACAAACTATATAATTACAGGCGATTCTAACGATGGTAGATGTTTTCTGTCAAATAAGCTAAGAAATTATGGATATTCGCGCAGTCACCCTGTTTTGTGAACCAACCATAGACAATACGCACATCACCCCTTTCCTGACGGCCGTCCGCCACGCCTTCCCCTTCCCCGTGCAAAGCGTCCGCCTGGCAACCACGCCCTTCCCCGACTGGTGGCCCCCGGACGCAGCCACCGCGCCTGAACGCCTGGCAGAGGAAACGGCCGCGCGCTGGCAAGCTGCTGGCATTGATTACATCAGCCTGGGGCCAGTACAACTACATCACGACCCCGCCTGGCTCGACGCCCTGCCCGCCATTGTCGCTACCGCCGACGTGTTGTTCGCCACCGCCGCAATCGCCGGCAGCGACGGCGCCCTGGACACCGGTCGCTGCTGGCATGTTGCCGACATCATTCGCCGCGTCAGCACCATTTTGCCCAATGGTTTTGGCAATCTGTACCTGGCCGCATTGGCGCACTGCCCACCCGGTTCCCCCTTCTTCCCCGTCGCCTACCACAAAGGCGGCCCGCCCACGTTTGCCATTGCCGTCGAGTCGGCCGATCTCGCCTTACGCGCCATCCAATCCGCCCAAACCTTACCGGAAGCGCGCGCCAATTTGGTCACGGCGATTGAGGCGGCGGCGGGAAAGGTGATGACAACGGCCGTCGCCCTCGCCCAGGAACACAACATCCCTTGTCACGGCATTGACTTCTCCCTCGCCCCCTACCCACAAGATAGCAAAAGCCTGGGCGGAGCAATGGAAGCGCTTGGCTTACCGCACGTGGGCGCGGCTGGCAGTCTCTTCACCGCCGGCTTCATCACCGAGGCAATCCAACGCGCCAACTTCCCGCGCTGCGGCTTCTCCGGCCTGATGCTGCCCGTGTTGGAAGATTCTGTGCTGGCGCGCCGCGCCGCGCAGGGCGTCCTTACCATACAAGACCTACTCAGCTACAGCGCCGTCTGCGGCGTCGGGCTAGACACCATCCCCCTGCCCGGTGACATCAGCCAGGACAGCCTGGCAGGCATCTTGCTCGACGTTGCCATGCTCGCCACTCGCCTGCGCAAGCCCCTCACCGCCCGCCTCATGCCCCTGCCCGGTTTGCAGGCCGGCGACCCCGTCGCCTTCGACTTCCCCTACTTTGCTGACAGCCGGGTCATGAGCGTGCCTGGTGGGGCGCTAGACGGCCGTTTGCGCCAGGCTGCGCGCATTGTTATGCAGGGATTGAGGAGCACAGAATAGAAGAGCAAATAGGATCATTACTCTGCCGTGCAGTTGGTTTTGATCGCCAGTATACTTAAACCACCATGACCATTAAGCAATGTGATTTCCGCGCCGCTTTTGAGCGCTACCTGACAACCTCAACAATGGAGCCGCTTTTTTTGTGCGGTGATGCGCTTGAGATTTTACGCCTGTTACCCAGTGAATCTATTGACTTCTGTATGACCAGCCCCCCTATTGGGGACAACGACAATATCATAATGGTGGTATTGGCCTGGAAGAGTCGCCAGAAGCGTACATTACTATCTATCTAACCTGGCGCCAAACTCGCGCTATCGCCTCCTGCCGATGAACAACCTCATGCCGCACGCCGTACGCCGCACGCTAAAATCCTTGTTGTCTGCCTGGACAACGGCCGTTTCCCCTTCTCCACAACCCGCCGCCATCCCCCCGGCCTACACGGGGCCAGACATCCCCCTCACCCAGCTCACCGACGACAGCCGCGCCGTGCAGCCGGGGGCCTGCTTCGTGGCCCGCGTGCGCCTGCGCGGTGACGGCACACTCTGGAGCGACGCCCATCGCTACATCCCCCAGGCCATCGAGCAGGGAGCGCGCGTCATCATCGCGCAGCATCCCGCCGCCGCACTCGGCTTTGCCATTCCCGACGACGTGTTATATCTGACTGTGCCGGATACGGCCGTCGCCCTCGCCTGGTTGTCCGCTGCCTGGTACGGTTTCCCCAGCCAGCAGTTGGTCGTCATCGGCGTCACCGGCACCGATGGCAAGAGCAGCACGGCGCAAATACTCTTTAGCGTGCTGCAAGCGGCCGGGCTGCGCGCCGGAATGCTCAGCACCATCAAGGCAATCATTGGCGAGCAGGAAGAAACGTTAGCCTTGCACGTCACCACGCCAGAAGCGCCCATCATCCAGCAGTATCTACGGCGCATGGTGGATGCCGAATTGACGCACGTCGTCCTGGAGACGACCTCGCACGCGCTGGCTTTGGGGCGGGTAACGGCCGTTGCCTATGACCTCGCCGTCGTCACCAACATTACCCACGAACACCTGGACATTCACGGCAGTTGGGAGAACTATTTCGCCGCCAAACGCCGCTTGTTTGAAATGGCAGCCGCGCGCCAGGCAGGGCATGGCAACCAGGCGAAAGAGGCGCTCACGCCAACGGCCGTCCTCAACCGCGACGACGCTTCTTTCAACCTTCTGCAACAAGTTCCCGTGCCCCAACAATTGACTTATGGCCTGCACGAAACGGCCGACATCCGCGCCAGCGACATCACCTACACCCCGGCAGGCACACAATTCATCCTTCATCCTTCATCCCTCATCCTTTCTTCCCCGTTGGTGGGTGAATTCAACGTTTACAACATGCTGGCGGCAGCGTCCGTTGCCCACGCTCTGCACATCTCCCCCGTCGCCATCCAACATGGGCTGGAAAGTGTGCCTCCCATCAGCGGGCGTATGGAGCGCATTGACCGGGGACAGTCCTTCACCGTTATCGTGGACTTTGCGCACACCCCCATCTCGCTGGAAAAAGCCATTGGCGTGGCGCGTAAAATGGTCGCCGGGCGCAGCGGGGCGCGCATCATCACCGTCTTCGGCAGCGCCGGGCAGCGCGACGTCGCCAAGCGCCACCTCATGGCCGAAACCTCCGTCCGCAGCGCGGACCTGACCATCCTCACCGCCGAAGACCCACGCACCGAATCGCTGGATGAGATTCTGGCGCTGATGGCCGAGGGCGCGCAGCGCGGTAGCGGCGTGGAAAACGAAACCTTCTGGCGCATCCCAGACCGGGGGCAGGCCATCTACTTTGCCCTCACCCTGGCCGCGCCGGGGGACATTGTGTTGATTTGCGGCAAAGGGCACGAGCAGTCCATGTGCTTCGGCAGCGTCGAATACCCCTGGGACGACCGCCAGGCAACGCGCCACGCCCTGCATGCCTTCCTGTCAAATCAGCCCATGCCAGACCTGGGGCTGCCGACGTATTAGGCGCTGTTAGCGCCATTATCTACAAAAAGTTGTCGATCTTATAAACACGGATAGGAAAAACACAGTTCTTTTCTGGGGCTTAGTAGCTACGAAAGGGGATGCGGGATCACGCTTCCCGATTCCCCTAACCCATGCTAAACTACCAATCGCACTATCCGATGAATGACTACCAACGAACGACTACGGAGGCTTTTATGCTCGATCAACTCATCAGCCGCGTCCGCCGCAATCATGGCCTGGAACACGCCACCATTCACATGCTCAGTGAAAAGCACACACAATTTAGCGCCCAGGGCAATTCAGACCATCGTGGGTTCAATTTGAACGTCTACGGCCGTATCCGCGAAGAAGAAGTAGCAGCGGCCGTTTACGAAGCTCACCGCCGCCTCAAAGCCGGGCAGCGCCACCTGGCCGTGCATCCCAACTGCGGCACCGTACTGCTGACCACAGCCACCATGGCCACCTTAGCCGCCCAGGCCGTCTTCGGCGTCGAACTCAAGCGGCAGCATCGGTCAGCCATGACCTTGCCGACGCTGCTCAACGCCTTACCCTCCGCCGTGCTCGCCGTCGTCGTCGCCCTCATCGTCTCGCGCCCCATTGGCATCCAGTTACAGGAACAGTACACCGTAGACGGAGACATCGGCGACTTGCAAGTAACCAGCGTGCGCCGCGTCAATCCCTCCCTGGTCACACGGCTGTTCCAACTGCTGCTCGCCGGCGGCCGTGCAGACCTGCAAGCCACCGCCTACCGTATTGAGACGAAAGGGTAAAAAGAAATGGCGCAATTTAGTACGCGAATTGTCATTCTGAGCGGAGTCTTCGGAGCGAAGAATCCCTACGGTTTAGTCAGGTGAACGGGAT
>JACSRF010000456.1 GCA_014879875.1 Anaerolinea sp.
CGATTACCGATTACCGATTACCGATTACCGATTACCGATTACCGATTACCGATTACCGATTACCGATCCCCATGACCGAATTTCTCATTCGTCGCAACCCTGTTCTGGAAGCTTTGCGCGGACGGCGCGAGGTGATTTGTTTGTGGCTGCAAGAGGGGCTGGAACGGAAAACGGCCGTCCCTCTTCTCACCGCCGCCCAGGCGCGCAATATCCCTGTGAAATACGCCACCAAGCAAAAATTGGGCAACATGGCGCAAGATGGCAGTCACCAGGGAGCGCTGCTGGAAGTGGGGCCTTACCTATACAGCGACGTGCCAGAGATGTTGGCGCTGGCTGCACAGCAGGGGGAAAAGCCGTTCTTGCTGCTGTTTGATCTGCTGCATGGGCCGCAAAACATCGGCCAACTGCTGCGCACGGCCGAAATTGTGGGTGTGCATGGGGTCATCATGCAAGACCGGCGCGCCCCAGAGATCACACCGGCCGTTGTGCAGTATGCGGCCGGCGCAACCGAACATCTGCACATTGCCCAGGTGACAAACCTGGTGAGTACGATCAAGCAGTTACAGGTCGAGGGTATCTGGGTGGTCGGCATGGACATGGGCGCGGACGCGCGCAAGTTAGGAGACGTAGACCTGGATATGCCGCTGGCGATTGTGGTGGGGCACGAGGGGCAGGGCTTACGCCGGCTGGTGCGGCAAAGCTGTGACTTTATTTTGGAACTGCCGATGCGCGGGCGTGTAGAGTCGTTGAATGCGGCCGTTGCTGGCTCTGTATTGCTATATGCTGCCTGGCAGGCGCGCGGCTTTGCTGGCAAACCGGCGTAAAAATAGCAAAAGGGTGAGGTTAACGCAACCTCACCCTTTGGTTATTGGCGATAATTCCCAGATGGTTATTCGTCCCGAGACCTACCCTTCACAGGTGACAGTCCACTTGCCACTCAATTTCAACTTCAACAAGTTGTTGGCATTGAAAACGGCCACAAACACGGCATATGTCTGGCTGGTGCCTGGGTCCAGCGGTGGCGGTGAATAGGTAACGTCCAGATTACCATTGCTGGTCCCGGTGGCAATTTGTTGCAGTTGGCCCGGCCCCACCTGGACAAAGAGGTTGTAACGGGTCGAGAAGCTCGCCGGAACGCCGGTTGTCGTAATGTGGAAGGTTGGCTCGCAGGTCGTCATATTGTCGGGGTAGATAAGCGTCATGCCGCTGCCTCCACCTGTCGCAGAACCAGCCAATGCCGTGCTCGCGAGGACCAGGGTCATCACCAGAGCCAGCAAGAGTAAAATTGTAAAACGCTTCATGGTTTTCCTCCAGAAATCAAAAATACAAACACACAGAACAGCTTTCTAAATTTTTCACTGTCCCAGATTGATCATACAGCCGGTTGATTACGAACATTCTTACGGCATCAAGCGAAAAAAACCACCGTTTAGCGTATTTCTAAACGGTGGTTGGGTTGAATGATGGAGAGAGGAACGGCCGCTTATTGTTGCATCTTCGCCCAGGTATCGCGCAGGCCGACAGTCAGGTTGAAGACCGGCTTCTCTGGTGTGGAATCCTGGTCTTTGACGAAGTAACCCTGGCGCATGAATTGGAAGCGGTCGCCAACGGCCGTTCCCGCCAGATTTGGTTCCAGCTTCGCGCTACGGACAACTTCCAACGAATTGGGGTTCATGTTCGCTGTGAAATCTTCACCTTCTGGCGCTTCTTCCGGGTTAGGTGTGGTGAAGAGGCGGTCATACAGGCGTACCTCGGCGTCCAGGGCGTGCTGCGCAGAAACCCAGTGGATGGTTCCTTTGACTTTACGGCCGTCTGGCGTTTGTCCACCGCGCGAAGCAGGATCATAGGTGCAGTGGATTTCCACCGGGTTGCCGTCGGCGTCGTGAATGGTTTTGTCGGCGGTGACGTAGTACGCGCCCAGCAGCCGCACTTCCTGACCGGGAGCCAGCCGGTAATATTTACCGGGCGGGTTGTCCATGAAGTCGTCCTGCTCAATGTAAATTTCGCGGGAGAAGGGGACGACGCGGGTTTCGGGGTTTGTCTTGTCCTGCGGATGGGTGGGCACTTCAAACTCTTCCACCATGTTGGCGGGGTAGTTGGTGATGACGACTTTTAACGGCCGTATCACCGCCATCGCCCGCGGCGCATGAGCATTCAAATCGTCGCGCAGCACATGTTCCAACAACTCCACATCTACGGTGCTGTTCGCCTTCGACACGCCAATCACCTCGCAGAAATTGCGGATGGTAGCGGTGGTATAGCCGCGCCGCCGCAGCCCGCGAATGGTGGGCATACGCGGATCATCCCAGCCGTTGACGTACCCTTCCTCCACCAGGCGGCGCAGTTTGCGTTTGCTCATCACCGTGTACGTCAGGTTGAGGCGCGCAAACTCAATTTGCTGTGGTGCATAGATGCCCAACTGCTGAATGAACCAATCATACAGCGGGCGATGGTCTTCAAACTCCAGCGTGCAAATGGAGTGGGTGATGCCTTCGATAGAGTCAGACTGGCCGTGCGCCCAATCATACATCGGGTAAATGCACCATTCGCCCCCGGTGCGCGGATGTTCGGCGTGCAAAATGCGATACAAAACGGGGTCGCGCAGATTCATATTAGGTGAGGCCATGTCAATTTTGGCGCGCAGTACGCGCGACCCGTCAGGAAATTCCCCGTTTTTCATACGCTCGAAAAAGTCCAGGTTTTCCGCTGCGGAGCGGTCGCGGTAAGGGCTGTTTTTGCCCGGCTCGGTAAGTGTGCCGCGATAGGCGCGAATCTCTTCGGCGGTCAGGTCGTCTACGTAAGCTTTGCCATCGTTAATAAGCTGGATAGCCCATTCGTAAAGCTGCTGGAAATAGTCGGAGGCATAAAACAGGCGATCTTCCCAATCAGCGCCCAACCATTGCACGTCTTCCATGATAGCGTCAATGAACTCTTGCTCCTCTTTGAGCGGGTTGGTATCGTCAAAGCGCAGGTTAAATTTACCGCCATACGCCTGGGCAATGCCAGAATTGAGGCAAATGGATTTGGCGTGGCCGATGTGCAAATAGCCGTTGGGTTCAGGGGGGAAGCGGGTGTGAACGTGGGGGTAACGGCCGTTTTGCAAATGCTCGTCAATGATACTGCGAATAAAATTACCTGGCGTGGTTGTTTCACTTATATCCATTCAATTACTCCATCCTGGGCACACTATTATCACCTTGCCCACTACGTTTAGCGCGTAAGTTTACTGTGATCCTGGTAACAGGCAAACGGTTGCAGCTGCTTCCACAATGAACGCCGCTGTTGTACAATAAGGCGTGTTGACGTGTGTGTTCAAGTTTACCTTTATGTTGTCCGCCTCAGTTGTCTGTTGTTTGTGACTCCAGCGCCTGTTTGGTGTCCAAACGAACAGTGCAACTATCCAGGCACTACCCCCAAATAACACAAGGAGTGTTCGATGGCTAAAAAATCTGATTTCAGTGCATTTGAATGGAAACTACTCAAAGATTCCCCCTATTGGGTGCAGACTGCCATTACGCAGGCAGAAGGGCGGATGGGGTTGATGGAGAAACGGCATGAGGCCAAAGCATTGGCAAATTTTCTTGCCAGCCACAAAGCAAGCGATGCTCTGGTTAAAGATGTGCTGGCGGCCCAAGATGGTAAACATGAGGTAAATCCAGATACCCCATTGGAAAAAGTGGGGGAAACGCTGGAGCAAATTGCCAACTTGGTTGAGGCTAAATCCAGCGCACCGGAATTTGACGCATTTGTCGGTTTCCTGGTTGAGGTCGGCAATGTCATTGCCCGCGCTACCAGTGAAAACATATTAAAGAAGGATGTCTTAATTAGCGATGAGGAAGCAGAGGCGTTGGACCTGATCAGCCGCGCCCTACGGGCGACAGAAACTGACAAAGCAAAACGGGCAGCGACCGTTGCCGCCAAACAACGGGAAGAACTGAAAAAGCAGCAAGAAGCAGCCAAACTGGCGCAAGAAGCGGCCAAAAAGGCTGAACTGGAAAAGCAAGTAGCCGAAATGCAGCAGAAGATGAAAGCGGCCGAAGAAGAAACTAAACAGCGCGAAGAGGCCGCCAAGAAACAAGAAGAGCTGCGTGAAGAACGACGCAAGCGAATGGAAGAGGCGAGCCAAAAAGCAGAAGAAGTGCGCCAAAAGGCAGCCGCTGAGGCAGCGGCAAGAAAAGCAGCCGTTGAAGCGGCGTCTGCGCAGGCGGCTGCGGCAAAGGCCGCGGCTGAAGCAGCCGAACAAGCGGCAGCCAAAGCGGCCGAGCGCGTGCATGAAGTAAAGCCCGGCGAGACGCTCAGCCACATCGCGCAAAAGTTCTATGGCAATGCCAATGAATGGCGCAAGATTTATGAAGCGAACAAAGATGTGATCAAGAACCCCAGCCTGATTTATCCCGGTCAGAAATTGGTAATTCCTGAAGGGTAAGTCTGCAAGGATGAGTTGATTCCGGGTTCATCAAAAAGGCCGCTGTCACAGCGGCCTTTTTATTACGTGTGGATGGCTTCCCCGCCAACGGCATGGGCCGCTTCCATCAATGCTTCGCTCAGGGTAGGATGCGCATGGACGTTACGCGCAATTTCTACGGCCGTTAATTCCTGATTATGCGCCAGTGTCAACTCCGGCAGCAGTTCGGTGACGTTGGCGCCAACCATGGACGCGCCGAGAATTTCCCCATACTTGGCGTCGGCGATGATCTTGATAAACCCATCCTTCTCGCCCAGACCCAACGCCTTGCCATTCGCCTGAAACGGGAAACGGCCGACCTGCACCTCATATCCCAATTCCTGCGCTTCCTTTTCCGTGTAACCAAAACTGGCAACCTGGGGCACGCAATAAGTGGCGCGCGGCAGCATCTTGTAGTTGAGCGGCTGCGTCTCGTGCCCGGCAATGGTTTCGGCAGCGATCAGCCCCATGGCCGACGCAATGTGCGCCAGGCGGTACTCTGTCGCTACATCGCCAATAGCATAAATATTCGGCACGTTGGTACGCATATAGTCGTCAATGGCAATGGCGCCCCGTTGTGTCAGCGCCACGCCCACATTTTCCAGGCCGATATTTTCGGTGTTGGGCATAAAGTTAATGGCGACCATCACCTGATCGGCTTCCATGGCGCTGCCGTCGGCCAACGTCACGCTGACGCCCTGCTCCGTTTTGGCGATTTTCTCCACACGCGCGCCGGTGTGGAATTTGATGCCCAATTTCTTGTACGCCTTTTCCAACACATCGCTACATTCTGGGTCCTCCAACGGCAGCAAATGGTCCATCATTTCCAAAATGGTCACGTCTACACCGTAATTGCCCCACATATAGGCAAATTCGACGCCAATCACGCCGCCGCCGATGATGATTACCTTTTGCTTGAGCTGTTCGGCGAGGATGCCTTCGACGTAGGAAATAACCCGTTCGCCATCGAAGTCGGCGCCGGGGAGTTGACGTGGCCGCGCGCCGGTGGCAATGATGATGCTTTTGGCTTGCAGGGTTGTTTCGCCGCCATTCGTCAGACTGATGTGCAGCGTGTTGTTGTTGACAATCTGCCCGTAGCCGTCGTAGGTGTCAATTTTGTTTTTGCGCATCAGGAACTGTACGCCCTTCACCAAACGGCCGGACACCTGGCGGCTGCGTTTCCAGGCCACATTCCAGTTTAGTTCTAAATTGTCGAAGCTAAACCCGAACTCTTTGGCGCGATGTTGTAAAGTATGCGCCAGTTCGGCATTGTGCAGCAGCGCCTTTGACGGAATGCAGCCGATATTGAGGCAAACGCCGCCCCAATACTCTTTTTCAATGATAGCAACGCTTAATCCAAGCTGCGCCGCGCGGATGGCTGCAACGTACCCGCCGGGTCCCGCCCCTAAGATCGCTATGTCATATTGTTTATCACTCATGGATTTTTCTCCTTGTCAGGATGAGATGGTTAGATAATTTGGGCTCTTTGGGAATTCGCGGGATCGAGCCTGACGTGATGCGTGAAACGTGAAACGTGACCAGAGAAAATCACGTTTCACGTTTCACGTTTCACAGCGTCAACCCCGCAAAATCCTGAAGACCCATAATTTGTTGGTTTGTTAGTTTGTTGGTTGGCCGGTTGGGTTGGCCGGTTTCCAGGCAAGATTATACCTGTTTTTTGTTGGCTTGCTGCCAAACTGGTTATAATGGCAGCTATGATGGGCTTTCCGACCTGGACATTATGGGGCATGGGGCTGGCTGGCGCCGGCGCTTTGGTCGCTATTTTACTGGCATACCTGGCGCAGTCGCCGGGATTTTTGGCACGCGTCGGCTTGAATGCACGGCGGATGCAGTTGCGGCTGCGCGCGTTTGTGACGCTGGCGCTGGCGCTGCAATTGATGGCGTTTGGCTTTTTCTTTGCTGGCGTGCCTTTGGGTGGGCAGGAAACGGCCGTTCTCCCTCCCACACCCTCGCCAACAGCCACAGAAGCCACAGCCGGGGAGATTGTGGCGCTGACGGAAGCAGACCGGGCGGCAACGGCCGTCGCCCTGGCCAGCCCCACGCCGACCACAACACGGCCGGCCCAATCCACCCCCGTCACCGGCGCATTTGGCGGCCAGCCGCGC
>JACSRF010000578.1 GCA_014879875.1 Anaerolinea sp.
CCCGGAAGCAGCGCCGCCGCCAACCCACCGGCAGCCGGCACACCCACATCGCCGGCGCCAGCCCCCGTCACCCTCTCCTATGCCTACGCCATCAACTACCCCTGGGCGGGGCAGTTTGGCAGCACCTTCAGCGCGCCGCTGCTGCCAGGGCTAAAGGCGATGCTCTATTGGGGCGAAGGGGGAGGCTGGTGCGGCGGCCCCTGTTATAACCAGGGCATCTTTTTGTTGTCGCCGCTGCTGCTGTTGGCGCTGCCCGGTTATTGGCTGTATGCGCGGCGGCAGTGGCGGCCGTTTGCCCTGACAACAACTCTTTTCCTCATCTATCTGCTGTTGTTTGCCAGGCATCACACAGCGCATGGGTTCACGGGCGACGGCCGTTACCTGGTTCCCTTCCTACCCTTGTTGGCGCTGCCGTTAGGCCATTTTGTGCATTGGCTGTTCGGGCAAGCGCGGACGAGTTGGCAGATGGTGGGGGAAACGGCCGTGTTTGCCCTCTTCTTCCTCTCCTTGCGCAACATGGCCCTGCACATCGGTTTCTCCTATAACTACACCCTCGATCTCAGCCAGCTCGACCTCCTCATTGCCAGTCCACAAAATTGGCTTTATCTGGCGCGTCACCTTTTTCCCAACGCCGGCAATCTGCCCCTGCTCTGGTTAGTGCAAAGCGTCGGGCTGTTGTTCTGGGCGGGGTTGCTGTGGCGGCGACGCCGACAGCCAACCGGTGACTCATATCCCATTAACTAAACGCCGTCAGAACTGGTGAGAAATCGAATGTATGCTAGAATTTTTAACTGTTTGCACATAGACAAGAGATAGGGTGCATTGATTAATAGATATGCCCTATCACTGTGGAGGAACATGATGATGGGAAAAAGAAAGGCGCTGTGGCTCACCGCTGCCACATTATTATTAATGGCGGCCGTCCTTGCTGCACGGCCGACTGTGGCCCAAAGTGGGCCAAATTTGTTTACCAACCCTGGTTTTGAAGAAGGGCATTTTAATCAAGACGGCATTGCCGAAATCACCGTACCCAACGGGTGGCGGATGCACTGGGTAGATGGCGTCACCTTTCCCGGCGCGCACGAAAACCTGGTAGCGCATCGCCCGGAGACGGTTGTCTGGAATGCCAGGGGCGGCGTTCCGGCCGGTGAAGAAGTGTTCTGGCGTGATGGCATTTACACGCTGAAGATTTTTAAGAGCTGGGCGCCCATGTACTCGGCTATTTCACAAAATGTCACCGGCTTAGAAATCGGCCGCAATTATCTGGTGGTCGCTCCCGTTTATGCCGACATCTACAATTGGGAAAATGGGAAAGTGTCGCCAACAGACCCTTCGCATGGACAGGTGCGGTTAGGGGCCAGCCCGGTAGGCGCTGCCTGGCGTGATGAAGGCGCGATTGCTTACTCCGGCTGGTTGGCGGCTACCTATGCCGGCTATGGCATTTTCAGCTATGAGTTTACGGCCACCCAGGCGGATATGACTGTCTGGATTGAGACGAAAGCGACTTACCCACACAGTAACAACGGCTTTTTCATAGACACAGTAGGTCTGTACAAGCTCGATACGGTGAGCGCTGTGCCCAACCCCAATCCAGGTGATGGCGGCGCGGCCCCAGTTGTCCCCGTTGGACCAACAGCCACACCCATGCCAGCGCCAACGCCGCGCACCGATGGCGCTGTCTACCACATTGTCCAGGCGAATGATACGCTGTGGGTCATTGCCGTGCAGTATGCCGGGGTGATGGGACTGCCGCCGGAACAGGCACTGCCGCGTATTCAGGAGTTGAACAACAACCCGGCCTTTATCACCGCCGGTCAGGAGTTGTTGATCGTGCCCCCCAACGAGGCTGCAACCGCCCCGGTTACTGTGGAAACGCCCACAGAGACACTAACAGCGACAGAGACAATAACTACAGAGACGAGCGCCAGCACAACGATTACCGAGACGACATCTGTCCTGGCTTCGCCGTCCGGTGGCGCCGGTGAATCGCCCACGCCCGCCGCCATTGCCGCTGTCACGAACTCCATCTGTGTGACCGCTTTTGACGACGCCAATGGCGACAAACTGTATAACCAGGGTGTAGAAAAGATGCTGACCAACGCGGCTGTAACGCTGACCCGCGGCGGCAATACGGTCGCTACTTACGTCTCCGACGGTATTAGTGAAGCGCACTGTTTTGACAATTTAGAACCGGACACGTACCAGATTCAGTTCTTCCCCCCGGCCAGCTACCGGACAACGACAGATGGTAGTTGGGTGGTGGTGGTGTCTGGCGGGTCGCGGGTGCCGGTGAGCTTTGGCGCACAGGTGCAAGAGGCAGCAGTAGTAGACACGGCCGTTACCGCGCCAGAAACCACGAGTAATGACGCCGCCGCAGCCGCAGCGCCGGAAACGGCCGTAATCCCCGCAGCCAGCGCGCCCATCGGCACTATTGTCATTGGCGTGGCCGTCTTTCTCGTTGTCCTGGCTGTTGTTGGCGTCGCCATCCTGCGCCGCGCCTAATTAGCATTTACGATTTGCGATTTACGATTTACGATTTGCGATTGGCCCCGCGCCAGGCAAGCCGTCATAAAACCCTAAATCTTTTGTAACTTTTTGGCTCTTTGGGATTTCAGGGGGTTGACCCCATATGTAGGGGCGACCCTTGTGGTCGCCCTGGATTGGGCGGGTACAAGTTTCTGCCGGCTGGGTCACGGCTGTGACTTCTGGCGCGACCCTTGTGGTCGCCCTGGATTGGGCGGGTACAAGACCCGCCCCTACATGTGCCGATACCCCACGAATTCCTAAAGACCCAACTTTTTAAGAGCCAAGCTCTTGGCTTCATAACGGGGGTTCCGTCACCTTTGCGTCACCTTAGCGTCACGCTTGCGCACAGCAAACCCATGCCGCGATCATCTACACTAATAACACACCTTAAATTGCGCTGAACTGACAATGGATTGGCAAGATGCGCGGGTTTTTGCTCTCGACCCAATTTATCGGCAAACCCTGCATATCCGTGTCTTGTAGCCCTGGAAAATAGTCAGCCAAATGTTTTATGTATTCTGCACGAGGAGCGCGCATGTACCACCCGGAAGAAACCCAACCTGTTCACGATACCGTCACCAAACCGCGCCGCGGCTGTTTTGGCTGCCTGGGGCGCGTTTTTATCGGCGGGCTGCTGCTGCTGGCATTGTTGATTTTTACCGGCATTGTCATTGCCGGAACGTTGATTTACAAGGAATTTTCACAAGAGATTGAGGCCGGGATTACCAAACTGGAGGCGGCGCGGGATCGTGAAACTTTCGAGACAACCATCATCACCGACCGCAATGGGGAACTGCTGTGGCAAATTTTTGGCGAGGGAAAACGCACGGCCGTTCTCCTCAGCCAGGTACCGGTCCCGCTGGTGCAGGCGACGGTAGCGGTGGAGGATGACAACTTCTACGAAAACGTGGGGCTAGATGCGCCATCGCTCATTGCCGCGCTGCTCGCTAATTTACGCAACCCAGACGGCCGTCCCGTTGGCGGCAGCACCATCACACAGCAGTTGGTCCGTCATCTGGTTTTTGAGTATGAAGAGCGCGCGGCCGTTTCCTACAACCGCAAAAGTAAAGAGATCATCCTTGCCTGGATCATGACCCGCAACTACAGCAAAGATGAGATCATGGAGATGTACCTCAACGAGATTTATTACGGCAACCTGGCCTATGGCGTGGAAGCGGCGGCGCAAACCTACTTTGGCAAAACGGCCGTTGACCTGACCCTGGCCGAAGCCACCCTGCTCGCCGGTTTGCCGCAAAGCCCGGTAGAACTGGACCCCTACGCCAATTTCGAGGGCGCCAAAGAGCGGCAGTGGATCGTGCTCAATCTAATGGCTTCCGAAGGGTATCTAACCCAGGAGCAGGTCTTGGCGACTTATCAGGAGCCGCTCGCCTTTGCCCGCCAGGAAGTCAGCCTGATCGCCCCCCATTTTGCCGTGTACACGCGCCAGCTTTTAGAGGCGCAGTTTGGCGCCGATGTCGTCGCCAACGGTGGGCTGCGCGTCACCACCTCGCTCGACCTGGATTACCAGCGGCTGGCAGAGCAGTTGGCGCGGCAGCATGTGGCCGCCGTGGGACCAGAACATAACCTGACCAATGCGGCGCTGGTGGCGCTGAAGCCGGCAACAGGTGAAATTTTGGCGATGTTAGGCAGTGTGGATTACCACGATGACGCCATTGACGGCCGTGTCAACATCACCCTCTCCCCCCAACAGCCAGGCAGCGCCATCAAACCGCTCACCTATGCCGCGGCGCTGTCACCTGTGGGGGAGGAAGCGCCAGCCTGGACGGCCGCCGACATTTTGTGGGACGTGCCCGTGAAGTATCCTCAGTTCAGCGGCGGCGACTATGTACCGGTGAATTACGACGGCCGTTTCCATGGCCCCACTCGCCTGCGCGCCGCCCTCGCCAACAGCTACAACGTCCCCGCCGTGCTCGCCTTGCAAGATATTGGCGTGCCCCGTCTCATCGAATTCGCGCGGACAATAGGCATCACAAGCTGGCAGGACGACCCCAGCCGCTACGGCCTCTCGCTGACGTTGGGCGGGGGCGAAGTGACGCCGCTGGAACTGACCACAGCCTATGCAACCTTTGCCAATGGGGGCCAGCAGGTGTCGCCGGTCGCCATTTTGCGCGTCACCAAAAGCAATGGCGAGGTTTTGTATGAACACCAGCCACCCGCGCCCGTACAGGCGATTGATCCGCGTGTCGCCTTCCTCATCAGCGACATTTTAGATGATGACGCCGCGCGTGTACCGGCGATGGGACGCGACAATCCGCTGGCGCTGCCTTTTCCGGCGGCGGCGAAAACGGGCACGACCAATGATTTCCGCGACAACTGGACGATGGGCTACACGCCAGGCCTGGTGGTGGGCGTCTGGACGGGTAACACGGACAACAGCGCGATGGTGCAAATTAGCGGGCTGACCGGCGCCGCGCCGCTCTGGTCGGCTTACATGCAGGCGGTATATGGAGACGCCGCACTGCTGGAAAGCCTGGCGGTAAATGGCACGCCCCCGGCCGACGTCTTTACGCCGCCAACGGGGATGGAGCAGCGGCCGTTGTGCAGCCTCAGTTCAGTAACGGTGGGCGCAGCCGACTGCGCGCCCGGCGGCAGTGAATGGTTCCTGAGCGATCCGCCCGCGCAAGATGATCGCCCGGCGTTAACCGACACCGTAGCCTGGGAACAATTAGAACCGGCAGTGTGGCGTATTCCCGCCGCCCCCTTGCCGCCGCTGCCCCTGGAACTGGCGAGCCTGGAGGTGGATGAAGATGCGCCACCGTCGCAACTGTTTTGCCACTTTGCCCAGGGGACGGCCGTTGCCGACCTGCCCCCCCACGTCCTGCCACAGCTCTTTTTGTCGCCGCCGCGCAACCGGGAAAGTTTGAAAGCGGCGCACGAATGGGCGCAGGAGAATAATGTGGCGCTGCTGCCTACATCTATTTGCACAGAGGAACTACTGGCATTGGCCCCGGTGCGCCCGCCCAATTCCCTGGCCGTCTACCAGATTACGCTGCCACGCGCCGGAGAAGAGGTGACAGGCGTGCTGCCGGTCATCGGCACGGCCGACTTTGACCCGGCCGTGGTGCAGTTCTACAAAATCGAACTGGGCATTCCGCAGGGAGGGGGCGAGGTGCAGTGGGTCACATTGGGGGAAACACATGAGACGCCGGTGGTTAACGGCCGTTTGGAAACATTACACGCCAACGCCTTCCCACCCGGCGTCTACTATCTGCGCCTGGTAGTGGTCAAAGACAGCAACTACGTCGGTGAACCGCATACCATCCAGATCACAATTGGATCGTGACAGAGCAAATGGTTAGGGCCAGCGCCCTAACCATTTGCCATTTGTTAGTTCGTCTTTTGCAGCGACCAATCGTCCAGGAACCAACCATTGTTGGCCTGCACGTACCGGTTGCGGAAGGAACCACCAAGGCGCACGTTACCGGCCGTCGTGATGGTGAAGTCGTAGAAAAGGGTGTTGCGCCCGCCAATAGAGGCTTCAGTCCAGCCCGTGCCGCCATCGTTGTGCATGATGCGCGCTTCGGCCGCCAGGGCTTGTGTCGCCCAAATTTTACTGCCGCCTTGTTGGTAAGCAGCAACGGTATCGGGGAAGTAATTGATGGCAAAGCGATATCTGCCAGGCTGCAAATAGATGTCGGTAAACAGGCTAAAGCTGGTGGGGCCGCCGCCTTTGAAAATTTTCACCGTCTTGTCGCCATTGAAGACAAAGAGATCGTGTTCAACGGCAGGGAGTTGATTTTTACCAACAACACGGCATTCTGGGCGTAGGAAAAGTCCGCCTGAGCCTGGTTCTAATGTATTGGCCCCTTCGTCAACCCACAACTGCCAGCCATCGGGAACCTGAAGCTCGTTGTACAGGTAGAAGTACCAACCCTCTTCAAAGGAAGGGTTAGGCAGCAGATTGGCGCTGACCGGCGCTGGCGGCACAGGCGTGGCGACGGGGGCTGGCGCCGGCGATGTGGGTGTGCCGGCTGCCGGTGGGTTGGCGGCGGCGCTGCTTCCGGG
>JACSRF010000373.1 GCA_014879875.1 Anaerolinea sp.
GAATGGCACTTAAATAAGTTGGTCAAGATTGGTTCAATCTTCGGAGATTGAACCAATCTAAATGGGCAATAAAAAAGGCAAGAGCGAGAGAGCCTTAAAAGCTCTCTCGCTCTTGCCTTTTTGCTGCACTGCCGCCGTTGGCTGGCGCGGTTTCTAAGTCGGTTTATGGAAAAGGTAGCGCAGCCGCGCTAACGTTCCCTTTGGGGCAGGCGCGTTACTCTTGGGCGAAGATTCATCCAGATAATACTCCTGGCGACCATTATCATAATAGTATGGGGATTGGTAATAATGGTACGCGCCATAATACCCCGCCGCGCCCGACGTAATACGGTTAAACACCATGCCGACGAGGTTAGCCCCTGTGCGACGCAATTGGGTGGCCATCGCTGTCGCTGCCGGCTCAGGCGTCCGTTCCGGTTGCACCAGCATTAACACGCCATCCACCTTGCTGCCTAAAATGATCGCGTCGGAAACAACAAATGGCGGGCTATCTATGATCACAACGTCCGCCAATTCGCTTAGCTCTTGCAAAATTTGCTGCATCTTGTTAGAGCTAAGCAGTTCCGCGGGATTCGGGGGCGCGCTGCCACTGGTCATAACAGATAAGCCTGCTATTTTGGTAGGCAATAATAGCTCCGACACAGAGGCCTGCCCACGGAAAATGTCGCTCAACCCTGTCTGGTTGGACAGGCCAAAGAAGCGGTGAATCTTGGGCCGGCGCAGGTCGCAATCTAGCAAAATGACTTGCTTGTGACCTTGCGCCAGGGCAACGGCCAGGTTGGCCGCCGTGGTTGATTTGCCCTCGCCGGGACCTGGGCTGGTGATCAAGATCGTTTTTAAGGGTTGATCGACGCCGGTAAACTCCAGGTTCGTGCGCAAAATGCGGTAGGCTTCGGCCACCGGGGAGCGGGGGTGGGCGGCAACGTAAGGCTCCAGGTCTTGCCCCTTGGCGGCGGTATTCAGTTCGGCGATGAAGCCCAAGACGGGGGTGTTTAACTTGCGCACCGCCTCATCAGGCGTCTTAATGGTGTTGTCCAGGTACTCCATCAGATAGGCGGCGGCGGCGGCCAGGACGAACCCAATGACGCTGCCCAACAAGACAGTCTGCCAGCCTGGCGGGCTGATGGAGGTGGTGGG
The DNA here is from genome assembly GCA_014879875.1 of Anaerolinea sp. Taxonomy (GTDB): domain Bacteria; phylum Chloroflexota; class Anaerolineae; order Promineifilales; family Promineifilaceae; genus JACSRF01. The sequence continues at coordinate 1,138 of JACSRF010000373.1, forward strand.
GAGGGCGGCCGGCTCAATGACGCGCAGCGTGTTGGATGCTCCTTTGGGCGTGTTGTTAAGCAGGGTGGCAAAGTTGGTTTGCAGCGTATTAAGCCGGGCTTCCAGGCTGGCGATTTGCGTTTGGGCGTCGGCGATCTGCCGTGCGCTGACCATATCTTCGAGCGCGTTTTGCAGTCCGGTGATCTGCGCTTCGGTTTCGTCTATTTTCGCCTGCAAACTATCCATTTGCTGGTTGATGAAGAGGGCGCGCTGTTCATCGGCGCCGGGGCTGCCGGTAGGCGTCTGGCGAATAATCTGCTCGGCCAGCATATTGGCCACGGCTTGCGCGCGCGCCGGGCTGCTGTCGGTGACGGTGATTTCGATTAACTGGTTGTTAGGGGGAACGTTGACGCGATACGTTGGCAGCCAGGTTAACCCCAGCGCGGCCATGGTCGCATCCTTCACGGGGCTGCGCTGGGCAATATCGGCATAGGATTGGGCCAGGGTAGTCCCCAGATAAAAGTCGCCGCTGCTGGGATTCGGGTTTTCCAGGGTTTGCCCGATGATGAGGGTGGTACTGGTACGGTAAATGGGTTCCTCGAAGCGCGTGGCAGCAAAGGCGGAGAGGGTAGATACCAGGGTAGTGGCGATGAGCAGCCACCACCATTTGCGTAAAGGAATGAGGTACTGTTTTAGTTCCATGCGTGCCTTTTGCCTGACAGAGGCTGGATGCCCAAGAGGATGGGGCGCTGGTTCTCTGGAAAGCGGCAGCGCGCGTAAGTGTGCAAGCGTTTCATTTGCCCATAACTATAGCGGCTTACAGTGACTCTTGCCAATGATTGCGGCGTGAAAATTCAGGATGTTAAGAGATTGCCAACGATGGACGCCGGGGCGATCTGGCAGGCGCGCCAGGCGTATACAGGTTGTCCAGTTGGGCATAAACAGTGCGCCAGTTGTAGGTTGTTTCGACCCAGGAACGGCCGTTCTTCCGCAGCCGCTCCCGTAAGCCCTTATCCCCCAAAAGCTGCCCCACGGCCGTTGCAAAATCGGCCGGGTCGTCGGCCAGCAAAATGTTCTCACCAGGGCGCGTCTGAATACCCTCCGCCCCAATCGTCGTGGAGACGATGGGCAGCCCCCATTGCCAGCCATCCACAATCTTCACCCGCATCCCACCGCCGGCCCGTACCGGCACGATAAAGGCCCGGCTGCGCGCCAGCAGCGGCGCCGGGTCTTCGACAAAGCCGGTGACGCTGATATTGCCCGCCAGCGGCGCGCCAGGCTCGGCCAGCGCCCGCACTTCCGGCGGCGGGTTCTTACCCACAATGGTGAAATGGGCCGCCGGCGTCTGCCGCAAAATCAGCGGCAAAACTTCGCGGGCAAACCAGAGAACTCCCTCCACGTTGGGCGGCCAGAACATTGTGCCCAGGTGGATGATGTGCGGCCCCTCGTCTACCAATGGCAGCAACGGCCGTTCCAGCGGGTCGCCACAAATGGGCAGCGGCGTAAACTTGTCCGCCAGCGCCGCCTGCTCCTGCGCCGGCAGCAGCCGCAGCAGCGCCGCCTTATCCTCCGCCGTCACCGTCAGCACGTGATCATAGCGGCGGCACAAGTCAGCCTCATAACGCGCCAGCAGCCGCGCCTCCCGCTGCCACACCCAACGCCGCGCGCCCCGCTCCAGCGCCGCCTGGCGGCCTACCAGCACATACATGGCATTGTGTTGGTCCAGGATGGTAAACGGCCGTTTCTCCCCAGCCACCGCCTGCGCCCACAAACCATACTGGGCCATGGCCGTCTGGTCGGCGTGTACCCCATCAAAAGGCGTCGCCTGCGCCAACTGCCGTAACAGCCGCCGCATCGCCGCCACATCATCCCGGACAATGACCACCGGTTGTCGCCGCCCCACGCTCTGCAACAGCGCCGCTCCATCCTGCCAGCGTGAACGACGCAGCGGGACTGTATGCACGGCCGCGCAAAACTGACGCAAATGGGCCACATCCTCCGGCCGGTCATCGTCGCGCACAAAAGAAACCAGCGTCACCTCATGCGCCTGCGCCAGATAACGCAGCATGTAATACGCCCGAATCTTCGCCCCACCCACCAGCGGATACGGCAAAACCTGCGTTAAAAAGAGAACCCGCACCTTACCCCCGTCACAATCGTCGGGGATAGTCTTCGTTTCAACCAACAGTGACCAGTGGATTCCCGCCTTCGCGGGAATGACAAAGCGTGACCGAAATAAAAACTATCCCCCAATCGCAAATCGCAAATCGTCAATCGCAAATCGCAAATCGTCAATCGCAAATCGTCAATCGCCTCACCGCCCCCGCAGCCCCAACACCTTACTCACCGTGCGCAGCAAGATGATCAGGTCCAGGGTAATGCTGCCGTGCTTCACGTAGTACAAATCATATTCCAGCTTCTCTCTGGCCCCGGCCACCGAGTCGCCATAATCCTGGTGGATTTGCGCCCAGCCGGTGATACCCGGCCGCGCACAGTGGCGCGCCCGGTAAAAAGGGATCAGGCGCGACAATTCCCCTACAAACTCCGGCCGTTCCGGGCGCGGCCCCACCAGGCTCATCTCCCCCCGCAGCACGTTGATCACCTGGGGCAGTTCGTCCAGGTGAGTTCTGCGCAAAAAGTGACCCAACGGCGTCACCCGGCTGTCGTCGCTGCTGGCCCACACCGCGCCGCTTTCCTTCTCCGCATCGAGGACCATGGAACGGAGCTTGATGACCACAAACGGCCGTCCGCCTGACCCCACCCGCTGCTGCCGGAAAAGGAGCGGGCCGGGGTTCCACAAGCGGTTGCCCAGGGCCACCAGGGGCAGCACCCACAGCAGCAGCAGCAGCCCGACCAGCCCGCCGGCGACATCCGCCAGCCGTTTGAACGCCTGGTACAGATGCACAAAAGCGCCCACCTCAACACCCGTCGCCGTTTCCACGTTGCGGCCGGCAAAATCCACCGCCACCCGCCCCAGCAGCCGCTCGTACACCGTCGGCATCGTCGTCACCGGAATCCCCAACTCGCGGCAGTCCAGCACCGCCTCAAACAATTCCGGGCGCAGGTCCCGGGTGTCCGTCACGGCAACGATTACCTCGTCCACGTGCAGCGCGCGCACCAGCCGCACCAGGTCCTGGCTGGCGCCCCACACCGGCAGCCCGACGGCCGTTTGCTGCCGGTACGCCGGATCATCTTCGATAAAGCCCAGCAAGACATACCCTGTTCCCCGGAAAGGATTGGCGTCGCCCCGCGCCTGCGCCGCTTGCAGCAAGTGGGCCAATGCCTGCCCGCTGCTGCCCGCGCCCACGATGAGCGCCTGGCGCTGAAAAGCAGGTTGGTTGAACAGGTACGCGTAAAGCAGCCGCCAGGCCGGAATGCTGGTCATGGAGAAGGTCAGCAGCAGGAATATTTGCGAACGCTTCAACAGCGGGGGCGTGAAATAGGGGACGACCAGGTAAAGCAGCGAAGCTAAAGCGGCTCCCAGCAGCGCAGCGCGGAAAATATCCCGCGGACTGGCGGCGCGCGCCAGGTTGTACAAATCCAACACAGCGGCCACACCTGCCCACACGACGGCGAGGCTGACAAACCACTTCACCGGCAGTTGCAGGATATTTTGCGGTATCAGGGTTGTACTGAGCCGCAGCGTCAGCAGCAGCGCCCCGCTTAACAGAGCAAAATCCACCGCCGCCAGCAGCAGCTTGCGCTCCGACAGATGCAGCCGCACGCCCCAGACGCGCGACCCCCTCTGCTCCAGCCGCGCCCAGGCTTGCCGCTGCGCCTCTTTATAAAATTTATTCCTATCAACAGAAGCCATACGAAAATCCTTTAACCGCCAGCCAATCTCCCGCTGCCGGCTACTTGCCCCTCGCTATTTGCCACTCACCCCTCGCCGCCGACCGCTGGCGGTCCGCCGACGACCACCGGTACAACTGCCACAACTGCCGCGTTTCCTGCTCTCGCTGCTGCTCATACCAGGCGCGGCCGGCCAGCCCCATTTGCGCCAGGCGGTCTGGGTCTGACAGGGCGGCATACAAGGCGCGGGTCAGCGAGGCGGGATGTCCCGGCTCCACCACCAGGCCGGTACGCGCCTCCTCCACATACTCGGCCAGCGCCCCAACCCGCGTGACCACCACCGGCTTGCCAAAATAGTAAGCCGCCGGGATCAACGCCGATTGCGTACCGTCTACGTAAGGCAGGGCCACCAGGCTGCAGCGGCGGAACAGATCCACCGCTTCGGCGTCGCCCACCAGCCGGTTACGCACCTCTACCCCCGGCGGCAAACTGCCCACCCAAAGGTCATGCAGCCGGCCGGGACCGGCCAGCACCAGCCGGGGGATGACCGCCTCAGGCTGGCCGTTGGCGGTAAAGACGCCGCGCAGTTGGGCGTAAGCTGTCAGCAGGTCGTTCACCCCTTTATATTTTTCCAGACGGCCGAAGAAGAGGATGAACGGTTCGCCGGGGTTGACGGCCGCTGCCTGCTGCCCCAAGGTCTGGTCCAGTTCGTGGCTGACAAACAAGTGCAGCAAGGGGGTATAGACGACTTTGGCGCGCGCCCTATACAGGCGCTGCGCATAGGTACGGCCGTGGACCAAAATAGAATCCGCCAGACGCAGCACCAGCCCGTTCCAGGCGTGCAGCAGCCCGCCGCCCCGCGCCCCTTGATGCGGGTCCAGGTCATGGAGGGTGTGGATGGTGGGGATGCCCGCCTGCCGCAGCCGGTGCAGCAGCGCCACGTTCCACAGGTGCGGCCCGGTGAAATGCACCAGGTCCGGTTCAATCTCGCGGATGCACTGCCAGACGGCGCGCAGGCGGCCCAGGCGCAGGCTGCTCAATGCCAGGCCGGTGTTATGACTGGTCAACGGCGTGTGTACCTGCACCTCCGGGACGTAGCGGTCGGCCGGATAATTGCTGGTGGTGACCAGATGCACGGCCACGCCCGGCGCGTCCCTGACCACGCGGTTAGCCAGGTCGGCCGTATATTGGTGCATTCCAAAAGTTGGTGAAAGCAAAATGTAACAAATACGCATATGATGCCCCTTTGTGGCTTGCGAACAGGGCTTGCTTATTCGGTCTCGTTGGGAAAAAGCGTGACCCACTGCGGCGACTGGTGTTGATAAAACCACCGGCTTGTCTAACTATTCTAACGGGTTTGCAGCTAAAAGTACAGCAAGATAGGCGCTTACGCGCCCACATCGGCAAAAAGTTGGCGCTAAGCAGAAAATAATGAATCGTAAATAATGAATAATGAATGGTGAAGTTGGCGTGTCATCCTGTACTGAGCTACTTCACAATTCATTATTAATTATTCATTATTCTTTTGCCAGCGTCGCCTGGCAAAAGATGTAGGCGCTAACAGCGCCATTATCTACAAAAAGTTATCG
>JACSRF010000218.1 GCA_014879875.1 Anaerolinea sp.
GTTCCGGTTGGGCGGCAGCGATTTCTCCCCCATTTAATACGGCCGTGATCGCATGGTTGAAGACGGATAATGGCTGCGCGCCAATCAGCGGTTGTCCGTTAATAAAGAAGCTTGGGGTGCTGCGCACGCCTTGCGTCGCGCCATACTCAACCTCTGCTAAAATTTCCTGGTGGTAGCGATCGCTGGCCTGGCACTCGTCAAACTGCGCCAGGTCTAGCCCGTTGGCGGCGGCGTATTGGCTGAAGATGGTTTCGGCGCGGCCGTTGCCCCATTCGCTGATATTGTGGAAAAGGGCGTCGTGCATCTCCCAATAGGCGATTGCGCCCTGTTCACCGGCGCAGCGGGCTGCATTGGCGGCGGCGACAGCCTGTGGATGAATGGAGGTGAGCGGATAATCGTAAAAAATGAGGACAGCTTCGCCATTGGTAATCTGATTGGCGAGTAAGCCGGGCATGGTTTCCTGGGCGAAACGGGCGCAGTAAGGGCATTGATAATCGGAATATTCGTGGATGACAACAGGCGCATCCGGATTGCCACGATACGGCCGTCCCTCGGCGGTAAACCCCACCTGCACCCCATTTTTATCGAAGGCGGCGGCAGTTGTGTTGGTGACAATCGCGGCGGCGGAGTTGGCCGGCGAGGTCACCGCGGCGGCGTCAGCGACCTCGCCGGATGTACCCGCAGCGGATGCGACCTCACCCCGTTCTGTGTAGCTGGCTGCCGGGCTGTTGTCGCTGCCGCCAACTTGCGCGACGGCCGGGCCACACGCCGTCAGGATTAGCACAGTGAACAAGAGGTAAATGATAGAAGGTTGTTTGAGCCGATATTTCATGCCATACTCCATGCCCAGTAAGATTTTTGTATTGCGTATTGTTCTCTGGATACGCAATACGTAATACGCAATAATGAATGATAGAGATGATTAACCTACAACTAGCTGGTAATGGTAAACGAAATAGCGTCAAGTTGCCAGCGCTGCTTTTACTTCTTATCTGTTTGTTAAGCGGTGCGGGGGTATGGCTGAGTGGGACCGCTCAGGGGCGCACCTTAGCGCAGCCGCAGTCGGGAACCAATGGAATTACGGAACCGGCGTCGGGGGAAACGATTGCCGGGGTGGTCGTGGTGGTGGGCACGGCCGTTGACCCCAATTATTTGCGCTATGAATTAGCGTTTCGGCCTGAAGCGGGGGCAGCGGCCGATTGGATTGTCTTTGCCGAGGGGGAGCAGCGGGTCGTTAACGGCCGTTTAGCCATTTGGGATACAACCGTGGGACGCAGCGCCAATGCACCGGTGTGGCCCGACGGCCGTTATCAACTGCGGCTGCGCGTGGTGCGCGCCGACTACAACTACAGCGAATATTTTGTCACCGGCCTGATCATCAGCAACGATGGTACGCCAACGCCCACCGCGACGCCCACGATAACGGGAACGGCCGTCGCTCCGGTCACACCTGTCGTCGGTACGCCGGCAAACGGCGCGCCTGCGTTTGCCCCACTGACGCCCATTCCCTCGCTGACGCCGTTTCCCACGCCAACCCCACTGCCGCTGCCGCTCAATGAGGAGGGGCTTGGGGGTGTGGCTGCTGCTCCAGATGCGCCGCGCGGCTTGTTCGGACAGGTACAGCAGGTAGACGCTTCCCCTTTGGCGCGCGCTTTCTGGCAAGGCGTGCGCATCACCGCCTACCTGTTCCTGGCGCTGCTGTTGTACCTGATCGTGCGGGCAATCGGCCGCTGGTTGTGGCAGTTCGCCTGGCGTAAATTGCAAAGTCGAGATACTTATTCAGAACAAGAGTTTAGGAACACGGAGATTCACAGAGGGGACACGGAGGTTCACGGAGAGAAAGAGGGATATTGATGGTGGCGGCCTCTGTGTCTCTCCGTGTCTCCTCCGTGTACTCTGTGTAACTTTCTGTTCATAGAGAGACGCAATGACTTTATTTAACGAAATTGACCTGACAACTTTTGCCGGCGGCCGTATTGTCGCCATTGAGACAGACAGCGTTGCCGCCGCCATTGGCCTGCAAGTGGGCGATGAACTGCTGGCGATCAACGATCAACAAGTTGAAGACGTCATAGACGTGCATTTTTACGGCGCTGATGAGGTGTTGGAACTGTTAGTGCGGCGCGGCGATGAGTATCTATTATTCGAGGCCGAGCGCGACTATAACCAATCATTAGGCCTGGAATTTGCCCATCCCACCTTCGACACTGACATCCGCCGCTGTAATAACCTGTGCGAATTTTGCTTTGTGCTGCAAATGGCCCCCAAATTTCGCCGCACGCTCTACATTAAGGATGACGATTACCGCTACTCCTTCCTTTTCGGCCATTTTGTGACGTTGACCAATTTGCGCGAGCATGATTGGCAGCGCATTGAGACGATGAAATTATCCCCCCTATACATTTCCGTTCACGTCACCGATATGGAACTGCGGCGCCAATTTTTACGCAATGCCACGGCCCCCGATATTTTGGAGCAGTTACGCTGGCTGGCAGAACGGGGCATTGAGATGCACACGCAGTTGGTTGTGGTTCCGGGGCTTAATGATGGCCCCTGGCTGGAGCGATCTATTCGAGAACTGGCGGCGCTGTGGCCGGCGGTGCAGTCCATCAGCGTCGTGCCGGTGGGGTTGACCAAACACCACAAATATACTATGCGCCCGCACACAACGGCCGAAGCTGCCGTCACCCTGGCCTTTGTTGAAACGTTGCAGCGGCGTTACCTGGAGCAGTTTGGCGTGCGCTTTGTCTATCCTACCGACGAATGGTATCTGGTGACAGGTCGCACGGTGCCACTGTTGGCGGCGTATGACGGGCAGCAGTTGCAGGAGAATGGGCTGGGGGGGGTGCGCGGCTTTTTGGATGAATGGGCGAGCGTGCAGCAAGAGATTGGCGACTGGCAGATAGACCCGTTCCCGCTCAAGTTTCAGGCGTTGACGTTGGTCACGGCGACACTGTTTGCGCCGACGCTGCAAGCCACCGCTACTGAGTTTGCGCAGTTGACCGGTGTGGCGCTGATGGTTTTACCTGTCGTCAATGAACGCCTGGGCGCGACGATCACGGTGGCGGGGCTGCTGATGGGGTATGACGTGCTGGCGCAGTTGCAAACGGCCGCTTATGGCGACCTGATCGTCTTACCAAGAGTCATGTTTGACCATCCAGACACCATTGCCCTGGATGATCTGTCGCCACAAGCGATCGCCAATGAATTACAACGGCCCATAGCGTTGGCTGACTCGATGGGCGACGTGTGGGATGCGCTGCTTGGGGAAGCGCAGTTGTTGTTCTGGCCGGAACAGCCGGTAAACGGCCGTCACCGCCTCACGACTCCCGACGTTCCAACATAATCTCGCCGCGTTCGGCCGCGCGGTAATACAAATTCTCGCTTTCGGTTAAGGTATCATTGAGCTTTGCCGGCAGCGCCTCTTTCATGAGTTCTGGCAGCATACCCAGCAGCCCCAGGCCGGCCAGAAACAGTTTGCGCGGAAATTTAACGGCCGTTTCCATTCTTTGTCTACAGTTCATCATCATTTTCCTCTGCAGATGTTGTAGGGCGATTTTCCCAAATCGCCCGCTTGTCTTTATGTGTTGTGCTGTGTTCACAGCAAATTTTGTGTCATTGTACACCCATTACCCGTCGCTGTTGTCATCAAATCAAGGTGACGAATGTCGGGTTCTGGTGGTCGCTTTTCCCATTGCTTGCTGTGCCATGCTGTTTATAATCCGCCCTATGAATAAAAGCAATGGTTCACAACCAACATCTATAACATCTATTCTCAACACCGATGAGGCGCGTCGCGTGCATGTGCCCGGCGCGCATAATGTGCGGCACGTGGGCGGGTATCAGACGCGCAACGGCCGTCTCACCCGCCCCGATGCCTTCTTCCGCGCCGACAGTTTGCACCGGCTCGATACGGCCGCGCAGCAACTGCTGCTGGCGCGCGGCGTGCGTACCGTCATTGACCTGCGTGATCACAGCGAACAGCAGGAGCAGCCTAATCCATTGGCCGCTGCGGCGCAGGTTGATTACCGCTTCATGCCCTTGTATATGCACTGGTCTGATCTCGTCGGCGAGGTGACCGGCATGGTGGGCATTCAAGAATATTACGAGATGATGCTGGCTGCTTGCGGGGAGGCCCTGGCTGACGTCTTTGTGGTGATGGCCCAACCGCAAGCCTTCCCGGTGCTCATCCATTGCGCGGCCGGTAAAGATCGTACCGGGCTGGTGACGGCCATGATGCTCGACCTGGCCGGCGTGCCCGCGGAGGTCATCGCCGCCGATTATTCGTTGAGCTACGATTATTTACAGCCGGTGATGGCTGAATTTTTGGAAAAAGGGGCTGCCGATGGCTTTGACCCGGTGGCCTATGAAGAGATTATGCTGTCGCCGGCCCCGGTGATGTGCCAGACGTTGGCCCATTTGCGCGATAACTACGGTGGCGCGCGCGCCTATTTGCGCCGGCGCGGCCTTTCCGAGCAGCAGCTAGACAACCTTGTGGCGCAGATGCTTTACTAAGCGGTTTGCTTATTTGGGCGTGAATGGGTTACAGCAGAAAGGCAACGCTGAGACCGACGCTGAGAATGAGCAGAAAACCAGGGAGGAAAGCGCGGCGCAGGCTGGGGGAACCGCTGGAGAGAACGATGCCTCCTTTCACGGCCGTATTGGACATCGCCGCCAGTACAATGGCCCGTGAAGCGGTTCCCATTTCCAGCCCACCCCTGCGGCTCAGTTCGGTGACGGACAACGTAATGGCGTCCACGTCGGCCAGCCCAGACAAAATGCTGGAAATGTACAGACCCGTATTGCCATAGTAGAAAACGGCCGCGCGCGCCACCAGCAAAATGATCGCGTACATCAGCCCAAAGGTCATGGCCGGCCGTAATTCAAAGGGATTAGAGACGGTGACGTTGCCCGTATCAATGGCGTGCGGCGTCAGGTGTAGATAAACGCCATAGGACAGTCCGGCGGCGGCGGCGGCCGTCAGGGGAATCCAGACAACAGTCAATAACGGCCGGTAAACGATGCCCACCGTTACCAAAATACGCGCGAACATGATCGTCCAGGCCAGCGTGATCGCTAACGCAAACTGCCTGGCTAACTGCGGGTTGCTGCGGCTGCGCTGCGCAAAACTGAGCGTTGTCGCTGTGCTGGACGCCAATCCTCCGACCACGCCAGCCAGGGTGATCCCTTTGTTGGAGCCGATGATCTTGATCAACATGTAGCCGAGAAAGCTGATGCCCGAAATCAAGACGACCATCAGCCAGATTTTGTATGGATTGAGCACGTCAAAGGGAGGCGGGCCAAAAGTTTCGTTGGGCAGCACCGGCAAAATGATAGCGGTGATGATGGCGAACTTCAGCGTTGCCAGGACGTCATCATGGGTGATGCGTTTGGCAACGCGGTGTAGTTCCAGTTTGAGCGAAAGCAGGGCCATGGTCACCACACCGAGGGCCACAGCCAGCGCCATTTCCCCCCAATAAGCGAGTGAACCGATGAAGATGACGAGCATGGCGGCGACTTCGGTGGTCATGCCCGGCTCGCCACGCCATGCGGAGATGAAGTAACCAATGGCGATCAGTACCCCTAATGAAAGCACGAGAGTGATGTAGGCCCAGGGTGTGTGCAGCAGTTCGGCGATGAAAGCGGCCGTACACCCTGCCAATCCTAATAAGGCAAAGGTACGCACGCCGGCGGCCGTTTTCTCTCGCGGTTTGTCGGTGACATCGTAGGAATGCTCACGCTGTAAGCCGACCAAAATGCCAATCACAAGGGCGATGCCAAAGCGGTAAAAGAGCGTCTCTTGTGTCATGATTTCTGTCCTGAAAATGTAGCCAGGTTAGCAACCTGCTACCCGTTATCCTTCAATTAAGGCCAGGGCATCTGCTGGCGTACTTTGCCCGTACATCACCTGGAGCAGGCCAGCAAAGTAACGGTCCATGGTCTGCACGGCCGGGTAAATTGCATTTTTGATCAACTGCGGCGATAGCGTAACGCCTTCAAAGTCCAGGCTGCTCTTATAGCGTACTTCACCATCGCTCATATCCAGTTCAAAGTTGCCGATGCGCAAACCATAATTGGCGCGAGTAAGAAATTCCGCAACGGCCGTGCGCGCTTCCGGCGCGGCTTTCACGCCAGACTGTACATAGAACATGAACTGTTGCAAATCTATACGCACAACGGCAAAGCACGTATAGTTACCATTTTTGCCGGAAAACCCCACCCGGTAAACTGTCTTCTCATCTAATTTATGTGGATACCAGCCGTCATCTTGTAAAAATTGCCCCAAAACGGCAAAAGCGTGGCTGGCGTTGCCGTCAGCGTGCGCTTCGGGTTGATTGTTATTCGTAGGTATGTTCATGTTTTCTCCTCGTAACTATCCTGTTCGATGTCCGAACAAGGATGTTCGGACTACAGATTTTCATTAAAGAATTTAACGCAAAGGCACAAAGAGAGAAAAGACAAAGAGGCAAAGAAAAAGAGAAAACCTTTGCA
>JACSRF010000569.1 GCA_014879875.1 Anaerolinea sp.
AATTCTGTCAAACAATCAGTAAGCTACGGGAGAAGTTCAACTTCTTCGGAGAAGTTGAACTTCTAAATGAGCCTATATAGGTAGCCGTAGCCTGAGCTTGTCGAAGGCGAAGGCGGGTGGTGTGAACCGCTTTGGCTTCGACAGGCTCAGCCGCCGCTACACATAGATTTTGACAAATACCTGAATAGTTACTAATCAACAAGGAAAACAACAACATGGAAATTGCAATGGTAGGGTTAGGTAAAATGGGCGCGAATATGACAAAGCGCCTGCTGCAAGGCGGTCACCGGGTGGTCGTATCAGATTTGAATGAGGAAGCCGTGACAACGGCCGTTGCCGAAGGCGCCATCGCCGCTGCTTCTCTGGGCGCACTGCCCGATTTATTAGCCGCTCCCCGCGCTGTGTGGGTGATGGTTCCCGCTGGCGACCCCACCGAAAGCGTCATCAACACCTTAGCCGCTATACTCAATCCCGGCGATATCGTCATTGATGGCGGCAACAGCAACTACAAAGACACCATGCGCCGCGCCGACGCTCTTCAGGAAAAAGGTCTCCACTTTGTAGACGTGGGTACCAGCGGCGGCGTCTGGGGGCTGGCTGAAGGCTACAGTATGATGGTCGGCGGCAGTGATGAAGCCCTGGCGCACCTGCGTCCGGCGCTGGAAACGCTGGCTCCCGGCGCTGATTTGGGCTGGGGTCACGTGGGTCCCAGCGGTTCCGGTCACTTTGTCAAAATGGTGCATAACGGCATTGAGTACGGTTTAATGCAGGCGTATGCCGAAGGGTTTGAAATTATGAAAGCCAAGACAGATTTCGGGCTAGATTTGCACCAAATCGCTGAAATCTGGCGGTACGGCAGCGTGGTGCGCTCCTGGCTGCTGGACCTGACGACCAACGCGCTGGCCGGCGACCCGGAACTCAGCGACATTCGCGGTTGGGTAGCAGATAGTGGCGAAGGGCGCTGGACCGTATTTGAGGCCATAGACCTGGACGTGCCCGCGCCGGTAATTACCGCTTCGCTGCAAGCCCGCTTTGTCAGCCGTCAGGGTGAAAGCTACGCCGCTAAACTGCTGGCGGCGATGCGTAACCAGTTCGGCGGTCACGCCATTAAAAAGGCGGCGTAGGATGATGGATTTTACGGATAAAGTGGTGGTGATTACAGGCGCGTCGGGCAATCTGGGCGGCGCTTTGGTACACGCTTTTGGGCAGGCTGGCGCTAGATTGGCGCTGCTAGACCGCCATGCGGAGGCGTTGGCGCAGCAGTTCCCGGAGCTGGCGGGCAAGCCGGATCGTCTGCTGATTCGTGCGGCTGATTTAACGCAGGTGGATGATGTGGAAACGGCCGTTACCGAAATAGCTGATCATTTTGGCCGGATTGATGTCCTGGCGCATACGGTTGGCGGCTTCCGCGCTGGTACGCCGCTTCACGAAACGCCGTTGGCGACCCTGGATTTCATGCTGAATTTGAATGCCAGGACAGTTTTCATTACCAACCAGGCCGTTATTCCGCATATGCTGCGGCAGGGGTCTGGCAAAATCATCAATCTGGCAGCGCGCGCCGGTTTGCAGGGGCAGCCGAATTTAGCGGCCTACAGTGCTTCTAAAGCGGCCGTTATCCGCCTGACAGAGAGCGCCGCGGCTGAATTAAAACAGAGTGGCATTAACGTTAACTGTGTTTTGCCGGGCACAATTGACACGCCACAAAACCGGGAGGCAGTGCCCGACGCTGACTTTAGCCGGTGGGTAAAACCGGAATCCCTGGCCGACGTGATTCTGTTTTTGGCCTCAGATGCGGCGCGTGATATCCATGGCGCAGCTGTTCCCGTTTACGGACGGAGTTGAAGGAATGTCACTTATAAATGACAGTTTTGTACATGGACTGCTCAAGCCTAAATCGAGATTACTATGTTTGATCAAACATCTTCTACCAACACCACCATCGTCATCTTTGGCGCGTCCGGCGATTTAACGCGGCGCAAGCTTGTGCCAGCGCTGTTTCGCCTCTGTCGGCAAAACCGCCTACCGGCTCGTTTTAAGGTCGTAGGCTTTGCCGTGACTGAATGGGACACGGCCGAATTTCGCCGCCAGATGCGCAGCGGGGTGGATGAATTTGCCCGCGAACCGTTTAGCGAAACTGGGTGGGAGATTTTTGCCAGCCGACTGTTTTATGTAACAGGCAGTTTTGCAGACCCGGCCGATTATGACAGGCTGCGGCAGAATTTGCTGGACATCGAAGGCGACGCCGCCCATCGGCTCTATTATCTGGCGACGCCGCCTCGTTTTTTCGCCGACATCATCGCGCAGTTAGGTGCGGCAGGCATGGCCCAGGATCGATGTGACGAAACGGGGGCTATTTCCACCTGGCGGCGGGTCATCATCGAAAAGCCGTTTGGCCGTGACCTGGCTTCGGCGCAGGCGCTCAATCAGGCGGTGCATATGGTGCTGGATGAACACCAGATTTACCGCATTGACCATTATCTGGCCAAAGAAACCGTGCAGAATATCCTGGTATTCCGTTTTGCCAATGCCATGTTTGAGCCGATCTGGAATCGCAATTACATTGACCATGTGCAAATTACGGTGGCGGAAACGGTGGATGTGGGACATCGCGCTGGCTATTATGACCAGGCGGGTGTGCTGCGGGATATGTTCCAGAACCATTTGATGCAGCTTCTGGCGCTGGTGGGCATGGAACCACCGGCCGCTTTTGACGCGGACGCCATTCGGGATGAGAAGGTGAAGACGATGCGGGCGGTACGGCCGTTATCCCCCGCCGAAATTACCAGCCAAACAGTGCGCGCCCAGTACAAAGGGTACTGCGCCGCCGAAGGTGTGGCCGAAGCGTCCACCACCCCCACGTATGCCGCGCTAGAACTGTATATTGATAACTGGCGCTGGCAGGGTGTGCCCTTTTATCTGCGTTCGGGCAAGGCGCTGGCGCACAAAGCGTCGGAGATCATCATCCAGTTCAAACGGCCACCGCATATGATGTTTCCCGTATCATTGGCAGAACCGCTGCGCTCCAACTATCTGGCGCTGTGTATTCAGCCCCACGAGGGATTTCACCAGCGGTTTGAAGTGAAAATTCCCGGCCGGGAGATTACCATGCAGCCAGTGGACATGGAGTTTCACTATGACGATGCCTTTACCCCGGACAGTGTGCCGGAAGCGTATGAAACGCTGCTGCTTAATGCGTTGGAAGGGGACGCCACCCTGTTTACACGCAGTGACGGCATTGAGGCGGCCTGGCGGGTGATTGATTCGGTCTTGCAGGGGTGGCAGACGGAGGCCGCGCCCCCGCTGGCGACGTATGCGCCGGACAGTTGGGGACCGGTCGAAGCGGATGAATTATTGGGCAGAAACGGCCGTCATTGGCGGCATGGCTGTCAGGGTTAAGAAGATGACGCACCCGACAACGACAAAAAGCAGCATGTTCGACATGGTTGGTCGGGATAAGGCGCGCCCGACCAACCTCAGCAAGAAAACCAGGATGATTGTGACGGTCAGCGCGTTCTTGTTGTACCTGTTGGCCTTTCCTTTGGTTGTACGCGAGCTAGGGCCAGCGGGCAGCGCGCTGGTGATCATTCCGGTGAGCGCTGCGGCTCGCCTGTGGGGGCTGCGCGTAGGGGTTCTGGCTGGCGTGGTCTCTGCGCCGTTGAACATCTTGCTGTTTGCGGCGATTGGCGACCCGATCACCTTTCGCGGGGGCATCTCTGGTGCAGTCACGGTCGTCATCCTCGGTGCGGTTGTGGGCTGGTTGAGCGAATTGCTAGAGCGCAATTATGCCCAGGCGCAAGAGTTGGTCGCAGCCCGTGATCAGGCGTTGGAGGCCAACCGCTTAAAGAGCGTGATGCTTTCCAGGGTCAGCCACGAATTACGCACACCGTTGGGCGCGATTCTGGGGTATGCTGAACTGTTAGCTGAAGGAACTTATGGTCCGGTAAACGAGCTACAGTGCGCGAAGTTGGGCGAAATTATGGACAGCGCCTACGAGCTGGAAGTATTGGTGAGCGATTTGCTGGACATGGGCCGGATTGAATCTGGGCGGTTGCAACTATTCCCCAAGCCTTTTGCTTTGTCTGTTTTGCTGGAAGGGGTGATCGGGCAAACGGCCGTTATCGCACAAGAGAAAAACCTGCCCATTACCTTAACCGTGCAGCCGGATATGCCCAATACCCTTGTAGGCGACCCGGTGCGCATCGCTCAAATCCTGACGAATTTAGTCACCAATGCGATCAAGTATACCGACGAAGGGCAAATCGCGATTACCATTTCCCCGACCTCTGACAAGCGCTGGGTGATGAATGTGACCGATACTGGTATTGGGATCGCTCCCGAAGCGCAACCCTATGTTTTTGAGCCATTTCGCCAGGTTCATGTAGATGATTCCTATGCGCGCAGCGGTATCGGCCTCGGTTTGTCCATTGTCCACGAGTTGACGACCCTGATGAACGGCAGTATCACGATCAGCAGCCGCGTTGGCGCAGGGAGTTCTTTTGCCGTCACGTTACCGCTAGATAGCCAGCAGGAGGAAATATGATGAGTAAACCGCTTGCTTTTATTGTGGAAGACGATAAACGGTTGTCCGATATTTTTGCGGAGACGGTACATTCGGCCGGTTATGCGATAGAAATTGTGCCCAACGGCCGTCTGGCGCTCGACCGTTTGGCAGGGACGGCGCCCGATCTGGTTGTTTTAGATTTGCACCTGCCCCATGTGATGGGGCACAAAGTGCTGGAATATATTCGGGGGCAGGAACGGCTGCAAAACACACGGGTTATGGTGGCAACGGCCGATGCCGCCCTGGCTGCATCTTTGGAGGAACAAAGCGACCTGGTTTTGCTCAAACCCATCCCAGTTAGCCAGCTGCGCCTTCTGGCTTCGCGGTTGCGGCCGAACAACAACGCCCATGAATCGTAACATGCCATTCCCGGAGCATAACAGTATCCCCGCGCTCACCGTCGCGCAAATGATTGAAGTGGATCGGGCGATGATCGAAGATTACCACATTGACCTGATCCAGATGATGGAAAACGCTGGGCGCAATCTGGCCCATCTGGCCCGTGAGCGATTTTTGGGTGGCGATCCGCGTGGCCAAAAGGTGGTGGTATTGGCCGGAACGGGCGGCAACGGCGGCGGTACATTGGTTTGTGCCCGACGGTTGCACAATTATGGCGCGGACGTGCGCGTTTTTATAACTAAGCCGGGTGTGGATTTCATGACCGTACCCGGCCATCAACTGGATATTCTGCGGCGTATGAACGTGCCAGTAGCACTGGCTGAGGAAGTGGAGACAGCGGACGAAACGGCCGTGCTGATCATAGACGGCCTCATTGGTTACAGCTTGCAAGGCGGCCCTCGCGGACCAGCAGCCGCTCTAATCAACTGGGCTAACCGGCAGGCCGCGCCCATTCTGGCATTGGATACCCCTAGCGGCCTGGACACCACCACTGGCGCTATTTACGAACCGGCTATCCGCGCTGCCGCCACCATGACACTGGCGCTGCCCAAAGTCGGGTTGTTGGGCGAAACGCCTGCACTAAGCGAAGTCGAAGTGGCCGTGACCCATGTAGGTGAACTGTACCTGGCCGACATCGGCGTCCCCCCTGCCCTGTACGCCGCCCCGGCTTTACAACTTACCGTTGGCGCCATCTTCGCCACCAGCGATATTGTACGTGTGCGTTAGCCACGAAGGATACTGGATATGGAGAGAAAAATTGTGACTCGTACCCACCTCACCTGCCCCTTCTGTAGCTTTCGGGAAGTGTTAGAAATCCCGCCCGACTACTGCCTCTTTTTTCATCGCTGTAGCAACTGCAACATGCTTATGAAGTCCGCCCCTGGTGATTGTTGTGTCTTTTGTTCTTATGGAGATACTCTTTGTATGCCAAAACAACAAGAACAGTAGCGCCTGACACAGCCTGATAAGTTTATTTGAATAAAGTTGCGATACCAGTCAAAGGCAATAGCTGGCCGACCGGCTTTTGGGACAGCCACACTGCCGGTCCAAAACCCTTTCAGCGTTTCACCGGTCTGAACCCAGGCCGGGTTTTCAATCTTGCCCAGTCCGGAGGTGAGCCATTTATAACCAATCCAAACGCGTAAGACCAACCACAGCACTGAAAAACGACGCTCATTAAATAATGTGCGCATCACGTTGGCATCTAAACGAAGAATGACAACGCGATAGGCTAAATGGCGCAGTTTTGTTATAAGCAAACAAGGTACAATATTTACTATGACTTTTAAGATTCTCGTTGTAGATGATGAATTAACACTGCTCAATACCGTATCGGTCGTTTGCGCAAGAAAGTGGAAGATGACCCCACTCAGCCAACGATGATTGCCACCGTCTGGGGCGCCGGATACCGGTTTGAGGATGGGATGGCATGAAAACGATTCGGCAGCATTTGGGATGGAAGCTGTTTATTTCCTACGTAATTATCATCATTGTAGGCGTGGTTTCACTGGCTGTAACGGCCGAA
>JACSRF010000261.1 GCA_014879875.1 Anaerolinea sp.
CGTCGCCAACGGCCGTCGCTTTGTCGAATTCTTCACCGGGCAAGAAGCAGTCGTGGTCAACGGCGCGCTCCCCCTACCGCAACTGGCGCAAGGGGTCATGCTCTGGTTCAGCCAGACTTGAAACGTGAAAAGTGACAACCCTCTTTTCACGTTTCACGCTTCACGTTTCACTTTCTCCCTCCCCCGCCAACAACTGGCAGCCCGCCGCGCGCGGATGATCCAACACCCGCGCCCCACGCGGCACGCCGCGCACCGCCAGCAGCACCGCCAGGTCACCGCCGGCGGCGATGGTCATCATTACCCCAAACAGCGTCCACCACAACGAGCCAACGGCCACGCCGGCCACGCCCGGCAAAACGCCGAGCAGCGCGCCAGGCAGGGCGACGGCAAAGCGATAGGCAGTGATCGTCAGCGGGGCCTGGCAGTGGGCGTAAGGGGCCATTAATTGCCAGCTAAACCCAAATTTAACGGCCGTCAACGACACCCGCCCCACCGTCAAAAAAGCCAGCGCGTGCAGCCCTTCATGCGCCACAATCGCCAGCGCAAAGAGCAGCAGCGCCCCCCACAACGACGGCGCATTGCTCAACTGCCGCCACAATTCATCGCGCCACAACAGCCAGTACGCGCCGCCAAACAGGGCAAACGTCAACAACAGCAGCAGCATAGCAATTCCGTTCGCCTGGGCGGCCGTGATGGTCGCATCGCCGGCAATCTCCCCATAAGGAGAGGGGGGCGGCGGCGTCACGGCCGTTCCCATCTCTGTCCAATCCGGCGCCACCCATGCCTCAGCGGTGCGATGCAGCAGCGTGTGGTCATAAAAGGCGACCAACTTTTGCCCATACTCCTGCGGGCGGGCGCGCCACCCATTGCCATGACCGCTCTCTGGAATCTCCCACAGCAGCTTGCGGCCAGGGGCCGCCGCGTAAAAATGGCGCGCCAACTGCCGTTCAAGCCCCTGCCCGGTCGCAATGAAGAAAACAGGCTGCGTGAGGCGGGGTAAAACGGCGAGGTTAGCAGGTAACGGCCGTTGGCGGGCAAAGCGCTGCGCCAACCGCATGTACACCGCCTGCAAGGGCCAATTCAAGAAGCGGTTGACCACGCCCCCCGGAGGCGGCATGTCGGCCATCGCTGCCGGGCTGGGGCCATCCACGGCCACCGCGCGAATGGCGACGGTGCTGGCCGCCGCATGCAGCGCCAGCGCGCCGCCAATGGAGAAGCCAAAAATGCCAATGCCACCGGGGTTAACGTCCGGCCGTTTGCGCAGGTAGGCGACGGCCGTTAACACATCTTCCCGCTCCACCTCCCCCCGCCCAAACGTCTGCCCACCGCTGCTGCCATGCCGCCGCAAATCGAGCAGCAGCACGCCATACCCCGCCTCCGCCAACGCCTGCGCGTGGTACATCACCCCCAACCGGTTGCCGCTGTGCCCATGCAGCAGCAGCGCGGCCGCGCCATTACGCGCCGGAATGTACCACCCCGCCAGGCGCGCGCCATCGGCGCCGGTCAGCGTCACGTCTTCGTACTCAGGGGCAAAGTCGGCCGGCGTGCGCCAGGCCACGCGCAGCCGCGGCGGCCGCGTGAACAGGTAAGCCGCGTAGATGGGGCGGATGATGATGAAATAGATCAGGGCAAAGACAAGCAGTTTGGCAAGTAACATGCGCTAATTCTACCAGACGGCGCAAGCAGTTACGACGAGCCAGCCTGGGGTTTTCATGACGGCTTGTCTGGAACGGCAACAATCGTCAATCTAAAATCGTCAATCGTCAATCCTATAAGTTGCCCGCAACGGCCGTCTGCCTATAATTCTCCCTGCTATGTATATCGAAATTCATTTAGGGGACATTGTTCGTTTGCGCAAGCAACATCCGTGTGGGAGCTACGAATGGGTAGTGGTGCGCGTCGGCGCGGACATCGGCCTGGTGTGCCAGGAATGTGGGCGCAAGGTGCTGCTGCCCAGAGGGACGTTTAACAAGCGCCTGAAAACAGTTGTGAAACGAGCAGATGATCAGACAGCATGACACAGTTTTTAGGCAGTTTATACGTGCTCATCGTGGCCGGTATGTCCATCTATGGGCTGATGGGCTTGTTGACGGTTTGGCTCTATTGGCGACACCGGCATGACACTTTCACGGCAACGGCCGTCGCCCCAGCCGAGTTACCCGCCGTTACCGTCCAATTACCCATTTACAATGAGCGCTACGTGGTGGCGCAGCTTGTGGCGGCGGCCGTGGCGCTCGATTACCCGGCCGCTAAACTACAAATTCAGATCATAGACGACTCCACCGACGACACGGCGCAAATCGCGGCGGCGCTGGCGGCCAACTATCAGCAGCAAGAGGTCAACGTCGTCCACATCCGCCGTCCCGAGCGTGTCGGCTATAAAGCCGGCGCGTTAGCCTACGCCTTACCCCAGGCGACGGGGGAATTCATCGCCATTTTCGACGCCGATTTCTTACCCCCGCCCGACTTCCTGCAAAAAACCATCCCCCATTTCCACAACAACCCACAGCTAGGGATGCTGCAAGCGCGCTGGGACCATCTCAATGGCGCCGAATCGCCACTGACGGCCGCCCAAGCCATCGCCCTCGACAAACATTTTGCCATGGAGCAAACCGTGCGCCACCGCGCCAACCTCTTCCCCAAGTTTAACGGGGCCGCCGGCGTCTGGCGGCGCGCCAGCATTGAGGACGCCGGTGGCTGGCTAGATGATACCGTCTGCGAAGATTTATGCCTCAGCACACGCGCCATCCTCAAGCAGTGGCAGTTCCGCTTTTTACCCGACGTGACCGCGCCGGCCGAACTGCCATCGAGCATCAGCGCCTACAAAAATCAGCAGGCGCGCTGGGCCAAAGGCTCCATGCAATGCCTGCTGAAATACGGCCCAGACATTTTGCAAACGCCACACTACTCGCTGACGGCCCGTCTGTACGCCTTACTCTCGATGTCCGCTTACGTGACGCACGTACTCGTGCTGCTGCTGCTGCTGCTGCAAGTGCCCCTCATTTACCTGAATTACCAGTTTTCGGCGTATATGGCGCTTTTTAGCATCGCCGGGATTGGGCAGCCGGTGTTGTTTGTGTTGGGGCAGCGGGTGCTCTATGCGGATTGGCGGTGGCGGCTGCGCTATTTCCCCACGCTGCTGCTGATCGCCATTGGCATGGCCCCCAGCAACAGCCGCGCCCTGTTGGAAGCGGCCGGCCGGCATAGCCACGAATTTGTACGCACGCCCAAGAAAGGGATGGATAACGGCCGTCGCGCCCCATCCACCTACAAACTCCCCTTCGATTGGATCCTCTTCGTCGAAATCTTCCTCTTTCTCTATGCCGCTTTGGGTCTCACACTCGCGCTGCACAAGGGACAATTTGGCGCCCTCTTTTTGCTGCTCATGTGCTTATTGGGGTTTGGTTACGTCATTTATTTGAGTTTGCGCGAAATTTTGTAAGATTTCTTACGCGGATGTTAATTATTATCACATAGATGTCAATAAAATTCGTTTTCTGTATTGACTTCTGTTATCTATTCGTCTATTATCTACATAGATGATTTGATTATTTTCATATACACATAAACTTTCAAGAAGTTCGATTGCGTTACCAGCGTCATTCTGAGCGTAACCGTTCACCCCCGTTATGGCCGGTCTCTGACCGAGCCACCTGACTGGCACGGTCAGGAGACCGGCCAAAGCAGGGGGGCTGAATGCTTACGTGAAGAACCCCTACAAAATCCCTCTGCAAACGAATTTCACAAAGGGTAAACGCTACATGAATCCTGTTATCGGTAAATGTCCCATTTGCAATGATGATTTGACCGTCACCCGCCTGCACTGCCGCAACTGTGACACGACATTGGAAGGGCAGTTCACGTTGGGGCGGCTGTACCAATTAGCGCCGGAACAGTTGGCTTTTGTGGAACTATTCGTGCGCTGCGAGGGCAAGATCAACCGTGTGGAGCAAGAGTTGGGCATGTCTTACCCGGCCGTGCGCGCCCGTCTCACCGAGGTCATCAACGCCATGGGCTACGAAATCGGCGAACCAGAGCGTGGCCCTATTTCCGACAGCACCCGCCGCGAAATTTTGGCCGATCTGCACGCCGGCCGCTTATCGGTAGAAGAGTCGTTGCAGTTATTACGGGGTAATGGATAGTTTGGTAGGGACAGAGCCTTGTGCCTACCCTTTGTATCCGACCTTGGGTCAGCCACAAAGGCTGCCCGTACAAATCGAGGTAACAAATGAATCATCCGAGCAAAATTCGTGTTTATGAGCCATTTTTATGGATGGTGGTCATTGGGGCGGGTATCGTCTATTTATTGAACGCCTTCAACAGTGGCACGTGGCTGTGGTTCCAATCAACGGCGACCAATGTACGGCCGTCACGCATCATCATCATAGACAATGGGCAGCGCACTGCATTAAGCCCCGGTCACGCCAATTTCCACGCCCTGGCCGACGCTGCCAGCGCCTCTTTAAGCAAACTCAGTAACACCGACCTGATAAGTATTGGTCTTTCAGATGACACCCTGGAGGCGTATGCCACGCATTCATTGGTCATTGAGTTGTACTTTGATCAGCCGGTGCAATTTAACACATTGGCCCGCGTCGGCAAACCCACCCAACTGCTGATCCCCATCGAAGGGACTCATGCCGACGGCGGCTATGTCTTTCGTGGCGAAAATGGCGCGTGGTGGTTCGGGGCAATCCGCATGGCCGACCCGGCGCCCCTTTACGCCGCCTTGCAACACATGGGGTACACGGCCGCTGCCTGGCAGCCGGCCGGTTAAATGAAAAAGGCGCGGTGGCTTGATGATGATTTGACACTCCCATCACGCCATGCGCCTCTCACAAATGGGGCAAATTGCCCACCTGATCACGGAGGTTATATCATGTCTGTCGAATCACGCAAAGAAATTTTAGATTTATTGGCCGGTGGCAAAATCACCGTTGACGAGGCCGCCGCCATGCTGACGCAGGTTAACGACGCCACAACGCCCGAAGCGCCTAACCCACCTGAACCGCCAGCCCCGCCGGTTATGGAACAAGCCACAAAACCGGCGCTGACGGAAACGGCTGTTACTAAGGAAACGGCCGTTTCCTCAGTAACAGCCGACGGTCACAAACCCACCTGGTTCCGCGTGCGCGTCAACAACCTGGAAACGGGCAAAAGCAAAGTCAGCGTCAACATCCCGCTGCGCATGTTCAAGTTTGGCTTCACCATCGCCAGCCATTTCACGCCTGAAGTGGCCGGCCTCAACATGGATGAAATGCAAAGCATGTTGCTCGAAGGAGAAAGCGGCATCCTCGTAGACGTGCGCGACGAGGAAAGCCAGGAACATGTACAGGTTTACATTGATTAACAATAGTCATGCTCTGGCCGGTCGCCAGACCACGCCAGGTATTGCGAGGTAAATGTTATGAGCGACACATACGAAGTAGGCAAAATGCCACACATCATCATTGAGACCTGTCACGGCGACCTCGTGGTGAAAGGGTGGAGCAGCACGGCCGTTTTAGTCAAAGGCGACGCCACCGTCAAGGAAGCTGACGAGGGTCTGGTCATTCACAGCAACGGCCGTCTCCGCCTCTCTGTCCCCGAAAACAGCCGCTTTACCGTAACCCACGTACATGGCGACGCCGTCATCCGCAGCGTGCAGGGCGATGTGAACATTGCCCAGGCAGCCGGCGATGTCATTCTGACGGCCGTCGCCAACATCCAACTAGGCGACGTGCAAGCCGACCTCTCCGTCAAAAACGTCAGCGGTCTACTCACCGTTCACAACGTCAGCGGCGACGCCATCTTCCGCCAGGTTGGCAGCATTCACCTGAATGATGTCTTTGGCGACCTCTCGGCGCGCGGCGTCACCGGCGACGTCACCGCCAACACCGTCATGGGCGATCTCAGCCTGCGCAGCGTCACCGGCGACGTCACCATCCACAGCGGGATGCGCGACGCCAATTTCCGCCTGCTGGGCGGGCAAACGGCCGTTGGCAAAATCCAGGGCGACATCCGCATTCATGGCAGCCTGGCCGTTGGCAAACACGCCTTCACCGCCCACGGCGACATCATCGCCCGCTGGCCGGCGCAAACGCCCCTGACGCTAACGGCCGTTGCCCCACAAATCTCCAACCGCCTGCCCCTGGATGAAGTGAGCGAAAGCGAAGGGATGCTGATCGGGTCTATTGGCGAAGATGGGCCGGTGGTGACGCTGACGGCAAACGGCCGTATCGTCCTCAAAGATTTAGCCACCGTCAGCGAAGAGTGGGACAGTTTCCACGAAGATGACAGCGACTTTGACTTTGCCGTTGACCTGGAAGGGTTAGGCGCGCAAATCAGCGCCCAGGTGAACCAACAAATGCTCCGCCTGACGGCCGAGTTGGAAAGTAAATTTGGGACGAATTTTGCGCAAACCATGGCCGAAAAGATCGCCCGTAAAGCAGAAAAAGCGGCCGAACGCGCCGATCATGACGAACGTGAAGAGCGCGATGTACG
>JACSRF010000662.1 GCA_014879875.1 Anaerolinea sp.
TGATACACGCAGAGTAGAAGTGACTTCCTTCTTGGTTATTGGAGGTGACTTGAGCATCGGCCCCAATAGTGGATTTATAGATTGGATGAAGAAGTTGTTTTCTGAAAATGATGCAATCCCGCTAAACATTAGTATATCGGTTTACGCTGCAGGAATTCATAACGTGGATAACGTTGTAGAGGATTACGCAGGACCATTTCAATATCAAACAACTACAGCGGCGTATAAATATGGTTTAACATTTGGCGAAGCCTATACACCAAGTGATCTCGATCGAGAGTTAGCCTACTCGGAAACTATAGGCGTTGCCAGTGGCTATGCATTGACAGTTAATGAAGGTGCAAGCTACTACTTTCCAATGCAAACGCGTAGTTTAGTCAGTGGCACTACTACGCATCATAATCTTTTACCTCATATTCAGAATTTCTTTACACTTCTGAATGGCTTTTTTAGTGGAGAGTAGATTATGCGCAAAACAGTTTATGTTTCATGGCGTGTTGCCATTTTGTTTGTGCTAGTTTGGCTTGTTGGTGCGAGTTTTCTACTGGGTTTTTGGCCCTTTGTAAGAAACGAAGGAGAAGTGAAGACTGTTACAAATTCCCAATATGGATTCTCCGTTGATTATCCAGCCAAATGGGTAACACAAGTCTACGGCGAATCCGGTTATAAAGGGGATGAGGAGATTAAACTCATCATTCATCGGTCTTTGCTGGGAACCTTTAATATTAAAATACGATATCAACCCGTAACAAAACCATCTCTTGACGATGTTGTTGATTGGGGCACCGCAAGAATACACCGTATTGTATACAACCATATTACTAGAGGAACTGAACCAGGTTATGAAGAAGTTTCCTTACGCGAGATTAATCTCAGAGGGGAAACGGCAATAGAGAGAATTTATATGGTTGGCAATGTGATGTCGAAAGATGTTTACATTGCTCGTGATAGAGACATGATAATCATTACTTTTCAAGCGGAGAAAGAAGAATTCAATAATTATTTAGAAGATTTCGAGGCAATAGTCGCTAGCTTTAGGCCTTTAGATTGAAATACATTGACGCTACTCCAATGCTATTCCCGGATACTGTAGCCGCGTCTTGGATCGAAATGATGCTCTCCAGAGCATTGCGCTATTCGATATATTGTCAAGGCCACAAGTTGTTAAAAACAAGAGGGTAGTTTGACATGAAGATATTGGACTGACACGGCTCCACTCACAATGGAAAGCTAAGTCGTATGGTAAAGATGCTGCCCGTCTTTTTGGATGATCCACTTTGCCCTGCTTTAGCACGGCACTGTTGGTATGCTTATCGGTTGTGTATTTTGCCGTTAGCGGGAGCCGGTGTCCGCACCGCGCTCTTTTTTCGCTTGCCGTTGCCGCATCGCGTGACGCAGCCATGACGGCTGGCGGGGCGCTTCCCCGGTTTCTGGTGTGTGGACGCCTAGAGCATGACCTGCGTCGGCTTTGGCGTTCTGCACCGTTGTCAACACCGGATCATAACATCCTCTTTTCATCGGGGTAAACTGTTCCTTATTCATCGATCATCATGATGGATGAGCGTATGCAGGGGGCGGCGCGGTTTGCTGCGCGTTTCGGCCGGGTAGCCAACGGTGATGAGGGCTTGTGGCTGCCAGTCGGCAGGCAGATTGAGCGTGTGGCGCACCACGTCGGGCGTGAAGAGGGGGGCGCACATCCAACACGCGCCGAGGCCCAGCGCATGGGCCGCGAGCAGTAAATTTTGCCCGGCCATGGCGACGCTTTGCACGGCCGTCGTCCATTCGTGCTGCTGGCGCAAGGGGTCGGGGTAGCTGTCCATGTCTTGCATGGTCAGGCAGAGCAGGATGAGCAACGGGGCGCTGGTGATGCGCTGGTAAGAACGGCCGACATCTTTGGCGATCAGGTCAGGGGAAACGTTGTCGGCGCTGAGGTCGGCGTGTAACTGCTGCCCCATGGCCGCCGCCAGCCGTTGTTTGGCGTCGGCGTGGCGAATGATGGCAAAGCGCCACGGCTGCCGGTTGTGGGCGGAGGGGGCCCAGGCAGCGGCCGTTAACAACGTCTCGATCAGCGCATCAGGAATAGGTTCCGGGGTGTAGCGGCGAATGCTGCGGCGGGTGGCGAGGAGAGAGAGCATTGGGAATCGGTGGTCGGTGGTCGGTGGTCGGTGGTCGGTGAACTGATTACCGTTCACCGATTACCGATAACTGACTATCTATAGGGTTTTGTGGAGGACAACGGCCGTCCCCCCCCCAGGCAGCCGTATTTCGCGGTCATCGGTGAAGCCCAGGCGGCGGTAAAGGGACAGCGCCCGCTCATTCTGATTTTCCACGCCGATTTCCAGGTCGGTAAGCTGCCAATGGCGGGCAATGCGGCTGAGGACGATGATCAGGGCGGTGCCGATACCGCGACGACGATAAGGGGGCACGACAAATAAATTCGCCAACTCGGCCCCGTGTGGATAGATGATCAGTTCGCCGCTGCCAACGAGACGGCCGTTGTGTTCAATGAGCAGCCAACAGGCACGGCCGTTGCCCTGCCACACCATCATCTGCTCAAAATGATCCCAAAACCAGGGCGCGCGCTTATCGGCGTAGCATGTCTCATGCAGCGGGCGAAAATCGGCCAACTCCGCCAGTCGAAACTGTAAGCCGGCCATGGCCGCCAGCGGCGGCGCGAACAGATGTGGAGGAATGGGGGTGGTCATCGGTCGGTAATCGGTGATCCGTAATCGGTGATCCGTAATCGGTGATCGGTAATCGGTGATCCGTAATCCGTAATCCGTAATCCGTAATCCGTAGTCGGCTCACGGATTACTTCTTACGGTTCACGTTCATCAGGGTTGGTAGTAACGCAAATGCACCGCGCCCAGGTGAATCTCGTCGCCGTCCATCAATTGCGCGCCATATTCCGGTATTTGCTGATCATTGACCCAGGTACCGCTGGTGCTGCCTTCGTCAAAGATGCGGTAATGTACCCCTTCCAGCATCAGCGTGGCGTGCAGGCGGGACATCGTTAAATCGTTTTCAAAGGCCAGGTCCGCTTGCGCCGGAGAACGGCCGATCCGCAGCCGCGGTTG
Source organism: Anaerolinea sp. (assembly GCA_014879875.1). GTDB lineage: Bacteria > Chloroflexota > Anaerolineae > Promineifilales > Promineifilaceae > JACSRF01. Next base: position 3,078 of record JACSRF010000662.1, read on the forward strand.
TGTCAGGCCAATCTCCACCGGCATCCGTGTTTGCGCTTCCAATACATGCAGCCGCGCCAGCACACGCGGTCCTTCTTCATCCATGGTTTCATATGTAATTTGCGGTTCGCGGCCGCGACGACGCCCCTTGCCCACGCGCAGAGGTAAATTCGCCAGCCACCCCTGCCGGTAAATGAAAAAGCCGCCGGCCAACACAATCGCCAGCACAACGGCCGTCAGTAGAATGCGCCCCAACGTACCCCAAATGCCACTGCCGCCGCTCAGTTCTGCTGGTACATCCCGCTGGCCCTGGCTGAGCGCCAACGAGATCACAGGGCTGGTGGCGCGCATTCCCTGTTCATCCAAAATAGCTACTTGAATGCTGTTTTCCCCAAAACCCAAATTGGCAACCGGGACGGTAAAGTCGTCCAATGAATTCAGCGGAATATCTTGGGGCACGCCATTGACCACCAACTGCGCCGCGGCCACCTGGCGCTGACTGCCGTCCAGCCAGGTGATGGTGGTGGTGAAGCGCAGGTTGACCGGCTTATCCAGATTGGGCAGTGTCAGGCTGCGGCTCCCTTCCGGCAAATTGATAACAACGCTGGGCATGTTTGTGGGGACGATGATATCGGTCGTCGCCGCCACCTCCGGCTGATCCGTCAGGCTCAGTTCAACCGGGAACCGGCCCCCTTGCAGATCCGGCAAGGTGTAGCGAATGATGGCTTGTTGGCGAAAGCCAACAATGCGGCTCCACAAAATAGGCAAGTCGCCTGTGTTTTCCAACTTGATCGCCAGGCCGCGCGCCGCGCTGGCCGTCGCTGCCAGATAATCTTGCCCAAGCTGCTGGCCGCCCGCAGATAAGCCGGTATTGTTGAGCAAAATGGTATGGATGGGTATGCCCAAATCGGCGGCTAATGAGGCTACGGCTGCGGGCTGGAACTGGGTACTAACAGCATCGGTGCCATCAGACATCACCACCATATGCACAGACATAGCCGGGTCTGGCTTCAAGCTGTCGCTTTGCTGCAGCAGGCCGCCGATGCTGTCTATCAGCGCAGTGGAGCCGGTGGATGCTGTCAGCGGTGTGGCAAACAGGTTGCGTACACTGTTGTAAAATTCGGTGGGAGCCAGAAGCTGCTGCGCGGTGTTGGCGCCAACCTCATAGACGGCCACTGCGTCTACCTGCTCTTTCATGGTGGGCGCGGTGGCATAGCCATTGATGGCGTCGGCAATGGCCGCAAATTGCGCCGACGTCCCTTCAGGAATATCAATGAGAAAGATGGTCAGGGTCCCAACTTCGCGCGGGGCAGCCACCTCGTAGCTGATGATGGGCAGGCCGTTGTGTTTCAGGCTCAGCGGGGCAGAGGCAAAATCAAGCGCGTCTCCCTGGCTGGTCAGCCCATAAACCTGTAACTCCATGGTAGGAGGGCTGCTGGCATCGGTCTGGGTAATGAACAAGCGGGGAGGCGGCGGCGATGACTGAGCCATGACCAACGCCCCGCCCAGTACCATGACTAAACTTAAAATGAGGATGGCATGTAAACGCCATTTATTACGAATCATAGCTGCTTATCCTTCTCGTGTTCAGTGTTATAATAGCAAATCAACGCCTGAAAGTAAACATAAAATGCACAAAGCAAAGGGAATTATGAACCGGAATTGGCGTATCCAACTTGTTTTATGGGTATTATTGGTCGGCTTGCTGGCTGCGCTGCCAACCGGCGCGCAAGAAGAGACAGCAGAAGCGGCCGTTGCCCTGCGCGTGGCGCGTGTGGATACGGCCGCTTTCCCGCAAATCAACGTGTATCTGGCCGCCGCCAATCCGCTGCAACCTTTGCCGGACGAGTTGGTGGGGCTGCGGCTGCGGGAAGGGGATGAGCCAGTAACAGAGTTAACGGCTGCGAATGTCGCCGTGGGACTCGATCTGATCTTTGTGGTAGACGCCAATGACAGCATTACCAATCTGGACGGGAACAGCCAGTTGACGCGCCTGGAAAAGGTGCAGCGCAGTGTGCTGCGTTTTGCCACCGAGTTCATGGACGCGCAGGGACGCGACCGGATCAGTGTGATTGTGCCGGACGAGACGAGGGAGAACGGCCGTTTCCTGCTGCAAAACGTCACCACCCCCGGCGATGTGGTAGAGGGCGTGTTGGCCTATGCACCTGCCAGCGTGACGGCGACGCCGCTGGCAGCCATGCTCGACCAGGCCATCACACAGCTTGCCCAACAGGAAAATGACGACGGCCGTTTTCAGGCCATTCTCATCTTTACCGATGGCGCGCAGTTGGATCGGCAGCTTGATTTTGTGGCGTTGACTGCGCCGGCGCAGGTGGCGAACATCCCCATCTTTGCCGCCATTTTAGGCGCGCGCGCCGATCCTAATGAAATTGACAACGTGATGCAGCTTGCCGGCCCCAGCGGCGGCGATTACTTGCACATGCCTGAACCTGAAGCGACCGATCCCTTCTACACACTGTGGCAGCAGCAGCGCAGCCAGGCGCAGATCACCTTTACCTCGGCGCAGCGCCGCAGCGGCGCCTATACGCTTGCTGTTTTCTATGGCGACATAGCAGCGACGGCTGCTTATGATCTGGTCATTGAACCGCCGACGGTGAGCCTGTTGTTGCAGCCAGGTAGTGTGCTGCGCCGGGCAGCGAATGCGGACGACACCGTGGCCGACCTGACGCCAATGTCGCTGCCCTTGCCCCTCGTCGTTACCTGGCCGGTCGGCGCGCCGCGCGCGTTAACGGCCGTTACCCTGCTGCTAGACGGCGAACCATTTTTCACCCTGCCCCAACCGGAGCCAGACGCCAACGGCAGCCTGCTGTTGGCTTGGGATTTGCGGACAGTAACCGCCGGAGCGCATGAATTAATCATCACGGTGACGGATGAGTTGGGGCTGACGGCGAGTACGGAGCCGGTGCTGGTGACGCTGCTGCTGGAACTGCCGCCAACACCCGTCCCCACCGCCATCCCAGAACCGACTCGTGTCTCTGCGGAAACGGCCGTGACCACCGTTGTCACCGATAATCCCGCATTGGTGGGCATTGCCCTGGGGCTGCTGCTGTTGTTGGCGGCGCTGTTATGGCTCCAGCGAAGACGGCAGCAGCGTGTCACAATGGTCAACATGGCGCAAGAATTGGCGGATATTATTGCGCCTGACCCGCTCGCTGCGCGGCAGGAAGTGGCGGCCGAAGCGTTCAAAGGCGGCCTTTTCCAGCGCCTCGCGGTGATCGGGGTGGGCGATCGAAATCAACAGTTTGGCCCGTTCCTGAAGCGAACGGCCGTAAAGCTCGACCGCGCCGTATTCGGTGACGATGTAGTGAACCAGCGTACGCGGGGTGACCACGCCGCTCCCCGGGGTCAGGGTGGGGACGATCTTGCTGATGTTTTTGGGCGTGGTCGAGGTGATCGCGATGATCG
>JACSRF010000370.1 GCA_014879875.1 Anaerolinea sp.
GTGACGCCAATAGGCGTGACGCCAATAGGCGTGACGCCAATAGGCGTGACGCCAATAGGCGTGACGCCATTTGCTTTACTAATGCCGACCCCAACCAGGATGACTGGCAGCATGAAGGCGGCAAGAATCCAGTAGAAACGCGATAACATCATACATCCTCCCATGGTGTGTAGTAACCGCTTTAGCGGGAAGAAGCGGCGGAAGCCGTGACGACGAACCGTTACTACGAACGTGCGTTGCTTTATGCACTTGTTGGTAATTCGCTGTGCGTTTGCTGCACAGGCACTTACTGACGAGATGCCTTTGTTATACAACGAATTGCCCGTGTGTTCAAATAAAAAAGCCACCCAAATAGGGTAGGGGCAAACGGTTTCATATTTGGAATTGCTGTTGAAGAATTGTGTGTATTGTCATGGTGTTGGCAACATGTTAACATAGGTACACTCAAAAAACGTCATTGCTCACACCACAGCCAACAGATCATTGTTTTTCAATAGCGAGGAGAAGAAAACATGAAAAAGTGGTATTTGTTTACGGTAATGCTTTTGCTGCTGGGCCTGATGCTGGCCGCCTGTGGTACAGGTGGCGGGAGCACACCCGCAGAACCTACTGCCCAGGGGCCGACGGCCGAAGCGCCCGTGGCCGAAACGCCCATGGCCGACTTTGAACCAATGGTCATGGCAGCCGATAACTGCGACTACGGTGGTCTTATTAAGGAAATCGCCGCCCTTGATGAATTGACCGTGCAGTTTACGATGTGTGCGCCAGACCCCGCTTTTCCCTCGAAAGCAGCCTTCACTGCTTTTGCCATTCAGCCAAGCGAATATCTGGAAGCAACGGGTGGCAGCGGCGCTCTGCTGGAAAAACCGATTGGTACTGGGCCATACATGTTAGAAAATTGGGCCAGAGGTGAAGAGATTGTCTTTAAGCGTTTCGATGGGTATTGGGGCGATGTGGCCAAAACAGAGACTCTTGTTTTCCGTTGGAACTCAGAAGCGGCCGCGCGTTTGTTAGAATTGCAGGCGGGGACGATTGATGGGTTTGACAACCCCGCGCCGGATGATTTTGACAAGATCGCTGCGGACAGCACGCTGAACCTGGTTGAACGGCCGGCGTTGAATATTTTCTACGTGGGCATGAACAATACGTATGAACCATTTAACGATGAAAAAGTGCGGCAGGCAATTGCCATGGGCATTGACCGGCAGCGCATTGTAGACAACTTCTACCCGGCCGGGTCCGAAGCAGCCTCTCATTTCACCCCTTGCTCAATTCCCAATGGCTGCGCCGGTGAAAGCTGGTACGAATTCAACCCCGAAGCGGCGCGCGCGTTGTTGGCCGAGGCGGGTTTCCCGGATGGATTCAGCACGGAAATTGCGTACCGTGACGTGGTGCGTGGCTACCTGCCGGAGCCGGGTATCGTGGCGCAGGATTTGCAGGCGCAGTTGAAAGAGAACCTGAACATTGACGCTACCATCGTGGTGATGGAATCGGGTACGTTCATTGCGGCGGCCGATGCCGGTCAGCTCCCTGGTCTGCATCTGTTGGGTTGGGGCGCTGACTACCCGGATATGACTAACTTCCTTGATTTCCACTTTGGCGCCGGCTCATCTGACCAATTTGGTGAACAGTTCCCGGATATTACGGATGCGTTAGCAAAAGGGGCTTCTCTGGCCAGTGACGATGATCGGATGCCCTATTACGAAACGGCTAACAATCTGCTCAAGCAGCACGTACCGATGGTTCCCATTGCGCATGGCGGTTCCGGTGTGGCTTATGCAGCGACGGTCAGCGGTGGCCATGCCAGCCCGCTGGGTAATGAATACTTTGCCGTGATGGATCCGGGTAAGGACACGTTTGTCTGGATGCAGAATGCGGAACCGATCAGCCTCTTCTGCAGCGATGAAACAGATGGCGAATCGCTGCGCGCCTGCGAGCAGGTGACAGAACCGTTGTTGGCGTATGAGATTGGGGGTACGGCCGTTGAGCCTGCCCTGGCTACCAGTTGTGATGCAAATGCGGACCTTACCGTCTGGACTTGTACGCTGCGCGCCGGCGTTCTTTTCCACGATGGCTCCAAGTTCGACGCCAATGACGTCGTGGTGTCTTGGGGCTTACAGTGGGATGCGTCCCATCCGCTGCACGTTGGTAATACGGGATCCTTTACTTACTTCTCTGGTTTGTGGGGTGGTTTCATCAATGTGTCTGAGTAACAGAGTCTACCTTTTAGTTTAGGTTTATAGGCGGGATGGTTTGCTACGTGGGCAAACCATCCCGCCTTATTTACGGCGATACAGGCAAACCAAGCAATGACCCAATACATCATTCGTCGTTTAATCGCTGCGGTTCCAGTTGTTATTGGCGTCCTCATTGTCACCTTTGCCCTGGCGCGCGCTATCCCTGGCGATCCCTGTACGGCTATTCTGGGCGAGAAAGCGACGCCGGTGGTGTGTGAACAATTCTTCAAGGACAAGGGGCTGGACAAACCAATCACAACGCAGTTTGTCATTTATGCCCGTGATATTTTGCATGGGGATTTTGGGGAGTCCATTCGTTTTAAGCGCCCCATCACGCAAATTTTGATAGAACGGCTGCCCATTACCCTGGAGTTGGGGATGTTGGCGCTGCTGTTGGCCTTGTTGGTGGGTATTCCATTGGGGGTTATTTCGGCGGTACGGCGTAATTCGGCCGTAGACGTGATCACCATGATTGGCGCGAACATTGGCGTTTCGATGCCTGTTTTCTGGTTGGGGCTAATGCTGGCTTATGTTTTTGCCCTGCTGCTGAAAGATACGCCCTTACAACTGCCGCCCAGCGGCCGTCTTTCCCCCGGCGTCAGTGTCACCCCTTTTTACGTGGTTTATGGGTGGGAATTAACCGCAGGTACGTTTGGCGCCAGCCTGATGCAATTCTTGGGTAACTTCTACATTTTCAATTCGCTGATTACGTTTGATTGGGTCGTATTGAAGGATGCGCTCAGGCATTTGACGCTGCCATCGTTGGCGCTGGGGACGATTCCGATGGCGATCATTGCCCGTATGACACGCTCCAGTATGCTGGAAGTTTTGGGGTTGGACTATATACGCACGGCGCGCGCGAAAGGGTTGTCGCGGTGGAGTATTGTTATGAAGCACGCCTTTCGTAATGCGCTGCTGCCTATTGTGACGATTGCCGGTTTGCAGTTGGGGTTGGTGTTTAGTGGCGCCATTCTGACAGAGACTATTTTTGGACTGTCTGGCGTTGGCCGTAGTTTGTATGAGGCGATAACCGCTCGTGATTACCCAATTATTCAGGGTTTTGTCGTCGTTATTGCTATTGGTTATGTGACGGTCAACCTGTTGGTTGATTTGTCGTATGGGTTCCTGGATCCTCGGATTCAGCTAGATTAAATCACAAGGGCTTATGTCGAAAGTCGCTGAACTCTCTCTAGATGACGCCGGTATTGGCGATATTTCTGATTATCGCTCGAATAGTTTATGGCGCTTAACTCTACGCCGTGTGCTGCGGCAGCGGTCCGCAATTGTCGGCCTTTTCTTGCTTGGGTTTCTCGTTTTTTTAGCTGTTGCCGCTCCCTTAATTGCCCCATATGATCCCAATCAGGTGCTTATTGGCATTGAAGATGTGAAGAAACGAGAAGCGCCGTGCATTCATTTGTTGGGTTGCGCCACAGATAGACCGCAGCATTTAATGGGCACGGATGGCAATGTGCGTGATCAGTTCAGCCGCGTTATTTATGGCACGCGCGTTTCTTTGCGGGTGGGGATTGTCACGGTGACGTTTGCGGTGTTTGTTGGCACGTTCTTGGGGGCTGTTTCTGGTTTCCTGGGTGGTTGGGTTGACAATATCATCATGCGCATTCTGGATGTGGTGCTGGCATTTCCGTTTCTATTGTTGGCGATTGCCATTGTCAGTGTCTTAGGGCCTGGGCTGACCAACGCGATGCTGGCGATTGCCATTGTGAGCATTCCTTCTTATGCGCGGGTGGTGCGCGCCAGTGTGTTGTCGGTGCGCGAACAGGATTTTGTGGAAGCTTCACGCGCTTTGGGGGCGAGTAACTGGCGTATTTTGTTCGGCCGTATTTTGCCGAATTCGCTGCCTCCCCTGATTGTGACGGGCACGTTGGGCATTGCGACGGCTATTCTGGATACGGCCGCGCTTTCCTTTATTGGTCTCGGCGCGCAGCCCCCCATACCAGAATGGGGCGCCATGTTAGCCAGCGAACGAAACCAAGTATTTAGCGCGCCCCACCTCGTCTTTTTCCCTGGCCTGGCAATTATGCTCACCGTATTGGCCTTTAACTTGTTGGGGGATGGCTTACGGGACGCGCTCGATCCGCGGCTGGTACATGGCTTCAAGAAATAGCGGTCTACCTGACTTTTATCCTATGGTCTACCCTGCCTGACAACGTTACATAACTTGACTTAACATATTCCCTCATTATAATGTGAGTTATGTCTCCTTCTATCAAGGCGATACTGCTGCCAGAGTGGTTGCGAACATGGATTCAGCACCAACTGGCGCCAGTACTACACCTTGCCCCGCAACAAGCTGCTATTGGGGTGATGAGGGGAATGTTTGACATGCTGCTGCTCCTGCTGTTGGGCACAGGCTTATTGACCGGCGGGCGTGTGTACATGGATGGTCAATATGCGCTGCCACGCACAACCCAGGCGACCGCCTTACAATGGGCGCCCATCGCCGATCAAATTGCACGTAAAGCTGACATTCCTCGAGAAGTACCGTTGGTGTTGTGGTATAAAGAGAATAGTATGCTGGCGGTAAACCCGGAGAGCTGTACGGGGATTATGGGCGCTTACGATCTGGTGCGTTCGGGTGAACGGCCGTGTTTTACCCCAGGCCCTATTTCTGATTGGGAAGTGCGTGAACAATTGGCGATTGGCGCGCAGGAGTTTAAGAAGCGGTGTCCACAGATTACCTATTGGACGCATGATCCGGATACGATTAAGCGGTGTTACCTGGCTTATAATGCCGGGATGGGAGCGTCTGAACGACTTGACCCAAATGGATCGGCTTACGTGATGAATAATTTTGATGCGGCGCACCAGAATATGATTTATTCGGACGTGGAACTGGGGACGGTTCGGGTAACGTCTTTGGGCGCCTGGCCGACTCATTTGGCGCTGCAAAGTTTGATTGTGACGCAAATGGATATGGCGGAACGGCCGTTGTCCCTCACCCTCCTTGATATCAGCACCCGTGTCTATGACCGGCTTTATGTGATAGCCGGTGATTGGGGCATCTTTCGCGTTGGTGGCGATGGCGCAATGGATTTTCCATTGCATCGAGATGAGCAAGATTTTTACTGTTTGGGCGAGGCGCGCGTTTTGGGACGGCCGTCACTACGCCCACGTCTTAATCCTGTCACCACCGATCCTGTTTTGACACAAGACCTGCATGGATGCAGCTATGGGCTGCCTGGATTAGATATCAGCAGCAGCACCAGCACGGCAATTTTACAAGCGCCCATGCCCGGATATGTCACGACCTTCACGGACCGGTGGTATAACAGCACCATTCGCATTGAAAATGATGAATGGATTGTCTGGATGCTGCATCCACGTTCCTACCTGATTGCAGAAGGGGATGTGGCGCAGGGGCAGCCTGTTGGTGTGATGGGCGCCGTCGGTATTGCTACAGGTCCACATGTTCATTACACCATTTACGATAAAGTCAGTGAAACATTTGTTGATCCCCGGCATTTCTTGCCATAAAATTTTGGGAAGATAAGGAAGAGCACGAAAAGGAGTATCTCATATGAATCTTGTTGAACTGTTAAAATTTGTACCACTGATTATCGGTGTGTTCCTTGCTTATCATTTGATCGTAAAACAATCGTTGCCCTCAAAGAAATTGGGGGAGATGGTGACTTACTTCATTGGAATAATCATTATTTTCATTGTTGTGAGTTGGTTGATCACCTCCTTTTTAGCCGGGTGGGCAACGGATTTGTTACAAGCAGGGACAACCTCAAACGAATGGCAGCAATTTATTAGCGAAAGCGAATCGGTCGTTGATGGCGCCTTTAGCGGCGGCAGCCGCAGCGGCAGCGCCCCGGCGCCCCAACCAACGTCCGTACAGGTAATTGTCGTGACGGCAACGCCAGTACCGGGACAATCATCTCTGGGTGTTAGCCCCGAGGGGCAGGGCAGTCCACAACAGTATACTGTCGTTGCCGGTGATACGCTAACCAATATTGCGCAACGTTTTGGAGTAAAAGTGGAGGCAATTGTCCTGGCAAATGGTTTGCAAAACCCCAATCAACTTAGTGTGGGGCAAGTTTTGATCATTCCCGCGCGCTAAAAAATATCCAGCAACCAGTTTGTAGTGACGACTTTAGTCGTCAAACCGCTCAAGCGGTTACTACGAACCGGGCGGTTACTACGAACTAAGGAATGAAAATTAAATAACATACGGAAGATTGGACAAATCTTCTGAGATTTGTCCAATCTAAACGTGT
>JACSRF010000401.1 GCA_014879875.1 Anaerolinea sp.
ACAGAGGCCGTTTGTTGCTGACCAAAGCATGACCGCGCTGCCTCGCCCCTACCATAATTGGAATTGCTGCCTAAGATGGCGCTGGTGATGAACACGCCAGATGGATAATTTCTGAAAAATTACCCACAATTTCCTGTAAACCGTATAATCTGTAGCTGTTTACGTTATTTTCAGACACTCACGTTTATGATTTCAGGAAACCTTGAGAGTCTAAGATGGGAAAGGTTTGTGCGATGGGACGATTTTTCTTTGGCAATGATGACGACGGTTGGGACGATGACGACGATTGGGACGATGACGAAGAATGGGATGACGATGAAGAATGGGAAGATGACGACGATTGGGAACACGTAGAGTATGAAGATACCCCGACCAATTTTATGGAGGTATTGCAACAGGCGCGTGAGGAGGAGGAAGATCAGCTTGATCAAGCCCTGCGGCAGTTCACGGTGAAAGAGTTACGGCAGATCGCGCAGCGACGCGGTTGGCGACTGACTGGCGTAGCTAAAGATGACCTGGTGGCGCAAATGCAGCATCTCCTGCTGGAAGCGCGCGAAGACCCATATATGTTGTCTGGCCTCTCAGAAAAAGCGCGCCAACTGCTATCGGCCGCACATGCGCTCTACGACGTGAATAACGCTATTTATCAAGACCAATGGGATTTTGTGTGGCGCATGGCGCTGAAGCAGAAGGACCCGGTAGCGCCGCTGGTATTGGAGTTGGAAGGGTATGGCCTGATTTACCGCTGTCGGCATCATGGGGATGAGCCGCATCACCATTCATTTGTCCATTTGCACGATGGCCTGATACCGTCCGTGGCCCTCATCCCGCACCGCAAGGCGACTATTTCCCCTCTGAAGCGCAGCCTACCGGCGGCACGGCCGTTTCTGGAAAACGTGGAACAGGTAGCCCATTACCTGGCGGCGGGCGGTACGCTGCGCCTGTCGCCGCGCGTAGGCGACCATAAACCGGAAGGACATTCATCGCCCTGGGTGGGCAACTGGCCCTATTTGCCAGAGGAAGTCAAGAAATTGCCGGCCTACAATATGTACTCGGCTTTTTATAAACGCCCGACATTGACGGTACCGTTTCGTCGCCAGGTGATGGATGTACAATCGGCGTCGGCGTTGGTCACGGCCGTTGGCGACCCGCACCTCCTGGATTGGATCATGACGCTCTTGCTGGGTCTACAGATCGTAACGCTAGATGAAAAGCTAAACGTCGCGTTTTCACCGGAAAAGTGGAACATGCTCGTCAGCGTGCCCCGCCAACAACTGCTGAGCGCCCTCTACCGGGCCTGGAGCGTCAATGTGATGGACGTCTGGGAAACGCGCGCCACTCTCAACAAGGCGCCGGGCATGACCATCTGGCGTCTGGCCGATCCCGAAGTTCCTTATCAGGCATTTCCGATGGAAATTATCATGGGGCGGCAGACCTTGCTGCGCCTGTTACGTGGCCTGGCTGAAGATAGTAACCGGCAGAATGAATGGTTTAGCCTGTCTGCATTTGTGCGTGACCTGTTCCAGATACACCCTTCCCTCTATTACAATTTGCTGTCGGCGGAGGCGCGGGGTTTCCAGCAAGGCGACAAACCCCTGAAGCCAGACCAGGAGGGCGACTGGCTGAAAACGAGTGGCGAGATGGTGCGCGCCGCCATTTGTGGGCCGCTTTATTGGATGAACATGGTGGAATTGCGCGGTAGTCTGGATAATGTGGCTGCCTTTCGCCTGACGGACACCGGGCGCTTTTTGTTGTCGCCGTTCGCCCCAGATACGGCCGTGCCCCAAACCACCTCTCCCGGTGAAGCTATCTGGCTGGATGCGCGTACCGTACAAATCTCGCCCGGTTATGAGATGGGTGAGTTTCTCACCCTGATGATGCAGTTGGGTACGGCCGTGCCCAAACAACCATTCACCTACTGCCTAGATGTCGCCGGCCTGGAAAAAGCGTTCGTCGCCGGGGAATCGCCAGACACCCTCAATCGGCGCTTTTTAGAATCTGGCTGGCGACTACCGGATGCTGGCCTGGAATATCTGGAAGAAGTGTACGGCCGTTTTGGTCTGGCGCACCTGTATGACGACCTCACCGTCATCGAATTCAGCGACGACATGGCCCTGGCAGAACTACGCGCCGCCGGTCTGCTGGATGGCTGCCTGGTGCATGAATTTTCCCAGCGCCTGATCGCCATTCGCCCGGAGATGGTGGATACGCTGGTCACCCGGCTGGAAGGGCGTGGGTATACCCCGCGCCTGGCAAAGGATGTGGACATGTAGGGCGAACTTTCCAGTTCGCCCGCGCAAACTGGAAAGTTTGCGCTACAGATTTGCGCCTTGCGGCATGTTTAACTCATATGAAATTAGAAACGATTCTCGATGGCTACAATGCCAACACCATCAAAGAGATGTTGCTGGGACTGGGCAAGCAGCCCAAAACAACCAAAGGCAGCAATGTGCCCAGCCTGGCGGACGAATTTGCCCGGCCAGAACGGGTGCAGCGTGAACTGAGCCGGTTAAACGAACCGGAGAAAATTGTGCTGGTACGCCTGCGCCAGAAAAACGGCCAACTCAACCATACCCGGCTGCGGCAGCTGCTGGCTGAACACGCCGATTTGTTGCAGAAATCACGGCCGTCCAACCCCTCTATCGTGGTGAATGGTGAGAGCCAACCCAGGTTCGCCGCCAGCTACCAGTACAAAGACAAACCGACGTTTGAAGATTTGCTGGCCGGGCTGGCATACAAGGGCCTCGTTTTTAGCGCGCGCCCCCTGGATGACGCCCGCACGACGTTGGATTGGCTGCACGGCCGTACCATCATCCTGCCTGAGTACGTACAAGCCTACCTGGACAGCATCACCCTGCCCGACCTGGGCCATTTCGCCAGCATCCAACCGGTGCATATCGTGCGTGGTTCCAGCCAGACTTTTTTGCGAGATTTGGGGCGTTACGGCCGTTACTTGCGCCGCAAAGGGCAGATCCTCCTCACCTCGCAAAACCAGTTGTACAAAGAGGACCTGAAAGCGATAGCCGCCGAGATGAGCTTCCCCACCGACCTGGGCAGCGGTAAAAAAGAGATAGATAACGGCCGTCTCTACTTTTTGCGCGGATTGTTGCCCAAGGTGGAGCTGGCGCGGCAGCGCTCTGCCAATGAAAACTTGACGGCCGTGCCCGATTCCCCCTTCTGGCAAATGGAGATGGCCGACCGCGCGCAGTTGGCTTTCCGCGCCTGGCAAGATGAAGGCGCCTGGAACGAATTGCCCCAACTGCGCCATTTCCAGCGTGGCAATCGCACCGATTTCGCCCCAGCGGGACTGGTGGACGTGCGCAAAGTGGTTGTGCGCCACATCATCCAAATGGGGCAGGAGTGGATCAGCGCCTCCGAGTTGGTTGAGAACATCAAAAGTGAAGATTATGGCTTCCTCTTTAAGGAGCGCAAAGTGAGCAATTGGACTTACTACGGCCGTTATAACACCCTTCCCTATCAGGCCGCCAACAACCCTTACAACATTACCTTTGGCGATTTTCGTGATGAAAAAGAGGGATGGAACAAAGTCGAAGTCGACCTCATCAACCACATCATTGCCGGCCCGCTGTACTGGATGGGGTTGGTAGATTTGGGGTACATGCAGCCGCCCCCCACAGATTTAGGCGGCGTCCAAAAGGTGGACGGCTATCGCCTGACCCCGATGGGTGAATGGCTGTTAAGGATGGGGCCAAAACCAGAATTTGCGGTAGGCGAGAGCAATGTGGTGGTGCAGCCCAATTTTGAAATCGTGGTCATGGCCCCCTTTGACGACGAGATATTGCTGGCGCTTGACCACTTCGCCCGCGCCATCAAAGAGGACGACCACGTCATTACCTATGAGATCACCCGCGCCAGCGTCTACAACGGCCAGAAAAATGAGTGGCCGGTAGCGCGCGTCATCACCTGGTTAGAGGCGATCAGCAAACAACCGCTGCCGCAAAATGTGCGCCGCACGCTGGAAGAGTGGGAGGCGCTGCACCAGCGGATCACCATTCGCCAGCATCTCCAGTTATTGGCAACGGCCAGCCCGCCCGTTGCCGATCAACTGGAGCCGACGCTGGCCGCCGCGGCGCGGCGCGCTGCGCCCACCGTTTTCTTGTCCAAGCAAAAAGGCGATCATCTGGTCGGCACACTGCGCGCCGCCGGTTGGCCGCCGCTGCGTACCCTGGCCGGGGTCACGACCGCACCTAACAGCGTGGCTATTGACCGCGACGGCCGTGTTACCTACGCCCATCGCACCCCCAGCATTTACGCCCAGGGACTCATTGCCCCGCTCAGTGTGGACACGGGACACGGCCGTGAATTGACCCCCACCCAGGTAGAAGCTAACATTTCTGGCAAGGATGGCCTGGAAAAATTGCTCGCTTCCCTGGCCGCCATCCACAATGGCCCTCTGCCCGACGCCCTGGTGGTGAAATTGAAGGCGTGGAGCCAATATTACGGCAGCGCCCGCCAGGAAACCCTCATCCTGATCGAGTTTAAGGACACAAGCGCCCGCGACGAATTGCTTCAGGATGCTGAATTGGGCCAATACCTGGCGCCTTTCAACGCCCCCAACCGCGCTCTGGTTGTTGTCCCCCCGCAGCACGAAGCCACCGTTCATGCCCTGCTGGCGGAACGGGGCGTGAAGATTGAAGCAGGAATCAAGAAGTGAAGAGGAGAAATAAAGCGCAAAAACTCCCCAATCTCTCCGTGAATCTCCGTGCCCCCTCTGTGTTCTCTGTGTAACTGATGACTCAGTGTAACTGGGGGAGTGTGACAATCTCGTCCATGTTCGCCAACCCCGCCGGGCGATGGGTGATCAGCAGTAAGCTGCGCGCCGGGGTCAGGTGGAAAATGGTGTTGAGAATCTGGCGCTCTGTCTCGCCGTCCAGGTTGGCGGTGGGTTCGTCCAGGATCAGGATAGGCGCGTTATGCAGGATGGCGCGAGCGATGGCGATGCGCTGCCGCTGCCCACCGCTGAGCTGCATCCCTTGTTCGCCGACCTCGGTGTCGTATCCTTGTGGCAGTTGGGTGATGAAGTCGTGAATGGCGGCCGCCTGGGCCGCGGCTTCTATTTCTTCGCGGCTGGCGGTGGGGCGCGCCAATTTCAAATTATCCCAGATGGAACTGTTGAAGAGGTAGGTATCTTGGGTGATGACGCTGAATTGTTGGCGTACCTGGTCGGGGTGGAGGGTGCGGATGTCACGGCCGTTTAACTCCATGCGCCCTTCTTCATATTCCCAAAAGCGCAGCAGCAGGTTGACCAATGTTGACTTGCCCGCGCCGCTGGGGCCGACAAGGGCGATCTTTTTGCCCGGTGGCAGGTCGAGGGAGAAGTTTTGTAAAGCAGGGTGAGCGGTAATCGGTGAACGGTGAGCGGTAAGCGGTGGTTGGCCGTCGGTGGGGTAGGTAAAGGTGAGGTTGCGGATGGTGAGATGCGGTGGATTGACGATTGGGGATTGGGGATTGGGGAGTGACGAGTGACGAGTGACGAGTGACGAGTGGGGAACCTGTCCTGAGCTTGTCGCTCCTGAGCTTGTCGAAGGATCAGCGATGGCGAAGAGGCGGCGGGAGGCGGCGAGGGTGGTGGTAAGCTGCTGCGCGGCGAGGGGGAGGGGCTGTACGGCCTCAAAGGCGGCGATGGTCATCAACGCCAGCCCGGCCAGGTAGACGCCGTTAAGTTGACCGCTGGTGACGAGGGGGATGGCGAGCGCGACGGCCGTCCACACCCCAAACTGCGCTAAAAATTCCCCCAGCGCGGCGTGCAGCCCATGAATCCAGGCAAAGCGGCGCTGGATGCGCGCCAGTTCGGCCGTGCTGCCTGCTGCCCGCTGCGCCATGCGCTCCGTCTGCCCGTAGGCTTGTAAATCCGCCATGCCCTGGATACCATCCACCAACTGTACCTGCAACTGAGTTCGCGTAGCGATTAGCATACTTCCTAAACGACGGCCGCTAAAATGGACAAAAACGGGCAGCGCCACGCCGCCGAGCAGCAGCAGCAAGAGCAAAGCCAGCGCCAGACGCGGCGCATATTGGCTCATGATGAGGGTCATGCTGAGGGTGATGACGGCCGCGACCAACACTGGTCCCACCACGCGCGCGTAAAACTCTTGCAAGGTTTCGATGTCCCCCACAATACGGCTGAGGAGGTCGCCGCTGTGCGCGTGCTGCAAACGGGCGGGCGCGAGCGGTTCGATGGCTTCATAGAACCAGACACGCAGCCTTGCCAGCAAGCGAAAGGTGAGGTTGTGCGTCACCAACCGCTCCAGGTAGCGCAAGATGCCGCGGCTGAGACCGAAAAAGCGCACGCCAACGATGGTGACGCCGAGGTCGGCGATGGAGGGCTGCAAGGCGGCGGCGGAGATGAGGTAAGCGGATGCGCCCATCAAGCCGATGCTGCTGCCGATGGTCAGCGCACCGAGCAGCACGGCCAGCGCCACCCAGCCG
>JACSRF010000664.1 GCA_014879875.1 Anaerolinea sp.
CGGAGGGGTCGTCCACCATCTGGGCGAAGATCACCGCCCGCGCCGCGGCCAGCGGTCGCCGCGCCCACCAGAGATGCAGGGTGGACGGATGGCCGTGGCGGATCGATTTTTCGCGGGCTGAGGCAATGTTGATCGCGTCGAGGGGGAGGGCGACTTCGATGAGTTTTTTGCGGTGGGTCATGGTTTTTCTCGTAGTACAGGCTATCAAGCTCGTAAATGGCAGGCTGATAGCCTGCGTTACAAAATGTTGGTTAAGGCGGTGTAAAATTGTTGAAAGCTAGGCGATTGATTTTGCGCGGGATTCATGAACGGAGATATGTTTCGCGCTACTTCTATTTTGGACATTCCCGTTGTTTGGCTGTAGTAACCATAACGTACTAATAAATTTTCTAGGGCTTCGGCCGTTCCGCCACTGATTTCATCAGGCTGACGGTATTTCGCTTGTTTGGCGATAGTCAAGGGGATGCGTGGGTAGGCTTGGTGGAGTGCTACCACGTCGCCGAAAAACCATGCTTCTAATTCTTCAATAGCAACGCGGTTAATCACCTGAAATTGTCCGGCCGTGTCCGGGCTTGTTTTAGTGGCAAAACCCGCTTGATGGGCAATCTGTTCCATCTTGGTCTTGAGTTGCTGACAATCTTGGCGATCTTCATCAACCAAGACGATAATTTTCCCATTGTCAGGAAGCCAATGGCGATAACCACGCAGACGGATCGGCAATTTGGTTAATAAATCTTGCTTGCCCTGATAAGCATGAATGAGATAGGTGGCTTGCGAACCTAAAATTTTAGCGAGCAGGTTATCGAGAGCAACTTCAGCAGAAGGTTCTTCAACGAGTAGTTCAATGTGCATGGCCCCACCTAAAGTAAAAAAGAGGGTTGAATGGGTCCCCCATTCGCTTTTAAGGGATCACCCATGCCAAAATGTCCTTCCATCCAAAGGTAGCCTAGCAGAGAGCCTTCTTTGACAAATTCGACAATGCCGCGAATATCGGCCGTGCGTTGTGCTTGGGTAAAGCCGTTGTCATCACGGTATAAGACCCAAACTTCTTCTGGTTTTAGGCCATTGACAAAGAAGGGGGAGTGGGTTGTGACCATCAATTGTGTTTGGGCAGAAGCATTACGACACTCTTCGGCCAATTCTTGCAGTAAGCGGGGATGGAGATAATTTTCGGGTTCTTCAATGCCAATGAGCTGAGGTGGGTCGGGATCATATAAGATGGTGAGATAGGAAAGCATTTTTAATGTGCCGTCTGAGGCGTAGCGGGCCAACACGGGCTGATCAAAAGGGGCATCTTTGATACGGAGAAGGAGACGGCCGTCGAGCAAAATTTCGGTGTCTACTTTTTCTAATCTGGGAATACGTTTGGTTAATGTATCCAAAATTTGTTGCAGACGATCCGGGTACTGCTCTTTCAGGTATTGAATAACATTTGGGAGATTATCCCCAGTTGCTGAAAGACGTTCCTGTGCCCCGGCTTCGGGCACACCACGCGCACTATCGGCCGATAAATAAGAAAGATACCAGTCGGTAATAAAGCGGCGTAAGGCACTGACACGCGGATTACGGGCAAATTGGCCTAATGTACTCACGGCGAGAACATCAGGTGTATCGAGTGTTTCTTCAATGCGTTCATCTTCTTCGCTGGGCGTGTCACCACTAATGACTTGTCCAACACCATTTTTGAAACTTAAAAAGCGAAAGGGCTTACCACGAGAACCACGCCGCCATTGTAACCATTCTTCAGTCACAAAGGGGCCTCGTTCATTCTCATCAATGCTCAAATAGTAGGTGATGAGTGGCGATTGGCGTTCTTCACGGTATTTGATTTTAATGGTAATAGGCCCGGTTTCCCCTCTTGTGCGGAGTTCACGAAAACGCCCCCGTTTATCCCACGCCTTACGTAAGCCAATCGTAAAACAGTCTGAAAGAAAGGCGAAAACATCAAAAATAGTTGATTTACCGCTCCCATTTGGGCCTAAAAAAACAGTAAGCGGTGTAATTTCTTTTAGTTCCAAGTCCCGTAAAGCGCGATAATTTTGGACGTGTAGGTATTCTATTCGTGGAGGTGTTGAATTATTCATGTCATGTGTCCTGTAGCGCAGGCTGTTAGCCGGTCGCTTACGGGCTGATAGTCCAGATTACGTTTGTGTCAGGAATTGTATCATGTGATCATCGTTGACGGTCTTCGTTATAGGAATGGGGCTTAGATAGCTTCCTCATTTGCTCTGGTCGGTCTCCTGACTGCGCCATTGGTAGTCCAGGTTCTGGGTTACGTGGGTAGGGCGCTGCGGGCGAGCAGGTCGGGTAGGTCGTAGTTGACGCTGGTGGCAATGAAGTCGGGTTCGGTGTTGAAGGGTTGGCGGACGTAGCGGGGCGGCAGGGAACGGCCGTCGCTTACCTCTACCAAAGCCAGGATAAACTGCTCCGGCCTATTGAGGGCGGTGAGGATTTCGTTTTTGGTGACGGTGACGGTCTCGGCCCCGGCTTTGCGTCCCTTCACTTCGAGGAAACGGAGACGGCCGGTTTGCGGGTCCAGGCTCTCGATGTCGTAGCCCAGGTTCTCTTTACTCACGTCGCGGGGATGGCAGCCGAGGGCGATTTCCGCTTCCATGACGGCTTGCATGGCGATAGCCTCGGTGATGCGTGTGTGCTGAATCTCTGCCGGAGTTTGCGCGCCCAAAAGCAAGCCCAAAGGCAATACCAGCGCCCCGCCCACAATGACGGGAGGCGCGGGCATCAGTTGGCGTTCGCGGGCGAGTTCCGCTTTGCGGGCGGCCAGGCGTTCGGCCAGTTCGTCGGCCCGTTTTTGGGCGATTTCGGCGTTGAGGCGGGCGTTGGCTTTACCGGCCCCCGGCGTCTGCACCGCCCGCTCCTGGCTGCGGAGGCTGGCGGCACGGCCGTCCCAATGGTTAATCTCTTTCGTCAATCGTTCCTGCACGGCGACCAGGGTTTTGTCAATCAGCTCTTCGCGGCGCTGGCGCACGGCGTCCAGGTGGCGCGGCAGCAGGTGGGCGATGGCGTGGCTGCGGGCCTGAGATTCGAGGTCGGCAACGTGTAACACAGGTTGATAACCTGTGTTACAGGGGCGGTAGTTGAGATAGGGGGCGTAGCCACCGCCCCGGATGTTTCCGCCGGCGTCTATCTCGACGAAATGAACTTCCTGGGAGACGGGGTGGCTGGCCGCGTCACGGATGGTTTGTTCCAGGAAAAAGAGCATCCGCGGTTGGTCGCCGGGGTCGGTATCGTCTATGAGGATGGCCCCCTGGCGCAAGGCGCTGCGCTGCTGTTCGCGGATCAGGTCTATGACGGTATCGAGCAGGGGGTGGCCGGGGCAGATGAATTGGGCCAGCGGTTTGCCGGGAACGACGATCTGCTCCTTCTCGAAGCAGATTCGTTCATACTGGCGCAGGAGGGGAACGGCCGTGCCCAAGGCCACCGCCCGCTCACGCAAACGCGCCGGGACGTGGGAGATGCGGTAGCGCCCTGGCTCGCGTTCGGCCAATGCGCCGCCGAGGATGATGAACGCTTCGAGGAAAAAGCTCTTGATGTAGTAGGGTTGCAGGCGGCGGGCGGCGTACCGCTCCATGTCGGCGCGAATGCGCTCAATCTGGCTCAGGTCCATACTCTGGGCAGCCAGGGAGCGCTTTTCAAGCAACTGGCGCACGCGCTCCTGGTCTACCGCGCCATCTACGGCCTGCTCCAGGCGGGCGCGGACTTCGGGCCGGTCGCCATAGCGGATCGCCTCGATGAGCAGCCGGCGCAGCGGCGTCTCTTCAAAGAGGGCGCCGAGGACGTTGAAGACCTGCTCGTTAAGCGCTTTCTTTTCCGTTTCCAATTTTTGCAGCAGCCGCTTGTAGACGTAGCCTTCCCGCGTCTCCCCGGCGACCAGATTCCAGAGGTGGCACACTTCCGTCTGACCGATGCGATGGATGCGGCCGAAGCGCTGCTCCAGGCGGTTGGGGTTCCAGGGCAGGTCGTAGTTGATCATCAGGTGGGCGCGTTGCAGGTTGATGCCTTCACCGGCGGCGTCGGTTGCCAGGAGAAAGTGGACATCTGGGTCGTTACGGAAGCGCTCTTCGATGGCCCGCCGCGCTTCGCGGCCGAGGCCGCCGTCAATGGTGACGATGTTGTCGTCGCGGCCGAAGAGGGTTTTGATACGGCCGTGCAGATAGCGCAGGGTGTCACGATGTTCGGTGAAAATGACGAGCTTGCGGCGGGATGGGGAACGGCTGAAGCCGTCACTACGAACCATGTGGGGGTTGTCTTGGAGGAGGCTGCGCACCTGCTCCCATTTGCGGTCTTCGCCGCGCTGGCGCACCTGGTAGGCCATGCGCTCCAATTCCTGGAGGGTGGTGATTTCGGCCTGGAGTTCGGCGATGGTGAGGGCAGCGGTGGCAGCGTCCATGACCAGTTCTTCGAGTGCTTCGACTTCGGCGGCGGGGGCGTCGTCGAGGTCGTCCCAGTCGAAATCCAGGTTGTTAACCTGGGTTACGGGCAGGCTGGCAGCTTGCTCGCCAACTTCGGCGAGGCGTTTTTCGAGGCGTTGGCGGCGATTGTGCAGCGATTGGTAGATGGCTTCGGGCGAGGAGGCGAGGCGGCGTTGCAAGACAGTGAGGGCGAAGCCGACGGTACCGCGTCGTTTGTCGTCATGGATTTGTTCGGCGCGGTTGAACTCTTCGCGCACGTAGCTGGTGACAGCATCGTATAACGCGATTTCGGCCGGGGAGAGATGGAAGTTGACGGTGTAGGCGCGGCGTTCGGGGAAGAGGGGACGGCCGTCGAAGCGGCGCAGGTTTTCTTTGATCATGCGGTGCATGATGTCGGAGACATCCACCGGCTCAGAGTGGGATTTGGAGCGGTTCTCGAAGCGGTCGGGGTCGAGCAAGCTGAGGAAAAGCTGGAAATCTTCTTCCTTGCCGTTATGGGGAGTGGCGGTCATGAGGAGAAAGTGGCGGGTGATGCGGCCGAGCAGTTCGCCCAGGCGGTAGCGTTTGGTGACTTTGAGTTCGCCGCCCCAAAAGGAGGCGGACATCTTGTGGGCTTCGTCTACGATGATCAGGTCCCACTCGCTGCGGGCGAGTTTTTCTTTGAGGTCGTCGCTGCGGCTGAGCTGGTCGAGGCGGATGATGAGTTGGTTTTGTTCAGTGAAAGGATTGCCGGAAACGGCCGTTTCCGCCATCTCCCGAGTCAGCACGCCAAAGGAGAGTTGGAACTTGAGCCACAACTCATCTTGCCATTGCCCGGTGAGGCTGCCAGGGGCGCAGATGAGGCAGCGGCGCACGTCGCCGCGCACCATGAGTTCTTTGATGAGCAGCCCGGCCATGATGGTTTTGCCGGCGCCGG
Organism: Anaerolinea sp.; assembly: GCA_014879875.1. Taxonomy (GTDB): domain Bacteria; phylum Chloroflexota; class Anaerolineae; order Promineifilales; family Promineifilaceae; genus JACSRF01. The sequence continues at coordinate 5,347 of JACSRF010000664.1, forward strand.
GGTCGTCGGCCAGGAGGTAGCGCAGGGGTTGGCGGGCAAGCATTTCGCCGTAAACGGCCGTTATCTGGTGCGGCAGCGGTTCGATGAGCGAGGTGTGGACGGCCAGCACCGGGTCAAAAAGGTGGGCCAGGTGGATGCGGTACGCTTCGGCGGCCAGACGGAAAGCGTCGCCGGGGGCGGAGAAGTCCCAGGCGCTTTGCGGCTGGCGCACCATCAAGGGCGCGGCGTCGCTGTCGTAAAGAATCTGCGTGGCGGGCTGGCCGTCGGCGCGTTTGTAGGTGATTTCCAGGGCGGAACGGCCGTGCCAGGTGACGTCAATGAGGGTGACGGTCTCATCGGGCAGCAAGCCGACCAGTTGTAAACCCGGTTTCAGATCACCAAGTTCCGACATAACGGCCGCCAATCAGGGGCGCTCATCCGCCTGCTGCTGTAGTTCAAGCATGTACTGCTCCGGCACTTGCACGCACACCGCCTCCCCTTTGGCGCAAACAACGCCGCGCGCCGACAGGGTAGAGACAATGACCACTTTGCGCCCTTTGATCTCTTGCACGTGGGCGCGGATTTCCAGTTCGGCGTCCAACGGGGTGGGCTTGAGGTAATCCACTTTGAGCGAAGCGGTGAGGAAGCGCAGGGCGGGTTCGCTGTCCATCTCCCGGCCCACAGCGCGGTAGGCAGCGGCAGCGGCCGTTCCCGTGCTGTGGCAGTCAATGAGCGAAGCGATCAGGCCGCCATAGGTGTACCCAGGGATAGCGATGTGATACGGCCGTGGCCGATACCGCGTCACCGCCTCCTCTCCTTCCCAATACGTCTTAATTTGCAGCCCATGTTCATTCAAACGGCCGCACCCATAACAGTGCGCCACCTCTTCCGGGTAATAATCCTGAAATGCTTTCTGTTCGGCCATCTCTTCTCTAATGTGCAAACGACGTTTTCGTCTTTGCGTGTGTAGGGCAATTTGACAAATTGCCCTACATGATGACTTTTTGGCTCTTTGGGAACTCAGGGGGTTGACAGGCTGTGATGCGTGACAAGTGATGCGTGACCAGAGAGACCACACGCATCACTCGTCACATGTCACGCCGAACCCCATGAAATCCTG
>JACSRF010000180.1 GCA_014879875.1 Anaerolinea sp.
TCATTTTATCACATTATGTCGAGCTGAGCCACTTTTGGGGCCGCTTGACCTTTTTTCGGTAGAGTCAATGTTGTGTCGATATTTCCACTTGGAAAGCCATCAAGTCCATAATGAACCAGTATGTTGCGAAAATCCGATTGTCCCCCAAGCAATTTTAAATCTCCGTCTCGTAACAACTCTTTAAGGTATTTTTTTGAGCGTTCAGTAAGCACATTTTTAGGATAAAAATAATTCTGTAATTTCTTCAAACTAGACGCTAAATGATACAGCGTTATGAATTTGATTTTGAAAAGTGTTGGCGGCGACCCCGAAATAGTGTGTTTTAAGATATGCTGAAAGTAATTCACAGTAACAAGAAAATACACTAACGTAAAGTTCAGGTCTTCAGTACCTGTACCGTTAAAAACTGATCGAAAAAACTTAAATGATTTTTCATCTCGATACCCAAGCAATTCATCATCTATTCTATAATCAAAGAATTTTATACTAGCATTCTCCATTTCCACCCCAAACAAATCGCTCAATTTTCCAATATAACTACCCATTTCCTTGCTGAGAAAAAACATTGATTTACCTAAAGTTTCTGAAATTTCCTTGCTATTTGTGGGTAAATCTCCTTCTTCATACCCAACATTGAGCAAACCTACATGGGTTGAACCAAATAAATGACCGTTATAACCGAATAGACCTAAATCTTTTTGTAACATCCTTTTTAGTGGGGACAAAAATCCTTTGTGTTTATGAATGTGCCATTCAGTATTGAATTCACTAATCCAAGCTAAAAGTTCGAACATCCCATCGATTCGTTTCTTTGAATCATCAAAAAACTTCACCCGCATACGCGAACTCTTTATCACATTTCCATATTTTGGTGACAGTGAGCCTGCAACACTTGGGAATGTTCTTTGAACATAATTGAATGTTTCTTCAACATACAAGGAAACGTAGGGAAACAACCCGAAAATCAAAACATTTGATGAACTGTAAGAACTTAATTGAAGGATAAGTTCACGATAGAATTCTGTATCCTCCTTAATTGATAACAATTCAATTTTTTGGGATTTAGTTAATGAAGGAGTATCCATAGATTACTCTAAAATAGTTTTAAGCCGCCCAACGCCCGGCATCACCCGCCGTGCATTCAACCAAACAACCACGGCGTCTTGCGGATGAAGGCTGCGCTATTCGCGGTCGAGTGCATGCCGTTGTTAAGTTGCGGCCAAGCCTAAAAGGAATTGCTGCGTTACCGCGATTCGTTCGAGGTGACACCAAGCATCCGATTAATGAGCCACTGTCCACCAGATGTCTGATCCAATGTAGAAAAAACCTTTTCGATAGAGTGATAAGTAATGCCCGCAGGACATTCCGCCGCAGACCTCGCGGGGCCAAAGAAATGAAGAACTCGATTGTTCCGAGCAAATGACAGTAGCCTCGCAGCCTTTGTTCCAACGAGTCTCTCGGATACTGTCGTTTGGGCCAATAGCTCATGACCATCTGTGGTTAATCCTACGTGATCAATATCTTCAAAAGCCCTCCCACCGCTCCAAACGCATACGCATAAGCGGGTGGCAATCAGGTAATTTGTTACCAGCCACTCTACATCGAGATGATGAAGCGACCAAACATCGCGGGGCAAGGCGCTACCCTGCACCAACGCTGCAAGCCTACCCTTTGCCCGATTGCTACAACGTTGGACGGTACACTGACGCGGAGCAAGATTGCCAAGAAAGCTTTCTGAAGAATCCACGATTTGAGCCTTGGCTAGCGGCAGGCACAGCAAACCTTTGACGCGCGTGAATTCCGCCCCAGCCTTAACATAACCAATAAGCCGATCAGATGGATTAAGTGTTGCTCCCTTGTAAGCGGCGATCACCGCAGCGCCATGCTGCCGCATCGTGTGAAACAAGGTTACGTCAGTGTAGCCGCGCCCGGTATATTCATTCGGATTTGGCCCTTTGCGCCCCCAGTCCAGCGCAATTAGCCGTCGGCGGAATAATTCAGCGACTTCTGCGGTATCGGCTAGGTTATGAGTAATCGTGACTTCGAGTAATTCCATTTGCTTACGATATAGTGAGCAACGGCGCGGCGGATAAGCCGCGAGCCGCCCAGACCTGCGGTCTGGAAGCGGCTTGTCGGCTTCATCCGCTTGTTAGACCGCCTCGATCACAGCGAGCAAGGCCTGACAAGTGGACGCAGTCCGCCGCTGCGGGGCTGGCAAGACACCAAACCCATGACTTCTCTGGCAAAGCCAGAAACCCTTATGCTACAAAGCAGCGGTCGGCGTGCAAGCTATTGTTGAGCGGGTCTTTCCTTGTCCTTTGATGTTATCAGAATGTACCTCAGCAGCGGCAGCCGTTTGACTAAGCAATCTTCCAACACCCCGTGACTTGGAAAAAACTATAATGTTAGTGTGCTGCACGTGTCCCTACAAATCATCCTAGTAGTCCAACAATGTTGTTTTGACGGATGAATACGAGAGGAGATATGCGCCAAAACTTGTTTGATAGACTACTAGCCTATGATCTAGTTTTGGGATCCACAATACGCCCACTGCCATGAGGAGGGGTGTCAATTTGTATAAAGGTCGATGGTAAATCGTACAATGCAAGACCGGCCTGTAAAAATGCAATACTAGATTCAGATCCTTGGTTGTTATTCATACTATTACAGCCAAGCCCGTCATGACACCCGCCTGTCTCCGTGTCGTATAATGCAAGTTGCTCGCTGTTCTGTCCATGAAACCATTCCCATGCTAGATTTGCATAATTAAAGTATTCTTTTTTCTGAAAGATACGCCATGCTGTAGCACATACTTCAACTATTGTTGCCGCATCAATGGGTTGTTGATCATAACGTGCTTTTTGTGAGTTGCGATGAAACCACCCATTGCTTCCGATAGGAACAAGAACATTACCCTCAAAAACATGTGAAAGGAGAAAAGAAAGCGAACGTTCAGATGCTTCTAGTAACTGGCTATTACCAAGAAGTTGCCCAGCCAACATAAGTGACTGAGGCAAACGCCCATTATCATATGTAAGTTTATCCTCGAACCAATACCAATCAGTTTGTAATTCGCACTGAAGCTTTTCATATAAATTCTCAACAAGATATTTAAGAAGTCCGCGATTTCCTAGCGGATGATCTTGTTCTATAAGATTCACTAACCCTAATATTGTGTAAGCAAATCCACGCTGGTATTTCAAAGTCTCCGCTTGCGGAATTGCAAGACGTAGCATTTCTGTTGCTGCTCCAGCGGTAGCACGATGAATAGGATGAGTTGCAGCGTAGCCGAGTGCCCAAACAGCACGTCCAAATGCGTCTTCACTTCCGCGTTCATCAAGCCAACGTCGATCGTAACTAAGTTCATTATGAAACCATCCGTCTGGTAGTTGTGACCACTGCAAAAAACTAAGGTATCTGTATGCAAGAATAGTAGCGTCCTCACGATCGACATTGTGATGGTAGTACTTAGATGCGACCAAGAGTGCCCGCGCATTATCATCAAGGGTATAACCAAAGCACGGGTTGGGAACGCTATGGATTGCAAACTGTGAAATACCTGTATCATCAGTTAATCGGCGCAAATGCTTAAGAGAGGGTAATATCAATTCAGAGTCCCCTTCAGGCTATAAGTACCCAAGCAATTGTTTTTTGGTGTTCCTACACGAGGACAATACCTGATTACTTTTGCTCAGGTACTTATATGTGCTATTTTCTAAAATTCGCGCTTATTCGGGGGAAATATTTATCGAATAAGCTAGTAAAAATATTAATCTGGTCAATCAGCACTTCTTTATCACGAATTGCATCTTGTTCATCATAATCTGTGGATTGATTTCTAAGGTTATTGATATGAAAGTCGTTTATTACATACAATTTCTGGTAAATGGTATTTAACCGGTCCATTAAAGGATGTGGTATATCAACTTCATTTTGATTTTTTCGAAAGATGTCCCAAGCATCAGTCCGCAGATAATTTAAGGTGGTGTATATATCTTCTAACCAGATTTTGTTAGTCTCCGCCTCGAAACGAAGCGCATATAGCAAATAATTGCTTTCATTTTCTTCTTCATCGTAATCTAATGAATCAAGAATAACTTGAAGCTTTGTGTCAAAAATATCTATAAGTTCTTGGAGCATCTCAGCAAGCTCATACTTATGAGTCTGAGCTACATCAGACTTATATTCGGGATCATGATTGCGACATTTTAACACATGACTATTAAGTTGATGTAGCCGATTGTACGACCTGATTACCTTATCAAAAATAACAAAAGGGAGATAGGCAATATTGCCACTTTTAACAAACTCAACATATCGAATGTCGCTTAGAAACCCCATTTTTGCAATAGGTTCATCGAGGATGTGCAGATTAGTTGCAATTTCAATTCGTAATGATTTAGCATAAGCAAACAGCTTTTCTTGATTAACGATTGGTTGGGCTGATTTTTTAGACTTTAGCGTAGGGGTCAAGTACTCCAGCATATTTGACCATTGGATAGCATTGCAAGCAAGTTTGTACGCAAATTCAATTGACTTCCCTGCACCCAAAGCGTCATAGAAAGCAACGGAAAACTCAATGGCTGCGGTATCTCCTATGGCTTTCTTCATTCCTATCACGTAGGGTATATGTTCTGCCACTGCTTCAGCCTGAACTTCCGAATAGCAGGCGTTTAGAATCACACATTCTAGTTTATCGGCAAACAACTCGAAGAACTCCGCCAGCGTATCAGCATTTACAAGTTTTGCCTGCCCTGTTTCATCTTCAAATGCTATGCCCTCTTCACCAGAACCATGCCCACAAAAGTGAACAATATTCGGCTTGAAATCCAACATGGCTCTGCGGACATCTACAGGGCGGGCTGCCCACTTCTGTTTCAGTATGAAATCATCACGTCTTTGCGCTCTCTCTAAACCGTTATCAATTTCTCGAACTTCTTGATCGAGACGAAGTAAGGGCGTATTTTTGGGATTTGCAGCTAAAACCAAAATTGTTTTAGTCATGCAATTTCTCTCCGTTTGTTGATCTAAACTATGAGGTGTTGGAAGCCGCCCAAAGGAAGGACGAGCTGCGAAGAAATATGGGTTTCACGCCCCACTTTAGCCATTTTTTCGACAGCTTCATCCGTAGCTGGGCCGCAAAATGGTCGGTTTTTAGGGTTTGCGCCCCACTTCGGCAACGTTTGCGGCCTAACTATTTAGTTAGGCTACCACCAACGGCCTAAACACCCATTTTAGGAATGATAGCTTGTACACTACTATAGCACCCCCCAACGGCCGTGTCACCTGTCAAATGTCATACGCAAGCGCCATCGCCTACACCACCCGGCCGAGCCGCTCCCCCGCCATAATCTGACTGTCAATGCCAGAGAACGGCCGTCTAGGAACCGCGTTCCTTCCGAGGAACGCGGTTCCTACTCTATCTCCACTCAATGATGCAGCGCCCGCGCGGCCACAAAGGAAAGCCCCTTTTCTGTGAGCGCCCAGGCCGTGGCATTGGTCGCGTCTACTTTGTCCTGGAAGTTCTGCGCCAGGTGGTCCCAGTCACCGGCGGCAATCACCTCGCTCTTGTCGCGGAAATAGTCGAGGATGTCCGAGGGATGCGGCCGTTGTTCATCAAGTTCTGGGTCGCCCCCTTCATGCTTGGCGGAGATATTCGCCACGTGATCGGCCAGCTGCACCAACTCGTCGCGCCGGTTATACGGCTGGCGCACAATACTCTTAAACGTCTCCGTGATGTGATGCTCAAAGCGCACGACATCCTCAAAGCCCAACGCCTGGCGGAACTGCGCCGTGATCTCCATGCTCTCGTTGTTCACCGAATTGCTCCAGTTAAAGCCAATCAGCGGCGACGTGCCATCATCACGCGAAAACAGCTTGGCCCCCAGCAGCGTCCACAGCGCCGCATACGGGTTATCGTTGCCCATAAACACGGAGATCTTAAACTCAACGTCCACCCCCAGGCGGTGCAGCAAATACCCCAACAAGACCGTGCCTGGGTTGACATTGAGGACTTGCTGCACGCCGTAATGGGTGTAGTAATACAAAAATTCATCCAGCCATTTCAGCGCGTGCGTGTTCGGCTGGCCGACGCCGCCAAAATAGCCGGTAATCGTCGCCGGGCCGCCCAGGTGGATGTTAGAACCGTCCGTCCCTTTGGTGTCCAACGTCTCCACGTAGCTGGCGCCGATGATTTGCATCGCCGCGGCCACGGCCACCAGGTCGCCATCCGCTTCCTGCTCTTTCATTTTGCGCACACGGATAAAACGGCCGGGCAGCAAAGTGCGGTTCTCAATGGCGCGGCGCACGGCCGTTATCAGCCAGGGGAAATATTGCAGCGAACTCACTTCCAGGGTCACGGCAAAATCATCGGCAAAGGTCATGGCGTCGGCGCGGTCGCCCAACACACGCCGCCGATAATCCGCCTCGCTGATGAACAGGCGGTCGTCCCTGGCTTGCATGAGCCATTGTAAATCGGGCAGATATTGGGGGCAGACGGTTTCAACTTGTTGTAACAATGTATCAAGCTGGCGCGCCGCCTGCGCCTTTTCGTTAATCTCTTCCGGCGTGCCATATTTAGCGACGACGGCCAAAAAATCATCCACCACGCGCATGTCGGGGTGCAGCAGCAGCGCGTTGATGGCGTCTAAACGGTCGTTGGGGATCTTCAAGCGTTCACGCAGGTCAGTGGTCATGGGAAATGCTCCTTCGAAGATGTGGGCGAACTGGAAAGTTCGCCCTACAGATGTGGGTTTACCCTAACAACTTCAACAATTCAGCGTATTCTTCTTCTTTCATGCCAAAGTAGTTTTTCGGTTCGGGGAATTGCTTGCCCTGCACTTCGGCCACGTACTGCTGCAAACCGTTGAGAATGACTTCACCGGCGTTGCCATAGACCTTGGCCATGCGCGGGGTGAATTTGGGGTAGAGGCCAAACAGGTCATGGTAAATGAGCAGCTGCCCATGCGCATCCGGGCCGGAGCCGAGGCTCATGATGATGCAGTTTTCGGCGCGGTCGGTGATGATCTGGCACACGCGGTCGGGCACGAGTTCGAGCAGCACGCCAACGGCCCCCGCCTCCTCCAGGATTTTGGCGTCTTCGATGATCTTTTGCGCTTGCAAGGCAGACTTGCCTTGCAGCCGAAAGCCGCCGAGGGCGCTGGCGCTTTGCGGGGTCAATCCCAGGTGCCCAAAAGCAGGAATGCCGGCCGCGGAGATAGCGGCGATGCGTTCAGCCATTTCGCGCCCCCCTTCCAACTTGATGGCGTCACACCCCGCTTCGGCCATAAAGCGACCGGCATTGAGCACGGCCGTTTCATTGCTCGGTTGGTAGCTCATGTACGGCATATCGCCAATCAAGAACACGTGCGGCGCGCCCCGACGCACGGCCTGGGTGTGGCGAATCATGTCATTCATCGTCACCGGCAGCGTGCTGTCATAGCCAAGCATCGTCATGCCCAGGCTGTCGCCTACCAGGATCATATCAATACCCGCCTGCTCCTGGAAGTAGGCGGTGGGATAGTCATAGCAGGTCAGCCAGGTGATGGGATCCCCTTTGGCTACTTTGTCAAAGAGAACGGGTAAGGTAACTTTCTTGCGCTCAGACATTGGTTCAGCTCCTTGAGTGTAGGATAAAAAAGTGGGAAAAAGCTTTGTCAAAGAAACGATCTTTAACGCTATTAATAGCTTACGCCATCACCGGATAGAATACAAGATCGGAGTCTGGCGAAAATGAGTAACCGCAGGCCGTTTGCCCTTGTCTGCTGCTGGACGGCTGCTGTTCCCTTGCCTTTTCATGCCGGGTATTATATAACTCGCGCCCATGATTGTCCTTTTTAATCCTCAATCTTCCGCTAATCGCAAGCCCGTGTTGCCCATGTCGCTGCTGGCCGTTGGCGCCGTGTTAGAAGGCCATTACGCCTACAGCATTGTGGATGGCAACCTGGAAGAAGATGCGTTGGCAACCCTAGACGGCCGTTTTCAAACCGCTTCCACCCCCCCCATCCTGGCCGTCACCGTCATGCCCGGCCCCCAATTAGAACAGGCCGCGCCGCTCTGCCGCGAACTCAAGCGACGGCATCCCCGCCTGACCGTTATTTGGGGCGGTTATTTTCCCACGCAGCATTGGGACGCCTGCCTGCGGGCGGATTATGTGGATTATGTGGCGCGGGGACACAGCGAATACGCCTTTTTACAGTTGTTGGATTGGCTAAACGGCCGTTCCCTCCCCCTCAATGGTCTGGGCGATATTCCGGGCCTGGCCTACCGGGACGCGACCGGCGCGCCGGTGACGAATCCCCTGGCCCCCATTCCCAATCCGCAAAAGCTGCCTCCCTGGAACTTCGACCCGGTGCCAGTGGAAAGGTACGTTCGCCCGACCTTTTTAGGATCGCGCACGTTGGGGTATCACTCCTCCTATGGCTGCCCCTTTTTTTGCAATTTTTGCGCGGTGGTGAACATGGTTAACGGCCGTTGGCGGCCACAATCGGCAGCGGCAGTGGCTCACATCACCCATGAATATCGCCGCCGCTGGGGGGTCAACGCCATTGAGTTCTACGACAACAACTTCTTTACCCAGGAGGCGCGAGTGGCTGAGTTTTGTGAGCGCATCATGGAGCTGGAAATGGCCTGGTGGGGTGAGGGGCGCATTGACACCCTGATGCAGTACAGCGACCGCACCTGGGCTTTGCTGCGCGACGCAGGCCTGAAGATGGTCTTTTTGGGCGCGGAATCCGGTTCGATGGCGACGTTGCAGCGCATGGACAAAGGGGGCAAAATGAGTCCCGACAAGACGTTGGCTATCGTCGCTAAAATGAAAAGCTATGGCATTGTCCCGGAACTCTCCTTTGTGATGGGCAACCCGCCAGAGCCAGAAAAAGACGCTCAGGAAACGATGGCCTTTATCCGCCAGGTGAAGCGGATCAATCCGGTAGCGGAGATCATCATGTATTTGTACACGCCGGTGCCGCTGGCCGGCGACCTGTACGACGAGGCGCAGGCTGAGGGTTTTGCTTTTCCGCAAACACTGGAGGAGTGGGTCAATCCAGAATGGCTCAATTTTTCGCAGCGCCGCAGCGTGACAATGCCCTGGGTAAAACGGCCGTTGCGCCAACAACTCTACGACTTCGAGCGGGTCTTAAACGCTTATTATCCCACCGCCACCGATACACGGCTGACCGGAACACGACGCAAGCTGCTGCGACTGGCGTCCTCCTGGCGCTACCACAGCCAACTCTACCGCGCCCCCCTCGAACTCCGCCTCTTAAACCGCCTCATTGCTTATCAACGCCCCGAAACCTCCGGCTTTTAAGAAGCTAAAACAACCTGCGCCCATCGGCGAAATCTGTGGATAAAACGATCCCATGCCGCCAACGTCTCGTTTGCCCAGACAACTGACGCGCAATACGGCAATTAAATTAGCCTCCGAGTTCATAGGACGGGCGGCCTCTTTTGTCCTGGTTATTTTGGCGGCGCGGCAGTTAGGGGAAGCCGGGTTCGGCGTTTACAACTACGGGTTGGCGCTCGGCTTTGTGCTGGCGCAGTTGGCCGACATGGGCTTGCAGATCGTTGTCTCCCGCGAGGTTGCCGTTCATGGGCAGGGGGCGCAGCCATTGGCGCGAATGGCCTTCCATTTGAAAGTGGTTCTCAGCCTCGCGGTTCTCGGTTTGTTGGGCGTCATCGCCCTGACCCAGCCAACGCCGGCCCGCCCGGCGATACTCTTGTTGGGGTTGATGCAGTTGAGCCAAACCTACCTGGAGTTTATGGCCTATATCTATCGTGGACAGCAGCGGTTATGGTCGGAGGCGTGGTTATTAGGCGGGGCGCGGGTGACGACGGCCGTTATCGGCGCCATCATCCTCTGGCAAGGGGGCGATGTGTGGCAGTTGGCCGCGGGCAGCCTGTTAACGGTGGCCGCGGCGGCCGCAGTAGGGGCCGGTCGCTTGCGGCAGGAGGGCTGGCTGCGCGAGTTGGGCGCTGGTGCAGAGGGCGGCGTGGCGGCTTATTGGTTCTTACTGCGTCAGGCTGCGCCGTTAGGGGTGGCGATTTTTCTATCCATCGCTTATACGCGGTCGGCCGTTTTGCTGCTACAGTTCCGGTTGGGGGAAACGGCCGTTGCCCATTTCAGCGCCGCCGCCCGCCTGGTAGAACCGACCCAAATCTTACCGGCGTCGTTGCTGGCCGCCGTCTTCCCGGCCATCTCCCTGGCTGTTGCTCAAAATCCGCGTCAAGCTAAATTATTAGGTGCGCAGGTTTCACTCTTGCTAGGCGGCTGTGGTCTGGTTCTGGCCGGCTTCTTTTGGCTGACGGCCGGTTGGCTGGCGCCCTGGCTGTATGGCGCGGCATATGCGCCCGCCGTCCCTGTGTTACAACTGCTCGGCCTGACGATCATTCCCACCTTTATCAATTACAGCCTGACCCATTATTTGATCGCCCGCCGGCAGCAGTTGTATTTGGGGTTGTTTACGGCCGTTATGTTAGGCTTGCATCTGCTAATCAGTTGGGTTTTAATTGCCCGCCTGGGCGTCATTGGCCCGGCTATCTCCATGCTAATCAGTGAATGCTTCTTATTGTGCGCCTGTCTATCATTGCTAGGACACAAAATGTTAGGACACAAAATGAACGCGAATACAACCAACAAATGAAATTGGACACAGGTTTTCGCAAATTCCAGCAAATTTTTAGCGGCCATTATCCGTATTCATCCATGCTCATCCGCGTCCCCTTCATACTCCTCATGGCGTTGGCAGTTAGCTTGCCTTTTGAGCTGATCGCGCCTTTGTGGACAATAGGGCCATTGTCTATTACCAACGTGGAACTGGCGTTGTTTCTGACGCTGGCATTCGCGGCGGCTTCCCTCCTGCAATCTCGCGGCAAATGGGCATGGCCCGACCGTTACTGGCTGTGGCTGCTGCCGTTTGGGGGTGGACTGCTGCTCTCTGCGCTGCTGGCTCCCCAGTTGCAAGCAAACGCCCTCAAAGCCTCCTTGCGCCTGATCTTTGGCATCCTGCTGGCCCTGGCTGCCTTGCAAATTATGCGCCGACCGGGCGACGGCCGTGCCGTCAGCGTCGCTTTATTAGCCGGCGGGCTGGCTGCCGCCTTGATCGGTTGGTGGGAAATCAGCCAATCAGAACTGGCCTGGATGAGCCTGTTTCGTACCCACATCACCCGCGTCGGCTCCATTTTGCGACTGACCGGCGCCTTTGATTACGCCAACCAGGCCGCGATATTTATGGAAGCGACATTGCCTTTTTTGGTAACCATCACCTGGTCCGTTAGCGCGCAAAGCATTCCTCCCCGTTTTAAGATTCCGCTGCTGGCCTTGTTGTTCTCGTTAACCTTGTTCTATTTGCAAGCCATCATCCTGACTTTAAGCCGGGCAGGCGCGGCCACAGTTATTGTCGTTTGCCTGGTGTTGACCATTTTGTTGGCGGTTCGGCAGACGGCTGCTAACCGGAAGATGGCTGCATGGTGGTTAGGGGTGGCGATGGTAACGGCCGTTCTCATCGTTGCCAATGCCTTACTAAGCGCCCAGATTCGTCTCCGGCTGCAAGGCGGCAACGTAGACGACTGGTATCGCGCCCAAATCATCGCGCCGCCAACGCTGGAAATGGTGGCCGGGGCGACCGTTGACGCCGCGGTGGTTGTCACCAACGAAGGCGCGCTTGCCTGGCGTAGCCAGGGGGAAAATCCGATCTCATTGGGCGCGCGTTTGCTCAATGAAGAAGGAACACAGGCATACAGCGAACTGCGGTGGCCGTTTCCCGGCAGCGTCAACCCCCAAGAAACAGTACACATGATCGCGCCGCTCACCGCTCCCCTCACCCCTGGCATCTACGAACTACGGTGGGATGTGGTGCATGAAAACGTCACCTGGTTCGGCTCTAAAAGCGGTCTGTATGCGACCAGCCTGGTCACTGTACTTCCCGGCGCCGGGCCGATAGATCGTCCCCAACCAGAAACCTTCGGCATGAGCGAACAGGCCGCCTGGGATTACGTTGGCCCCGTACCTGGCCGGGCGACTTTATGGTCGTTAGCGTTACAAATGATCGGAGAACGGCCGTTACTCGGCATCGGCATGGATAACTTCCGTCTCACTTATGGCGAACGGCTGGGAAACCCCAATTACGATAATACGGTGCATACCAATAATTTTTACTTAGAAATCATTGTTGCTATGGGCATCATTGGGGCATTTCCATTTATAGTATGGGCGGGCGCTTTACTGCTCGATGTGCTGCGAACCTTGCGCCGACCTGATCAAACCATGTGGTCAGCGGCATTCGCTGCCGGACTGCTGACCTTTTTCATTCACGGTTTTTTCGATTTTTTTCTTTTATTCAACGCCACCGGCTTATTATTTTGGCTGCTAACAGCCCTGTGGGTAAACGAGAAAAAAAACCATGCGCATCGGATTTGACGGCACGCCGCTGCAATACACCCGCTCTGGCGTGGGGATTTACGTCGAGCAACTGCTGCGCTGCCTGCCGCTGGCGCGGCCGGAGTGGGAATACCTGCTGTACACCAATAAACCGTTTACCTCTAACGGCATCCCTGGTATACGGCCGTTTGCCGGTTATTTTCCGCGCAGTCGTTGGGTTTGGATGCAGTTCAAATTACCGCAAATTATCCCCCAGAGCGACGTTGATTTATGCCACTTCATGAACAACTCGGCGCCAACGCGCTGCGCCGCCCCCTACGCCATCACCATTCACGACGCATCTTTATTTCTCTTTAGCCAATATCATCCCTGGTCACGGCTGGCAGCCTTGCGCCTGCTGCTGCCCCAGGCAGCGCGACGGGCGCAAGCGGTCATTACTGTTTCCCAGGCTTCGCGTCAGGAGCTGATCAAAATACTCCGTTTGTCGCCGGAAAAGGTGCATGTCATTCACAGCGCCGCGTCGCAGGATTTCCAGCCGCTGCGCGATCAAGAGCAACGGGATCGCTTACAACAAAAGTATCATTTGCCGCCAAAATTTGTTTTGTATGTAGGCGCCATTGAACCGCGCAAAAATTTACTCCGCCTGATAGCTGCTTTTGGCCGGACGCAGGCCGATCACCCTGATTGTCATCTGGTTCTGGTAGGGCCAGATGGCTGGATGATGAATGGCGCGCTGACAAAGGAAACGATAGCGGCTAATTTAGCGGGTAAGGTTCATTACCTGGGTTTTGTGCCGCAAGCGGATTTGCCCGGCATTTATTCGTTGGCGACCTTGTTTGCCTTCCCTTCTTTGCACGAAGGATTTGGCCTGCCCTTGTTAGAAGCGATGGCCTGCGGCACGCCGGTTTTGACAAGCAACTGCTCGGCCATGCCAGAGGTAAGCGGCGCGGCGGCTCATCTGGTAGACCCGAACTCGGTGGAATCTATGGCCGATGGGTTAAACGGCTTGCTTAATTCGGCGGCGCAGCGTGAATGGTATATTGAGCAAGGGTTTGCCCGCGCGCGGCAATTTTCGTGGGAACAGACGGCGCGGGAAACGGCCGCCGTGTACGAGCAAGTTTTGGCGGCTAAACCATGACCTCTCCCAATGGTTCTTCCCCCACGCCGCCAGATTCCCTTTCGCCGCTGGAAACGGCCGTCTGGCGCACCATTGTCTACTCAGACGTTTTCGACTACCCGCTGACGCTGGCCGAAATTCATTTTTACCTGGAAGGCATGGCCGCCGCGCCCACCGCGGTGGAAAACGTGTTGCACAACGGCCGTTTACTATCGCAACACCTGGTATATCGCCCCCCTTACTACATGCTGCCCGGTCGGGAAGATATCAGGCAAATTCGCCAACGTCGGGAAACCATTTCCCAAACGTTGTGGCCGGCGGCCGTGCAGTACGGCCGTCTCATCGCCTCTCTTCCTTTTGTACGCATGGTCGCCGTCACCGGCTCACTGGCCGTTAATAATGTGGACGAGGGCTTTAGATCTGATATTGATTATCTTATCGTGACCCGCAACGGCCGTGTCTGGTTGAGCCGCGCCTTTATTATCGCCATCGTCCGTCTGGCCGCCCGTCGCGGTTACGCCCTTTGCCCCAACTACATCTTGTCAGAAACCGCCCTAACCTTTCCCGACCAAAACCTGTACACCGCCCACGAACTGCTGCAAATGGCCCCACTGTACGGCCTGGATGTCTACCGTGAAATCCGGCGGCTGAATGCCTGGTCCGCACAATTTATGCCCAACGCCGCCAATGCGCTGTTGACCAGACCCGATCTACCCGCGCCTTATCCAGCCGTGCAAAAGCTCATAGAGCTGCCCCTGGCCACAACGGCCGGAGGATGGCTGGACGACTGGGAAATGGCGCGCAAAATTCGCAAATTCAGCCGTCATCCCAACCACAACCATGAAGCCGATTTCCACAAAGATTGGTGCAAAGGCCACTTCGACGCCCACAAACGGCGCGTACTGGCCGCCTACCATGATCGTTCACACTCCCTAAAAGGTTGATTATGACCGACATTCTCTTTGGTCAATCCTATTATTTACGCTTTGACGCCAAGCTGTGGGCGGCCATGCAGCCCTACCCGCCCATTGGCGCGATGTACGCCGCCGCCGTGATGCGCCAGCGGGGTTACAACGTCGCCCTGTTCGACGCCATGCTCGCCGAATCGGAAGCGGAATGGGCGGCCATCTTAGCCCGAACCCGGCCGCGCTACGCCGTCATCTATGAGGACAATTTCAACTACCTCTCCAAAATGTGCCTGCTGAATATGCGCCAGGCCGCCTTCACCATGACACAGATGGCCAAAGATCAGGGCTGCATCGTCATTCTCTGCAGTTCCGACGCCACCGATCACGCCGAAGCCTACCTGGCGGCCGGGGGCGACTACGCGCTGTTGGGCGAGGGCGAGGAGACGTTAAGCGCATTGATTGCCGCTTTGGAGGAAGGAAACGGCCGTTTATCCCCCACCCAATCCACCCAAATCATGGGGCTGGCTTACCATACCCCGGACGGGGCGCAGCGCAACCCGCGCCGCGCCCCCATAAAAGATGTTGACGCCCTGCCCTTTCCCGCCTGGGATCTGATTGACGTGGCGCGCTACCGGCAAATCTGGCTCGACCGCCATGGCTACTACTCCATGAACATGGTGACGACGCGCGGCTGCCCCTACCATTGCAACTGGTGCGCCAAACCGATTTGGGGACAGCGGTACAGTTCGCGCAGCCCGGAAAACGTCGTCCAGGAGCTTAAATGGCTCAAAGAAACCTACCGCCCCGATCACATCTGGTTTGCCGACGACATCATGGGGCTAAAGCCAGGCTGGTGGCAGCGTTTCGCCGACCTGGTAGAAAAGCATGATGCCCGTATCCCCTTCAAATGCCTCAGCCGGGCCGATCTCATTGTGCGCGACGCACAAGCGCTGCCCGCCCTGGCCCGCAGTGGCGGCGACATTGTCTGGTTAGGGGCCGAATCCGGCTCGCAAACCATTCTCAACGCCATGGAGAAAGGGACGACTGTGGCCCAAATTTACCAGGCGGCTCAATCACTACGCGAAGCAGGTGTGCGCGTCGGCTTCTTTTTGCAGTTCGGCTACCCCGGCGAAACCCGCGCCGACATTGAAAAGACGCTGCAAATGGTACGCGACTGTTTGCCTGACGACGTGGGTATGTCGGTCTCGTACCCCTTGCCCGGCACCCGCTTCCACGAGGGCGTGAAAGCGCAGCTTGGCGACAAGCAGAATTGGACTGATTCGGCCGATCTGGCGATGATGTACCAGGGGCCGTTTGTCACCGAGTTTTACCGGCAGTTGCACACAGTCTTGCACAAAGAGTTCCGCGCCCGTCGCAGTTGGCAGAAGTTAAAGGGCGTTATCTGGCAGCCGCGCTCCTGGCGGCCGCGCCATTTGCGCGAAGCGTTAGCGATTGGCTATCGCCTGGCGACGCTGCCGCTGGCCCGGCGCAAATTGGAGCAACTGGCGCTAATTCCCCACCAGGGATTAGCCGCTATGCCGCACATGTCGCTGACCGAAGCGTCACGGCCGTCGCCTCAATAAAACAAGATACCGATGACGTTGATCAGCGTCATCTACGTCTCATTTCCAGGAAAAATTATGCGTTCAGATTGGGCAACGCCTCTCAACCCATTCACCCTGCTATACCTTATTTTCACGCTAACCGCCTTTATCGTTAGCCCGCTGCCAGAACGCAGTTTGCCCTACCTGATCCAGGCCGGGAGCGGCGTGTTGGGATTTTTGGTCGTTTACGTCTGGTTAGACAGACCGTCCCGGCTGCGGTGGCTGCTCCAGGCAATGGTTCTGGGGGCTGGCGCGTTGTCGCTGGCCGGTTTCTTCCTGGTGGAATGGCCATCCCAATATCTGTTCGATTTACGGCTGGCGCTCATCCATCTACCCCATTTACCGCTCCCTTTTTCTATCCATCCCAACGCCATAGCCGGGGCGCTGCTGCCGCCGATCTGCCTGGCCTGGGGCGTCTGGCGCTTCAGGCTGTCCCGTTGGCAGCGGGCGTGGCTGATCGTTGCTGTGGCGCTCATGAGCCTCATGCTGCTGCTCACCCAATCTCGCAACGCCTGGCTGGCCCTGTTGGCGGCCTGGGGCGCCTACCAGGTATGGGGGCGTTTTCGCTTCGTCTACTTTGCCATTGGACTGGGCGTGTTGATCGCCCTCCCTTTTGCCGTCAATCTGCTGCCCGCAGCGGGTTTGTCCCACCTGGAGCGGGGCGTGGCCTTTGTAGATAACGCCAGCAAATCCGGCGAGAGTGATGAGCCAAGTTGGTTGTCCCGGCTGGAAATATGGCGCGTGGCCGGGCAGACACTGGCCGATTATCCGGTGGTGGGGGCCGGTCTTTATGCGTTTGAGCCGGTGAGCCGGGCCAACTATGTCTACGCCGTCGTCTCGCCCCAGCTTAATTTTACCCACGCCCATAATTTATTTTGGCAAACGGCCGTTAACCTGGGCGTCATGGGGTTATTGACGGCGGTTGGCCTGTGGGGCGCGACGCTGTGGGGGCTGTGGCAAAGGCAGCCGCAGTTGGCGCTGGACGGGGTTGACTGGACGGCCGTCGAATGGACGGCCGTTGACTGGACGGCCGTTGTCGGGGCAGCGTTCATAAGCTCTCTCTGGTTCAATCTGTTTGATTTGATCGCCTGGGAGATGAAAGCTGGCGTTATCATCTGGCTGTTACTGGCCGTCGCCATGCGCCTCAGTCCGGCGCAAAAGGCACATAAGGCATCTGGTTTAGCCGGCGTTGTCTTAGCTGCCTGGCTGATTTTGCTGCTCTCGCCCCCTGGTCAGGGGAACTGGCGGCGTCTCCAGTTAGACCAGGCCCGCTTTACCCAGACCGCCGCGCCGCCCGTGTCGCCAACGACGTTTGCTAACGACGCCCGGCGTCTGGGGCTGGCCTATTTTTTACGGCAAGAGGTGGATGCGGCCGTATCCGCCTGGCAAGCTGATGCGCAGAGCGTCACGTTTTTGCGGCAGCAAGGGGTAATGGCTTTTTATGAGGGGGAGTGGGAAACGGCCGTTACCTGGCACCATTTAGCCTTGCAGTTGGATAAGACAGACGGGCTGACCCATTACTGGTTGGGCATGGCCTACGAAGCCCAGGGAAATCCAACGCTGGCCCGCCACCATTACGATCTGGCTTTAGCCGACCTGCTAGGAAATGGGCCAACGGACGTTATAGCCGAGACATGGGAAGGGCGCGGGCGGGTCATGGCCCAGTCAGGTCAATGGGAAGCGGCCGCCGACTCCTTTGCCCAAGCTGTCGCCCTTTTCCCCGACAACCCAGACTACGCCCAACAACTACGTGAGGTCAATCTCCTCCTGCAAGGAGAGGAATAGGGCACGGGTTTTTACAACTTAACCGCTGTGTTTATCCGCGCCAATCCCTGCCCCATCAATCCGCAAGCGTTTGTTCATAGAGCTGCACGAAGCGAGCGGTCATATAAGGGAGGCTGAAGTTGTCTTCGGCCTGCTGGCGCGCCCACTGCCGCTGTTCAGCGTAAACTTCCGGCTGGAGCAGAGCGGCGATTTGTGCGGCCAGGGCAGCGGCGCTTTGCCGGGGCGGGGCAGCCGCGACCTGGGGCAAGACGCCCACCGGCGTGCCCAGGGCCGGCAGGCCACAAGCTAGCGCTTCGATGACGGCCATACCCTGCGATTCATGACGGGAGGTTTGCAGATAGAGATGACCTTGTGGGTAGAAGGCGGGCATCTGCGGATACGGCCGTTTCCCCACCCATTCCACCCGATCCACCAGGCCATACCGGGCCGCCAGATCGTGCAACAACTGCGCCAGCGGCCCGTCCCCCGCCAACAGCAGGCACGCGCTGGGCAGTTCAGGCCGAATTTGCCGCAAAACATCCAACAGTAACGGCTGATTTTTGACGCCGGCTAAAGAAGCAGCCTGGACGATAGTCGGCCGTTGCCAAGCGGCGCTGGTCTGGGGACGGAACAATGTCGTGTCTACGCCGAGGGGGGCCAGGCGAGATTTGGCTGCCGGGACGCCTTGCTCATGGCAAAGAGCAAGTTGATAAGCGGATCCGGCCGTGACCCAGGCGGCCTGGCGCAGGGCAAAGCGAATCATCTGGCGACGCGCGACCGATCCCTGCATACCATACTGAATATCGGGCAAATAAATCAGTTCGCCGCCGCCGACGCTGGCGATAACCGGCCGTTTGATCTGACGGGCGGCGAGGACGGCCGTAAAAGCGGGTTCATCCACCCAAAAAGCGTGCAGAATGTCAAACGGCCGTTGCCCGTGCGCCGTCACGATAGCCCGTACTGCCTCTCGCCACAGCGGGAACGACGCCAACCCGCTCCGCGTTCCCCCGCCCAGGGCGATATGGGTGAGGCCGCCAAAGCGATAGACGCCCGCCGCCGGGTAGCGTAGGCTAAAGACCGTCACTTCATGCGTTTGCGCCAATTGACAGGCCAGGTTTTGCAGCGCCGGAATGGCCCAATGGTCAGCATCCCGGCTAAAACCAGGGACAATCAGCGCGATTCTCACGGCGCAACCTGGTACAAGACAAAGTCGTCGTACTGGGCGATGGGCGTCAGGCGGGTATGCGTTTGCAGCCAGGCCAGGTTTTGCGCCGGGCTTTTACCGGCCCACTGCGTTTGTACGTTGTCGGGGTTGATGAGGAGGTAAACGGCCGTTTCACGGGTCATTATCTCCTGTAAATCCTGTTCGGTAAGCGAGAAAAGCTCGCGCGTATCAATGGCGGTGTAATGCTGCATGGTAGCCGTCAGGCCAAAGGCTAAAAGTGTTGCCGTCGCGGGAATTTGCCGACCGACGTCCAATGTCATTTGCTTTGACTGGTTGGCCCAGGCGGTAAAGGCGCCGACATCGCGCGCGGCCCAGAAAACGCTGCCCAGTAACGCCACCAGGCAATAAGCGAGCAACAACGGCCGCCAGCGGATTGCCAACCACGCCCAAACCCAATCAACCCCCAAACCGACCAACACCAGCAGCGGTGGGAAAAAGGTGAGGGGGAAGCGCCAGTTTTGCCAGGGAACGCCCGCCAAAAAGAGATAAACGGTCAGCGGCCAACCAATCAAGAGGACGGCAAGGGCCGGTTTCTGTCGCCGCATGGTCCACAACCCTATCAACCAAAAGGGGGCAAATAAGGGAAAGATGTAGGCGGGGTGAAAAGTAGGCCGGGCATAAAAGTGGCCGGTAGCGTACTCGTAGTGGAAACGGCCGTCGGCGTTAAGCATCTCTTTTTGCAGCGCATTGGCCGGATTCCAGCTATATACGGTAAGGTCGCCCACATAGGATAGTTCGCTGCGGGAAAGATCGGCGACAAAGTGCAGGCCGAAAATGCTTCCAACAATGGCGACCGCGATAGCAGAGGCGACCACCATCTGGCGCAGGGGGATGCGGGTGGCGCGCCAGGCCAGGAGGGCGCTGCAGCCCCAGGGAAGGATCAGCAGCGCATAGATCCAGCGGGTGAGGATAGCGAAAGCCAGCAGGACGGCTGTCAAGGCCAGCCATTGCCAAGAGAGACGGCGCAGATAGCGGATCATGCTCAAGGCTGACAATGTGGCCCATAAAAGCGCCGGCGCATCGGCCATGACCGACAAGCTGGAAAGTAATAGTTGCGCGGCAACGGCGGCCAACAGTCCGGCAGTCAACGCGCCGCGCGGGGCGGAGAGCCGTTCGCGGCCGTATTCAAGGACAAGTAAGTAGACGAGCGGGGCAATGGCCGCGCCGGTTAGCAGGCTGGCTAACTGCCCGGCAACTGGATGCGGACCAATGAAAACGGCCGTAAACAGGATGAGCATGGGGTAGCCGATGGGCCAGAAGAAGGGAGGCGGAGGTTGACCTGCCACCAGCGCCGCCCGCAAGGAAAGGGCATAGTTGAAATAAGCAAACGGGTCTTGTCCGTATAATCCGTCGAATTGGCTGAAAGCGACAAAAACGAGACGCACCAGCAGGGCAAATAAAAAAAGAAAAAGCGGGAGCCAGGGGTAGAGTCGCTGCATGGGCATATCGTACTATACTGTTGGGGTTTGTGGTACATTTGGTTTATGCTGAAACAGACGATACGTTTTTGGGGACGGCTCTGGTACCGGACGCGCTTTTTGCTATTCCAGCGCCATCGTTTTGACCGGTTGACGCTGGAGTGGGTGGTGGGACGGCCGTTTCTCATTTTGCCCCAGGTGTTTAACCCTGCCCTCTTTTGGACGAGCGAATGGATGGCCCACGCCCTCAACGAGCGGCTGATTCCGCCCGGCGCGCGGGTCCTGGACATGGGAACGGGGTCGGGCGTGGGGGCGGTGTGTGCGGCGCAGTGGACAAACCGGGTAACGGCCGTAGATATTAACCCGGCGGCCGTGCGCTGCGCCCGCATCAACGTTTTGCTGAATGAAGTGGAAGATTGCGTCACTGTCAGAGAGGGGGATTTATTTACGGCCGTATCCGGCGAAACGTTCGACGTCATCCTCTTCAACCCGCCCTACTTTTCCGGTCAGCCGCAAAACGCCCTGGATCGCGCCTTTCGCGCCGAAGATGTAATTGAGCGTTTCGTTGATCAACTACATGGGCATCTCAACCCAAACGGCTGCGCCCTGATCCTGCTCTCGTCAGAGGGCGACGAGAGCCGCTTTCTCGCCCTGTTCCGGCAGCATGGCTGTGAGGTTGAGGTCGCCGCGCAACGGCCGTTGCCCACCGAAACCCTCACCCTCTACGCCCTGCGCTGGAAATGAATAGGGCGTAGAGGTAGAGGGGACATCATTGTGTTGTTGATTGTTGGTTTGGATGGAGCGACATTTGATTTACTCTTGCCGTGGTTGGCAGAAGGCCATTTGCCGACGATGGCCCGCTGGCGACAAGAGGGCGTCTCCGCACCGTTAACTTCCACCATGCCACCGGTGACGCCGGCGGCATGGGCCACCTTCATGAGTGGCAAAAATCCGGGCAAGCATGGCATTTTTGACTTTTTTCACCCCCGTTCCCCCGACCTGGATAAGCCGCAGCTCGTCAACATGACCGATATGAAGGCACGGCCGTTCTGGGATTATCTTGCAGACGCAGGGCGGCGGGTGGGCGTGTTAAACGTGCCCTTAACCTACCCACCACGGCCGGTCAACGGCTTCCTCGTCCCCGGCTTGCTCAGCCCGGACGAGGGGGCGACCACATTTCCGCCCGACTTGCTGACCCCTTACCGGGCCGAACTGGGGCCGTACCGTCTCGTCCCCCACCAGCATTATCATCCGCGCCGGATAGACGACTATGTGGCTGACCTGCGCCGCGTCACCGAGACGCAAATTCAGTACGCCCTGCGCATTGTCCAGGATCATCCAGTGGATTTTTTGATCATTCACTTTCTGGCGCCCGATCTGGCCCAGCATAAACTGTGGCATACGCAAGATAAAACCCATCCCTGGTACCGGCCGGAACTGTGGGCGCGTTATGGGACAGTAATTCGAGAAATTTTCGCCCAAATTGATCGAGGATTGGCGGCGCTGCTGGCTTTGTTACCGGCGGATACGGCCGTTATCCTCATGAGCGATCACGGCTTTGGCTCCCAACATGAGGTGGTCAACCTGAACAACTATTTGCTGCAAACCGGCCTGATGTCCCTGAAACCGGAGGCTGACGTTCGCCTGCGCGCCTGGAGCGCCCGGCAAAAAGGGTTGTCCGGCGCGGCTGCTCGTTTGGCCCGCTGGCGCGGTCGGGAGCGGCTGTTGGGTTTTGCCGATGTGGATTGGGGCCGCACCCGCGCTTACGCCCGCGGCCACATGGGGCAGGTTTATCTGAATCTACAGGGGCGCGAACCGCAGGGCATCGTCCCGGCGGACGATTACCACACTGTCCGCGACGAAATCAGCGGCTTGCTCCGATCATTGCGCCACCCCGACGGGGAACGGCCATTAGTCCAGACCATCATCCCCAGAGAAGCCGCCGCGCACGGACCTTACCTGGCCAATGGTCCAGACCTGCACCTGATCATGGACGACTACCACACCCTGGCCTATCCTCTTTTTGCCGCTGACGGCCGTCTGGTGACCCAGCAGCGATTGGTAGATTCCGGCAACCACCGGCTGGAGGGGATTTTTGTGGCCGCCGGCCCAGACATTCAGCGCGGCGGCGCGATACAAGGGGCGCGCTTGCTGGACATCGCCCCCACCGCGCTCCATTGGTTGGGTGTACCTCTCCCGGATGATCTGGACGGGCGCGTCTTGACCGAGATATTTACGGTTGAGTTTAACGGCCGTCATCCCCTTACTTACCAACCGGCGCAGGCGGCCGGGTCTGCGCCCGCGTCGCTGCCCGACGCGGCGCAGGCAGAGTTGATCGAACGACTGCGTAACCTGGGCTATTTGTGATGCGCCGGAGTAAATTACAGCGCCGCGCCGGGCTGGTGGTCGCCAACTCCTTGCACAACGTACTGCCGATGCTGCTGACGCCATTCGTCTCTTTGCTGGTCATCCGGCAAACGTCGGCGGCTTTGTGGGGTACGTTTGTGTCCGTGTTGATCACGGTACAGTTAGGGGCGCATCTGGCTGCCTGGGGCAACGACGCCTATTTGCTGCGGGAGTTCAGCCGCAATCCGGCGGGCATTGCCCACGCCTGGCAAAGTTGTTTGCGCACCAGGCTGGCGCTGTTTGCCGGTTTGGCGCTGCTGGCCGCGCTGCTTTACCCGCAGACGGCCGGTTGGATTATCTTATGGGGGGTGGCGCTGGCCTTGCACCAATCTTGCGCCGTCATGGTGACATACAAACGGGATTTTCTCCTGGCGGCCGGCGTGGAGTTGGTTGGGCTGGCAGGGATGGTGACGGCCGTTTTCTGTGCGGGCGAGGCGATTACGCCGAATTGGTTGCTGCGGTTGTTTGCGCTAACGACGCTGGCGAAGGCGATAGGGCTGCTGCTGCGTTATCGGGCGATTGTGTGGGGGGGAGACGGCCGTTTCCAACCCCGCTATTTTCTCCTGGCCCTACCTTTCTTTCTACTCGGCTTTGGCGGGATGCTCAACTCGCGCATTGACCTCTATATCGTCGCTCTCTATTTCCCGGCCGAAGCGGTCGGAACTTACCAGGTTTTCTCCAGCTTCTTGCTCTATGTCCAGGCATTAGCCGGGTTTGTTGTGCTGCCGTTTGTCAAAACCATCTATCGCTTACCCTACACCGCCATTCGCCCAATGGCCCGCTCCCTGTTTGGCCTGGGCTGCCTCATTGTTCCGGCGGCCATGATCGCCCTTTCTTTCTTGCTGAGCCGATTATATGGTATTCTTTTACCGTCCACCTTTTTCTGGCTTGGTGGGTTGGCCGTTTTGCCCATTTTTTACTACCTGCCCATCATCTACGCCTTGTACAAGGCCGAAAAGCAGACGACCGTTTTACTGGTTAATTTGTTGGGCATTGTCAGCGCCCTGCTTCTAAACCTTACCTTGCTCCCCCGCCTGGGGCTGATTGGGGCGATTGGGGCGATGGCTCTGATTAAATGGTTGGCGCTGCTCATTTACGACTGGCAAGGTAGACGACTATATTGACGCCTATGGACATTCTCCTCGCGCACGGTTATTTTATTGCTGAAGACGAACATGAGCGGGCGATCATGAAGCCTTACCCTACCCTGGGTTTGCTTTATATCTCGTCCCACCTGAAAGCCAAGGGCTTTACGGTGGATTTATTCGACGGCACGTTCCAGACAATGGCTGATTTTGTGGCGCATGTGCGCCGGAAACGGCCGTCCCTCGTCGGCCTCTACTGCAATCTAATGACCAAACAAAATATTCTGCGCATGATCCCGGTGTGCAAGGAAGTGGGGGCGACGGTTATTCTGGGCGGGCCAGAACCGGCCAACTACGCCGCCGAATACCTGACCTTTCACGCGGATATTGTGGTCGTTGGTGAAGGGGAATTGACGCTGGAGGAGCTAATTCCTCATCTGGCGCGGCACGGCCGCAGCCAACTCAACGCCATCCAGGGTCTCATTTTCCAGGACGACGATGGGCGCCTGGTACAGACGGCGGCGCGGCCCTATATCAAAGACCTCTCCGCCCAGCCCTGGCCTGACCGGGAAGCCATAGACATGCCTCGCTACCTCGATACCTGGAAAACCCATCACGGCCGTAGTTCCGTTTCCCTCATCACAGCGCGGGGTTGCCCTTACACCTGTACCTGGTGCAGCCATTCTGTTTTCGGCCACACCCACCGCCGCCGCGCGGTCGAAGACGTGGCCGACGAAGTGGCCTGGATTCAAGAAACCTACCAGCCCGACCAGCTATGGTACGCCGACGACGTGCTGACCATTGCCCCCCGCTGGTTTCTCAGCTACGCCGCCGAACTGAAACGGCGCGGTCTGGGCGTCCCCTTTGAATGTATCAGCCGCCCCGACCGGCTGGACGAAAAGATTGTCGCCGCCCTGGCCGACATGGGCTGCGAACGGCTTTGGCTCGGTTCGGAGAGCGGTTCGCAGCCTGTCCTGGAGAGGATGAAGCGCAAAACCGAGGTGGCCGATTTGCTGGCGAAAAACCGGCTGCTGCAAGCGGCGGGCATTGAAGTGGGCATGTTTATCATGCTCGGCTACGACGGCGAGGAAATGGCCGACATTGAAGCGACGGCAGCTTATTTGAAGGAGGCGAACCCAGACCTGTTTCTAACAACGGTGGCTTATCCCATCAAAGGCACGGCCTATTACAACGCTGTTGCCGACCGGGTCACGACGCCGCTGGCCTGGGACGCACGAACAGACCGGGATTTACAGGTAAACGGCCGTTACTCGCGCCAATTTTACGATCATGCCACCCGCTGGCTGGTCAACACCGTCAACCTGAGCAAGGCGTGGCGCGCCGGGCAGCGCCATCCTCTGCGCCTGGGGAAACTGTGGCTTAACACCCAACGCGGCCGTTTGGGGATGCGCCTGACCCAACATCAGCGCGAAAGCGGCCAAACGGCAGACAGCGGTGGCCGGGGCTGGTCGGCCAAAGAGCGAGCCGCCGATGGCTGGTAATACGGATCCTTCGCCGCCGCTCCGGATTAACCCTGCGGCCTTCGACGCCTTTACCGCCGATTATGACGTTGCCTTTACCCATTCCAACCTCGGCCAAATGCTGCGCCAACGGGTCTGGCGCGTTCTGGCTGCCTGTTTTCAGGCCGGGCAAACGGTGTTAGAACTGGCCTGCGGCACCGGCGAAGACGCCGTCTGGTTGGCGCAGCGGGGCATTGCGGTCGTGGCTACGGATGGATCGGCAGAGATGGTGCAGGCAACGGCCGTCAAAGCGCAACAAGCCGACGTCGCATCCCTTATTACGCCCTTACAGCTCTCGCTGCAAGACGTGGGGCAATTTGGCAAATTGCGCCACAGTTATGATGGCGCATTCAGCAATTTTGGCGGTCTCAACACTTTGGACGATTGGCGGCCGTTAGCCGCCGCGTTGGCGCAACAGATACGCCCTGGCGGGTATCTGATTCTTGTCCCGATGGGGCCGGTTTGCCCCTGGGAAATTGGCTGGCATTTCGTGCATGGTGAATGGGGAACGGCCGTGCGCCGCTTGCGCCAACCGGCAGCAGCCCGCATCGGCGCCGATCTGATTCCCGTCTGGTATCCCTCAGCGCGGCGGCTAAGGCGTGATTTTGCGCCCTGGTTTGACTGCCTGCGCGTGGAAAGTTTGGGCTTGTGGCTGCCGCCCAGCTACCTGGCCCATTGGGTAGACCGCCGGCCGCGCTTGTTTGCCACCCTGAACCGGCTGGAAAGTAAAACAGCCCGTTGGAGCGGCGGCTGGGGCGATCATGTTGTCATGGTATTCAAACATGCCACCCGCTGACGCTTTTATCCTGGCCTGCCCTCGCTGCCACACGCCCTTTCCGGCGACGGCCGGCCGCTTCCTTACCTGCGCCCATGACGGCCTCGCCTTTAGCCAGGTAGACGGTATCTGGCGCTTTTTGCTGCCAGGGCGGGCAGCCCATCTGAGCCAGTTTATGCGCGAGTATGAGCAGGTGCGCCAGGCAGAAGGGTGGGGCAAGCCGGACGCTGCTTATTACCGCGCTTTGCCGTTTGCAGATCGCAGCGGCCGTTACCCGGCCATCTGGCATATCCGGGCGCAAAGTTACCGGGTTTTGCGAAAACGGTTGTTACCGCCAGAGACGCGGCCGCAGCGCATCCTCGATTTAGGGGCGGGTAATGGATGGTTGGCTAACCGGCTGTCTCAGGACGGTCACGCTGTCGCGGCAGTTGATTTAATGGTTAATGAGGCGGACGGCCTGGGCGCGTACCGCTATTATGACGCCTCTTTTCTCGCTCTCCAGGCCGAGTTTGATTATTTACCTCTGGCTGCGACCCAGGCCGACGTCGCCATTTTTAATGGGTCGTTTCATTACGCCACTGAGTATGAGCGGACGTTACGAGAGGTGCTGCGGGCGCTGCGGCCACAAGGTCGTATCGTCATTATGGATTCACCCCTGTACCGAGATGGGCGCAGCGGACGGCAAATGGCGCTGGAGCGGCAGGAAATGTTTGCCACTCGCTATGGGTTTCGCGGCAATGCTTTGCCCCACGAGAATTATTTGACCTATGAACGATTGGCGCAGGTCGCGGACGCGCTGTCTTTACAATGGCAGGTCATCAAACCCTTTTATGGCTGGCGCTGGGCCATCCGCCCCTGGCTGGCTCGTCTGCGCGGTCACCGGGAACCGGCCAGCTTTTATCTTATTGTGGGCCAGCGGTAAAGCCCGTAAAAGTAGCGGGGCGCGGCCTTGTTGAACCGGGATTTGAGGTTGGCCGGCCACAGTTGAGGATACGGCCGTAACTGCACCCCCGCTCTTTCTAACTGCCGCTTATCGTCAAAATCCAGATACCCCTTCATCGGCTTAAAGGGGGGGACGTCGTTTTGCTGCAAATATTGGTTGAATTCGGCAACCGCTTTGGCTTTGGCGGTAAAATCCTGGAAAAAGCTTAAACCGGTGAGGATGGTCAGGCCGCCAACGGCCGTTTTCTCGCCAGCGGCCAGGGCATAGGCGACCGGGTCGGCAAAGAACTGGAGGCAGCGGTTGAGGATAACGATGTCGAAGCGGTCATCCAATACCGATAAATCGGCCAGATCCATCTGAATGGCCTGCCACCGGGCGCGATAATGCTTTTGGGCGCCCAGACCATCATATTCGTCAATGAAGTAGTCAACGGCCGTTACCTGATGACCTTGCCGCGTTAACCAGTTGCTCAACCAGCCATTCCAGGCCCCGATTTCTAATATCCGCTGGCTTTTACGCCTGGCGAGAAGCTGCTGCATGACGGCTATATCGTAGGTTCGTAGGCGCCATTCATGGTTGGTTTGCAATTCGGGAGTGAAAGGGAGCGTTTCATAAACGGCCGGCGCCAGTAATCGCTTCCCTTCCTTTTGTCTGAACGGTTCAAACCCGGCCAAAAATGCTGCCAGCTTCCGCTGCAAGGCGGGGTCTAGTAAAACCAGCACATCCGCTTCATGACCAAACTCGTGGTGGTTGGCGCAGGTAAAGCCAGCGCCGACGGGGTACAGGGTGTGGGCGCAGGTAGGACAGCGTAAAGATAAATGCATGGCAAATTTCACATTGCACCCAATAATAGAATGGCGTTCTATTTTGTCAACCAGGGTAAACGTCAATCCCATCCTACAACCAGGATAGAGACGATCTTCCCACAGAAATAGGCCACCGTCCGATTTACAGCGCCGCGACTTCCATCTATACTAAGACAAATATGCAAGGTTTGCCGCGGGTACAAGCCATGTGCGCAAGCCAGGAAGGAATACCGTGAAAAAAAGGTTTGTTGGACTAGGTGAACTAATCAACCAACCCGCTTATGTGCGCAAGCATAGTTACAGCCAACGGTATGCGGCACGTTTCTATCGCCCTGTCATCGTCGTTATTACATCGCTCATTATTTTGCTCACCGCTGCCCAATACCGGCAGCAAAACCCCATTATTCCCGCCACGCTCCTGCTCTTCCTCCTCCTCTACCTCGTCGTCTTTGGTTTGCGGATGCGCTTCCTCAAACCAGGGTACAATCTGGAGAAAAATTTTTATCGTCCTCGTCTACAATTTTTGCGCGGCCAGATTTCCTTGCTCGCCGTCGCGGCCCTGATGCTGCTCCCTGCCATCTATAACCTCACCGATCACAGCCTTTGGATTTTATTCGTGCTGGCAACACTGATCATCAGTGAACACAATTCGACCCGCGCCGTTCTCCTCACGCTCATCGAAGTCGCCCTGGTTATGCTGGGCATCGCCTATTTTGGCTGGGTGATCAATGGCGGCCGCGGCGCGCCTTTCCATACATTTCTGGCGGCGCGCTACGTCGTTCTTTACCCCATTCTCGGCATTTGGTTGGTTAATTTTGTCTTTCACTACCTGGTACGCAACATTCAAGGACGGGACATTGCCTATGCCCAGCGTCAGGAGTGGCTAAACCTGATCAGCGAACAGTGGACCAATAAAGGCAACCCGCAGGAAAAACGGGCTGCGGTGCTGAAATGCGCCAATGAGTTAACCAACGCGCGCGCCCAGTTGTGGATTCCTCGCCTCAGCGATCAGGCATTGGTAGACGTGACGGGCAGTCCGGCGACGGCCGTTATCGAACAAATTGCCGCCGCCGCCAAGCCACACATCATCTGGCATCATGCCACAGATAACTTGCATATCCGGCCGCGCACTGAAGCCGTTTTACAGCAGGCAGCGCCCACAGAACCGGCGCAAATCGTGCTGCCGATCTATGGGCTGGACGATCCGGGGCGGCTGGTAGGCATTTTAGGACTGGTGTATCAAGTGGCGCAGCCGACGGATTATGAACTGTTCGGTGATTTTGAGCGGCTGCGCGACCTGGCAAATCATGCGCGACTGGTGCTCATTGTCAGTATGCAGCACGAGCAAGCGGAGCGGGAAAAACGACTGGCGGCGCGTTTGAACACAACGTTGAACCTGGAAGAAGTGGAACGGCGTATTGTTGATGACGTGATAGATGAATATGGGTTTGACTTTGCCACCGTGTCGCTGGTTGATCTAAATGAGAACCTGATACGCGTGGTAGCCGACCGGCAGGCTGGCTGGATGGATGATTCGGTGCATACGTTAAAATGCAACGACATCCAAAGCCTGACTGTCCGCCAGTGTAAAACGCAGCAGAATGACGGCCGTTTGACCGAAAACCTGGACCGGCGCATCTGGCGTAAATACAAGCATCGCTTCGTCACCCGCATTTGGGTTCCCATTCCGAACCCGGCCGATCCGCTGCATACAGGGCAGGCAATCGGTACCATCGAAGCCGGTTTTCGTCACAGCCACCGGCAAGACGTGCCACTGCATTTACAACAGCAGTTAGAAAGTTACGCCATTTTAGCGGGTATTGCCCTGACCAATGCCCGCAACCAACGGGCGCAGGAAAAGTTGACCAAATCTTTGATTGCCCTGCACCAAATCAGCCGGGAAATTCGCATGTCCACGGCTTTTTACGAACCTTACCAGATGATTCAACTGGTGGGCGACCACGCACAAAAACTGCTGCGCGCCGACCTGGTGATGATCTACACCAGTGACGACCACGCGCAGCGGTTGAATCTGGCGTACACCGCTAATCGGGAAGAGGCGATTCACGGTAACGCGGACCGGTTGAAGGTTTCGTTAGGTGAAGACAATTTCTTGACCCGGCTCTGCCACCACCAACAACCGTATTATGCGCCAACTGTGCGTGATGATCTGAATTTGATTTACATCAGCGAAAACGGCCGTTCCCCTAAAACGCGCACCTTTACCCAACGGCAAAACATCAAGTCCTTTGCCGGCGTCCCCCTGATCGGCAAAGGCAAGCGGTGTATCGGCCTGCTCTGTATCAACTATCGCCGCCGCAACCGCTTCGAGAAAGGGGAACGGCAAATCATCGAACTGTTTGCCGAGCAGGCCACACTGGCTATCGAGGAAACGTACCAACACCGGCACGCGCGCACCATTGCCATTGCCCAGGAACGCAACAACCTGGGCACAGAACTGCATCATAATTTGTCACAACACTTACACGGTCTTTTTCTCAGCGTCAAAACAGCCAGAGTCTACGCCGAACGGCAAAACCTGGACAAAGCGCAAATGGCTCTGCAAAAAAGCGAACACATTGCTGAGTCCAGCCTCAACGCGATGGAGAACATGCTCACCCATTTACATGAACGCATTCAACCGGGGCTGGACTTTGAAGCGGAACTGCGCGGGCAAATTACGCAGGTTGAGAGCGTTTACACCACGAATATTCTCTTTTATGCGGACGTGCAGCAGCGCGTACCGGAACAGATTCAATTTTATCTACTGCGTATTGCCTGGGAAGCATTGAACAACGCTGTGCGCCACGCGCGCTGTGAAAACATCCACATTCGTTACTACGCCGACCATTCCCTGGCCGAATTGGTGATTCAAGATGATGGACTGGGCTTCGACGTGCAGAAAGCGCGGGAAACAGGGCGTTATGGCCTCAGCGCCATGAATTATTTTGCCCACCAACTCAACAGCCAATTAATCATCCAATCACAAATTGGGCGCGGAACCCACATCATGTTACAGGTGGAACTCCCGCCACAGGAGCAATACGAATGACCTCACCCATCACCGTTCTTATTGTTGATGACCACCCGATTGCCGCCGATGGCTTGATCAGTTATCTAGAAACGGCCGATGACATCCTTGTGCGCTGCACCTGCACTCGTGGCGAAGAGGTGAACGCCGCCATCATGGAGCACCATCCTGACGTGGTGCTGTTGGACCTGGAATTGGACGGCTCGCAGATCAGCGGGTTGGAAGTTGCCGCAATGATCCAACAATTATCCCCGCAAACCAAAATCCTGGTCATATCCGCTTTTGCCGATCAGCGGCATGTCCTGGATGCGCTTAACATTGGCGTGGATGGCTACGTGCTGAAAACGTCGGCGCGCCTGGATTTGATTGAAGCGGTGCGGCGAGTGGCGGCCGGGCACAACATTTTCGATCCGCGCGTCACTAAAATTTTGCAAATGTTCCTCAATAAGCCGGAAAGTTCCACGGCCGCCGATGATAATGGCGACGTGGAACTAACCGGCCGCGAATGGGACGTTCTCACCTTGATCGCCGATAATTTGCCCAATGAGGAAATCGCCAACGAGTTGACCATTGCGGTGGGCACGGTCAAAACGCACGTCAGCAACATTTTGCGCAAATTGGGCCTGAAGAACCGCCAGGAAGCACAGGTCTGGTTTCACCTGAATCATCCCACACCCCCGATGTAACTACCCCCGCCTACAACCAGGATATAGTCAAGGTTGTAGGCAAAATATATCCCCACAATCCATCCTCGACATCTGGCAACCATCCCCCTGATCCAGCATACTGTTGGCATACGTTAAGGTACGTGAACAATCTAAAAAGGAGGTTCAACAATGGTCACGCTTCCGCTAACGACGCTCTTAACTGTTTTACTGGTCGCATTTGTTTTAGGGGTCGTCGCCTTGCCACTGCTGCTGGTTTACCTGGTCTGGAATGCAGACATCAAATAACGATTAGCAGTACGGGGGAGACGAGACACGTTATCAGAACGGCGTTCCTGTTGGGGACGCCGTTCCATAAGGAAGAAGGTTGGTTTTTGGTTTCATGAGCTGGAAGGAGGTTGCCATGCTTATTCAACAAAATAACGGACCACTCGTCATGCTGGCGCTGCTCATCCTGGCGCTGGCCGTTGCCCTGGGAATGCTTTGGGCAGGGACAGAAGCAGTAAACCCGACGGAAACAGCACAGCTTGCTAACATCAGAGGTACACAGGCGGCGATGGAGAATGACCAAAGGGTCGCCATGTGGGCGGCAACACAAACGCCCCTGGTGGCGATAGCCCAGGCAACGGCCGTTCCCATGCAGCTAACCGTCGCCCACGCCACCCACGAGGCCGTTATCGCACAAGCGACGCAAATGGCTGTCGCCAACGCAGCGCAGGCGACACGGCAGCGGCTAGAGAGTGAAGCAACCCGCACCCAAATGATCCTGGACGCGCAAAGGCAGGAACAAGACAAAGGTACGCAACAGGCACAAACGGAAAACAGGCTGGCGCTGATCCTGGCGGCGGTCATTGGGGGAACGGTTCTGATCTGTGTCGGAGTCGGCGCATACGTCCTGACGCAGTGGCAAAAAGCGCAAACCGCTGCCCACGCTGCCCGCGCTTACGCCGAACAGCGCCGTCTCCTCATTGTGCAGGCCGCGTTGAAGGAACAGGAAGGGAGATGGAACGCAGCGGTCAAAGCGACAAACGGCCGTTCCCAACCCGCTCTCCACCAACCTGATGAGGTCACACATCCCCAACGGCCGTCGGCATAACCGGACCGTGCTGTATATTGGTACGATTCGACTAAAGCGGCCTGTCGCCGTACCTGAAAAACTCCACGTCACGAATGCGGCTGAGTAAGCCATGCAGGGCCGCCTGGTCTGCCACTGGCCCGGCCAGCCGGGTCGGGCCAGATGGCTTGTCGTTTCGTACTATTGCGTGCTTCGGCATCGTAAGGCGATTGAATCAGAAGTCGCTTTGATGGAATCCGCTCAAAGTAAGATTTCTATTTGAGGCAAGACGATGGGTAATTCTAATAATTGTCGTTGGCCGCTAGGTTTTCATTCATCGTGGTGCGCTGCAGGCGCGTGTTGTCTCCTTCCAGTATAGCATCTGGCAACTCAGTCTCAATGAGCCGCACATTTGGATTCCAATATGTGACGCCAACTAAAACGAGCGTCAGAACACCGATATTAATAAACAGCAAACCAATCCCCCTACCTGTTCCAGTGCCTAAAATGTTTCCGATCAACGTCACCCCCAACACCCCATCAGAGCGCATCAATGGCTCATAGACGTTGTCCGCGAGTGGGCCGGCCACCAGGTTCGCTATCGGACGAGCGGCAGTTGCAATCATCCCACTTAAGGCGAAAAAGCGCCCCTGCACATCAGCAGCCACTTTCGTTTGAAAAAGCGCCTGTGTTGACCCATCCATAATGGGCAGACAGAAGAAGAAGATAAATCCGGCCACAGTATATAGAAGGATGGAAGGTGGCAACCCGATAGCAATGATACAAAGACCAATGACAAACATCCCGCCAAAGATACCGACAACGCGCTTCTGGGGACCTCCCCAAATGCCCATGGTCAATGCACCTGCCAACATACCAAACCCGCCAACCGTCATAATCGTCCCTAACACAGTTGGCGAAGCGGTGGATAATATGAGAGGGGTTACCAAAATGGTGATCAATCCTGAAACAAAATTGGTACAGGCAAAAAATAGCATCAGCCTCAATAAGCCGGGACGTGTGGTGATATATGCCCAACCATATGCTGCCTCGCGCCAGATAGAACCTTTGTTGTGCTCGTTTCCATCGCTTTTTTCTGGTTTAGGAAACCGAACCAGGGCCAGTGCAATCAAAGAAGCCAAATAGGTCACAAAGTCAATCAGCATGACCCCGCGTAATTCAATCGTGATCAAAAGAAAGCCGGCTACAACCGGAGCAATGATTTGCGCCAGTGCATTTGCGCCAGTGATTACGCCGTTGGCGCGACCTAAATGTTCTTTGGGCACCAAGAGGGGAATCGAAGCTGTAAAAGCTGGTTGTTGGAAGGCAGTTGAGAGAGAGGTGATAACGGCGGCCAGGTAAATGTGCCAGGTCAACAGTTGTTCGTTCGTCAACAGCCAAAATAAAGTAAAGGTTGTAATTGCAGCGGCCGTGTCACTCACAATGATTACAACACGCCGATCCCATCGATCCACGAGGCTGCCCGCAATCGGTGCAAGCAAAATACCCGGCAGTGTCAAGCAGACAGCATTGATTGCCAGAGGGGTTACAGACCCTGTCTTTTGATAAAGCCAGACCGTGAGCGCAAACCCTGTCAGGCTTGAGCCAATGAGCGAGATAAGCTGCCCAACCGCATAAACCGTAAAAGCCTGTATACCATAAAAAGTACGTTTCATAGGATTACCTCGTCAACAGAGTTGTTTCTTAAATAATTGAGAATGAAATTCCAAAAACCTATGACCATACCAATCACGTCATCACCAATGAGTACATTCAGTAAAGGTTTGTGCCAGTAGAAGAAACATTTTATCCAACATTGTATGAGCGGTTCTCTTGTCACTTCAGTTTTAAGAAAGAACAACCCTGCTTTACAAAATTAATCTTTTAACAATGCCTGATCAAAGAATTCAAGCACCCGTTCTTCGTATTCTTGTTGGCGCGTTGTGGGGCCGCTGCAATGTGTCGCCTCAGGTATATTCCATACTGTTTTAGGTTCCTGGGCAAAAGAGAAAATATAATCACCTTGTCGCTGCTCAAATCCTGTTCCAGCCGAAATAATGAGAAGTGGACGTGGGGCAATCTGCGTAACAGCTTCTGTCAGGGGCATGGGTGCAGAACTACCCGTAAACCATTCCATGAATTTAAAAAAGGAAGGAAACATCAAGATGTTCATCACATCTTCAAGATTTGCTGGTGGCGAAACATCTCGAAAAGTTGTATGAAATGGAGCATCAGCAATGACAGCCTGGATGCTGTCGTTTTGTGCGGCAGAGGCAATGGCAATTTCAGCTCCCATTGAGCAACCCATAACCCCGATTTTCTGTGGGTTTACATCTGGGCGATTTTGTACATATCGAACTGCGTGATTCACATCCGCAATATCAAGCCAGCCATAGGTGAGTTGTTTCCCTTCACTTTCACCAGTGGCGCGTTGATCGTACATGAGTACTCCGTAGCCCTGTGCGGCTAACATACGGGCATAGGCAGATGATCCAAAACGGTCGCCACCATACCCATGCAGTAGAATAACGGCCGTGTCATTTTGCGAAGGAATATACCAGCCATACAGCCTGACACCGTCATCTGCCGTTAAAACAACATCTTCATACAAAAACCCCCAATCAGAAGGTGTCTGACAGCAGACGGCATGATGCGAGGAACGGGTCAATCCGTAAGCAGAAACAAGAGGAAGCCCTACTAAAATGCCCAGTACAAACACAAGGATGCTAAAAATCAGTAATTTCATCCAATATCTCCAAAACGATTTCTTTTTTTCTGTTTTCATGCTTCGTAACAACTCACACTTTCATCAAATCTAAATATCTCTGTAACTGATGGGCCAACACACGGGCATTATCTGCATCTGTTATCATGCTGACATGATCACCTGGCACAGGCATAATTTCAAACTTGCCAGAGAGTAAAGGTGACCATCCTAAGTCATATACTTGATCAGAGGGATGCTCAACTGCACGAAACAGGACTGTCTGCCCAGGATATGGTGTTTGTAAGTAGGGTTCTAATGTATAGCGAAGCTCGGCGTTTTCCACAGCCTGACGGACCCGTAAAATGTTGTGCATATAATCGATTTCAATGTCTACGGGCACAGTCTGACGCGATTTTGCCAGTGCCAGTCCCTGTTTCATGATATGATCGATCAATGCCGGAAATGGGAGCTGCAAACACTGCTCTACAGTCAACTGTACTAGTTGATGTGCTTTTGCCTGTTGCAATAGTTTTTCAAGCAACACATCCCGCGAGAAATTGCTGCTTGTGAACAGGTGGGTGTATTGAATTGAGGCGAAGTGAAAGGGAACCCCCGCCAGTTCTGCTGCAACGTGGAGAGCGAGATAAATCGTTAATAAATCCCCTGTGGGGTCCAGGGCAGTCAGATCGATGCGGACGAATGGGTTTTCCAACTGCGCTGTTGTGTCTAATAGAGCCAGAAGTTCAACGGTTTCCCCTTGTTGATGTAGCTGCTGTGCCATTTCATAAGCGACCAGCCCACCAAAACAGTACCCGACCAACCAATAAGGCCCCTCCGGTTGTTGTTGGCGAATGTGCGTTATATAGTGAGATGCCATTTCTTCGACTGTTGTGAATGGTTTTTGACGGCCGTTTAACCCCACCGCCTCAATCCCGTAAAAAGGGCGCCTCAAAACCAGGTGACGGGACAAATTATGATAAAAAAGGGCGTTACCCTCCACCGCATGAATGCCATAGATAGGCGGATTTATTTCACCTGGTTTAATGAGCAGTAGAGGTGATGAAGATGTTGGTGGTTCTGCATCTTGCCGTAGAACTGCCGCTAGCGCTTCAATGGTTGGCTCTTGCATCAATGCCGAAAGAGGCACATACTGGTTAGATGCCTGTTGTATCCGTGACATCAGGCGCAGGGCTAACAGCGAATGCCCACCCAAGTCAAAGAAACTGTCCTTGACGCCAACAGGATTGACCGACAGCAAGTCTTCCCAAATTTGCACCAAGTGCAGTTCAACTGCATCTCGTGGTGCGACATAATTCGTGGAGCCAGCCTGTGTGTGGTCTGGTATGGGGAGGGCTGCTTTGTCTATCTTGCCATTCGGCGTCAACGGGAAAGCGTCAAGTTGCATAAACATGGTCGGTATCATGTATTTTGGTAGTTTATCTGCTAAAAACAGGGTTAGCGTTTCCTTTAAGTTTATCTGCTCTTTTGTAATTGTTGGGCTTGCAACGATGTATGCAGCCAGGCAAGGCGCTTCCTGGTCTGTTTGTGTGGTTACAAATGATTTATCCACCAGAGGGTGAGTGTCTAAAACAGCTTTTATTTCACCAGGTTCGATCCGAAAACCGCGAATCTTTACCTGATCATCACTCCGACCCAAAAACACGACTTTCCCATCAGGCAAGTACCGTGTGCGGTCTCCCGTTTGATAAAGACGCGCGCCAGGCGTGCCGCTAAATGGATTGGGAAGGAAGCGTTCGGCTGTGAGCGCGGGACGGTTTAAGTATCCTCTGCCGACACCGCTTCCACCGATGTATAACTCACCAACGACTCCGACAGGAACAGGTTGCAGATTGCTATCCAGGATATACAGTTTTGTGTTGGCAAGCGGATACCCAATCGGGATATGATGCCAGGGTTGATCGTCCTGGCAAGAGGATTGGAATAATGCCGCGGTGACTGTTGTTTCTGTCGGACCATAAGTGTTAAACCATTTGATTCGCCCTTCGCCCAGGTGGACTGCTTCTGCAAACAGTTTTGGTGAAGGCGACTCGGCGTTCAACCACACCATACGCAAGGAAGCAGGCATCGAAAGGGATGTATGCTTGGCGGCGATGATCCACTCCTGCCAAAAAGCGACAGGCAGGCTTAACACTGTGATGCGGAACTGTTCGATCAGGTCATGAAACGGCCGTCCCGGAACAATCATCTCTTCTGGTTTCAAAACGACAGTGGCTCCACACAAAAGGGCAGGATAAATCTCCTCGACAGTCGCATCAAAACTAAGCGGGGCAAATTGTAACACGCGATCCAATGGAGCGAGTTCAAAAGCGGCCATAATTGCCGCCAGATAATGCAGCATCGTTTTGTGGGTCGCCATCACCCCTTTGGGGTGGCCAGTCGAGCCAGACGTGTAGGTAAGATAAGCCAGATTATCAGGATGGAGCGGTACTTGGGGCGGCTCTGCGGCGTGAGGGATAGCTGCAATATCAGGCCAGGCTTCGTCTAGATAAACGTGTGTGGCCTGATGCAGTGGCAGTTTGTCCGTCAACGAGCGGTGGGTCAACAAAAGCAACAGTTGGGTGTCTGCCAACATCCAGGCGATGCGTTCTTGTGGATAAGCCGGATCGAGCGGCACATAGGCCCCGCCTGCTTTAAGCACGGCAAGCATACTAATGACGGCATCTAGTGAGCGAGGTAGATAAAGCCCGACAAAAACATCAGGACCAACACCACGTTGTCTCAGATAGTGGGCTAGTTGGTTAGCACGCTGTTCTAATTCACCATAGGTTATGCTTTGAGCGCCATAGATAACGGCCGTTTTATCTGGCGTCTTCATCGTCTGTGCCGTAAACCAGGTGTGTACAAACGAGTGGGATGGCAAGACAAGCTGTGTGCGCTCATTCCACGTTGTTAGCTGCTGCTGTTCGGCCTTTGTGACCAAAGGCAAATCGGAGACAAAGGTCGCCGGTTTAGTCAACGCCGCTTCGAGCAGTGTCAGATAGTTTACGACCAGCCGGTGAATTGTATCAGCCGCAAACAGGTCGGTGTTGTACTCCATTTTGCCCTGCCAGCTTTCACCCTCTGGCTCGATCCACAGCGTTAAATCGTAATTGGCATGATGCTGTGCCAGTGGAATCGGTTCAAACTGCAATCCTTCTATGTCAAAAACAGGGGTGGGTGTGTTTTGTAGGACGAGGGCCGTTTGGAAGAACGGCGTATGACTGAGTGCACGCTCCGGTTGCAGTTCTTCAAGCAGTTTTTCAAAAGGAATGTCCTGGTGAGCGTACGCATCCAGTGTTGTGCTGCGCACGCGCTGTAGTAACTGCTGAAAGGTGGGATTGCCAGCGAGAGCAGTGCGCAAAACCAACGTGTTGACAAAGTAGCCGATCATATGGCGCATCTCTTCCCGGTTGCGATTGGCAATGTATGTGCCTACGCTAATGTCTGTTTGCCCGCTGTACCGACTCAGTAACAGTTGAAACGCAGCCAGCAATAGCATGAAGGGAGATGCTTTTTCTCGCTTACCAAACGATTGAATCTGTGCTAACAATGTGTCTGAAAAAGAAAAGCGGTAGACATCGCCATTGAATGTTTGCACAGCAGGACGGGGATAATCGGTTGGTAGTGGTAAAAGCCTGGGTGCGCCCTCAAGCTGCTTTTGCCAATATGAAAGCTGCTGCTGGAGAACCTTCCCTAGCAGCCATTGCCGCTGCCAATGAGCAAAATCAGCATACTGTAATGCCAGTTCGGGCAGTGGTGAGCGTTTTCCCTGCACAAACGCGGCATACAACGTTTCCATTTCGCCGATAAAAACGGCCGTTGACCACCCATCCGAAACAATGTGATGAACCGTCACCGAGATAATCGTCTCGTCGTCTTCCAGGCGAATGAGTGAAAACCGCCACAGTGGGCCACCTCCCAGATCGAATGGCTGTACGCGACTGTTCTGAATGGCTTCTTGTACGGCCGTTTCCTGTGCAGCGGTTGGCAAAGTGCGTAAATCAATAACCGTGACAATATCCGGAGGTGTGGCAGCGATAATTTGAACCGGTTGGTTGTCTATTGTGGCAAATGTCGTGCGAAACGCTTCGTGCCGACGAGCGACTTCGGTAATACAACGTTGGAATACAGTAATGTCTAATTTCCCCTGACAGCGAACGGCAAATGACAAATGATATGCCGGATTTTCTGGCTCCAGGTGATGCAGGAACCAAAGGCGCTCCTGTGCAAACGAAAGTGGGATAGATTCACCCCGTGAAGTTAGCTGGATACCTGCTTCGCTGCTTCGCGCCCTCTCCTGCATAGTGATCATTTGCATTGGTTGTGCAGGTTGTTCAATCGTTTCTTCTGATGGTGGTTGATCGATCACCTGTGCCAGAGCAGCAATGGTTGGCGCTTCAAATAGTTGACGCACGGAAATCTCACAGTTGAATGCCTGACGAATTTTGGCTGTAAGCTGGGTTGCCAGCAAGGAGTGCCCACCTAATTCAAAATAATCATCATGGATACCAATCTGTTTGACCCCTAGATTTGTCTGCCAGATGTCGACCAGTCTTGCTTCGGTGCCGTTGCGAGGGGCGACATAGCTGGTTGGTAACTGGGGCCGTTCATGTATCGTTGTGGGAGTCGTGGCATTGTGTTCAGAAACGGTCGTTACCGCCCCCATCACCCACGCTTCATATCGATCCTGCCAATCTCCAGGCGAGACAATCACCTGTGGTAGACGACGCAGACATAACGCATTGACGAAAGCCTCTACCCCTTCGTCAGGGGTCATCGCAACAGAATCAACAGTTTGTCCTAACTGCTGTTGCTTTGTTTTACCTGGTGCATTTCCGGTAAATTGCCAGCCATCCCAATTGATGCTTAACCAGGGCGTTCTGGATGTAATCTGTTGTGCCTGGGCCATGCCATCCATAAACCGGTTGGCAGCAGCATAAACAGTGAATCCCAGCCCACCAAGCTGCGCTGCTGTTGAGGAGAAAAGAACACAGAAATCCATCTGGCGTTGGGTTAATAAATTTGCCAGCAGTTGCGTTCCCTCAACTTTGGGACGTAGCAATCGCTGTACCTGTGCCATATCTATCTCTGGTATGGGGATGACGATCTCATCATTTGTCACAGCCGCCAGATGAAGCACACCATGCAGCGCCCCAAAAGATTGCTCAACTTCTCTGAACAAAGCCTCCATCTGGATTGGATCAGCCGCATCAACGGCAAATAGATGCAATTTTGCTCCCCGGTCTTCCATCTCCTGCACAAAGCGGATGCGCTCGCTTGTTTCATTTGCTGCGGTCAGCCACTGCGTCCATTCGGGGCGAGGAGGCAAACCAGTGCGGCTGGTGAGAATGAGCTTTGCTTGATATTGCTCAACCAAATAACGAGCTAATGTACGCCCGATACGTCCCAAGCCGCCGGTGATCAAGTAAACGCCTTCTGTACGCAGCGGCAGCCCCCTCTTGTTTGGTGGGGCAACGGGAGCAAATGCTTGTATCCAACGACGTTGACCACGAAAAGCAACAAACGGGTACTCAGGTGTGGTTAGCAGTTCGGTCACAAACAATTTGTCATTTTCGATGGTAACTGAAAAAGGGGCAGCAGCGATGTCAATGCAGCGCAGTGTGATATGTGGGTATTCCTGAGCAAAAACGGGTGCTGCTCCCAACAGCAGGCATTGTTCTGCATCAGGTAATTCATGATAACTGACCTGCTGCGCCTGATGAGTCAGGATATCGACATGGGTGATAGATGTGGTTTTGCTCAAAGCTTGGGCCAGCTTCAGCCATTCTGTAAAGTCAAATTGGCCCGTTGCACAATAAATGATACGTTGCGGCTTTTCGTTTTCTAAGACAGCAAGGTAGCCTTCGACATCATGGCTGTCACGCATGAACGTCCATGTATGCCCAATTTCGCCTAGCCAACTGGCTAAAGCTTGTTCGATTTGGGTATGATCGATCAATATGAGCCAATTTGTTGGCGGTAGATCAGGCGTTGGCAAACTGATTGGCTGCCAGGTCGGCAGATAGAGCCATTCATGAATGTTGGCGCGCTTCCCACTCTGTTTTTGTGGTGTGGTTGATGCGTGTGGCGATATCCAGTGGCGTTTACGATCAAAAGCATAGCCAGGCAGAGAAACACGGCGACGTCTGCCTGCATCATGCATTCTTTCCCAGTCCAATGTTTGTCCCGCCAGCCAAAGGCGGGCAACGGCCGTTTGCAGAAATGTGGTATCTGCTGTTTTTTCCTGGGGATGGGGCAGCGATGCAATAGATAGATGTTGTTGTGTGAATGACTGCAACGTGTGTCCTGGTCCTACTTCTAGAAAGAGAGGATTTGTGTCTGCTGCGGCGGTTTGTACACTGGCTGCAAATTGAACCGGCTGGCGTAGATGGTTGGACCAATAGGCGGGATTGATGGCTTCGGTTGTGGTGAGCCATCTACCTGTGACGTTGGATATAATGGGGATTTGCGGCGCATGGCGTTCAAACTGGGCAACGCAAGTAGCAAATTCCTCTTGTATCGGTTCCATCATCTGTGAATGAAAGGCATGAGAGGTATGCAAGCGGCGGTATTGTATATTTTGCTGCGCCAATTGTGCTTGCAAGGTGGTAATGGCCGTTTCTGTCCCCGACACTACAGATAAATCAAGGCGATTGACAGCCGCCAGCGATAGTTCTTCATGCAAGAAGGGATGAACGGCCGTTGCTGGCAAAAAAACTGCCAGCATTGCCCCTGCCGGTAATTGCTGCATCAACTGCCCGCGTTTGGCTACAATTGCCAGCGCATCTTCCAACGTAAAGACACCGGCCAAACACGCAGCCACATACTCTCCCAAACTGTGCCCAATCATTGCCTGTGGCGTTACACCCCATGTCCG
This sequence comes from Anaerolinea sp., assembly GCA_014879875.1. Lineage (GTDB taxonomy): Bacteria > Chloroflexota > Anaerolineae > Promineifilales > Promineifilaceae > JACSRF01. The sequence goes on from JACSRF010000180.1 coordinate 42,285, forward strand.
CCACACTGTCGCCAGCGCATATTCAACGGCAAATAAGGCTGGCTGCGCCAGAGCGGTTTGTTTCAATTGTTCGGCTGCTGCCGCTTCCATTTCAACCGGTGGATACAGGACATCCAGCAAATTGATGCCCAGGGTGGGTTTTAACAAATCTGCACATTGGTCAAGTACATCCTGAAACAAGGCGATATGCTCATACAGGCCGCGCCCCATGTTGACGTACTGCGCCCCTTGTCCGGGGAACATAAAAACGAGTCCCGGTGGCGCATCTGGAGCCGTTGCCGACAAAAGTCGCCCTGTGTCTGGCGCTTCTAACGCTGAGATCGCATCGGAGACAGTACGGCAGAGCAAAGCACGTCGCTGCTCAAAATGCTGCCGCCCAACTTGGAGCGTATAGGCGGCATCGGCCAGGTTCAAACCGGGATGTTGGCGCAAATGATCAGCCAGCGCTGCTGTTAGCGTATCAAGGCTTTGTGTTGTTTTTGCAGATAGGAGTACAAGCTGCTCATGGGGTGTTGGCGAACTCTGTGCCTGTGCTGGCGCTTCTTCTAAAATGATGTGAGCATTTGTGCCGCCAATACCAAAGGAACTGACACCGGCGCGGCGCGGATGATCTTTGGCCGGCCAGGCTTGTAATTCAGATGAGAGCAAAAAGGGGCTGTTGGCAAAATCCATATACGGATTGAGCCGATGAGCATAACGATGAGGTGGTATTTGTCGGTGGTGTAGGGACAGCACCGTTTTAATCAAACCCGCAATACCAGCCGCCGCATCCAGATGACCGATGTTGCTTTTCACCGATCCGAGGTAGCAAAACTGTTGGGCATCTGTTTGCAAACGAAAGGCGCGATTCAGGGCTGCAACTTCTATCGGATCGCCCAATAATGTACCTGTGCCGTGTGCTTCGATGTAGCCAATCGAGTCAGCAGGGACATTTGCGATGGCCAATGCCTCAGCGATGACTTCGACCTGTCCATCTTCGCCAGGAGCAGTATAGCCGATCTTGCGTGAACCATCGTTGTTGATCGCCGATCCCTTGATGACCGCCAGGATAGAATCGCCATCAGCCAAAGCGTCAGAGAGCCGTTTCAAGACAACGATTCCCACGCCATTGCCGCCAACCGTCCCTTGGGCGTCGGCCGAAAAGGCCCGACAATGCCCATCCGGCGAAGTCACGCCCCCTTCTTCGTACAGGTAGCCTGAGGCAAGTGGCACTGTCACCGCAGATCCACCGGCCAATGCCATATCACATTCCCAATTGAGTAAGCTCTGGCAAGCTAAATGCACGGCAACCAGCGAAGTGGAACAGGCGGTCTGTACGGTTACGGCCGGCCCCCTGAGATTCAAGCGATATGCGACCTGGGTCGTGATAAAATCCTTATCGTTGCTAATAACTGCCTGGTAGCTGTTGCTGTAATCGGGGTGTGCCAGGATATTGCGTAGCAAATAGGTGTTTAGATTGCTCCCGGCGTAGATTCCAACACGGCCGTTAAAGCGATCTGGGGTGTGACCTGCATCTTCCAGAGCGTGCCAGGCGCATTCCAGAAAAAGACGCTGTTGGGGATCCATCAAAGCCGCTTCGTGTGGGTTGATCTTAAAAAATCGGGCATCAAAACAATCTGCATCAGCTAAAACACCCTTTGCTTTGACATAGTGGGAGTCTTGCAGCAACTGTGGTGGCACACCAGCAGCCAGCAATGTTTCATTATCTAACGTAGCGATGCTTTCGGTGCCCTGGCTCAGGTTTTGCCAGAATTCGTTGACATTAGCTGCCCCCGGAAAGCGGCCAGCCATCCCAATAATGGCGATGTTGTAGAGGGAGTCTGTATTTTCCATTCTGTATCAACCCTTTCTTACGCGTGCTCTGTGTCGTTCTATATGATGTTGCTGAACAGCAGTGCGTCGGGCTGTAGCCCGTGCCATAACTTCATGCTGAATGGGTTGCTTTTGACCTTGCTCCTCTTGTTGCTGCCCTAAATAACTTGCCAGGGCAACAACAGTCGTGTATTTGAACAAGAGTTGCAGCGAAACAGGTTGATCAAGCTGTTGTGCAAGCCGCTCTTGCACCTGAACCAGCAAAAGCGAGTGACCACCCAGATCGAAGAAGTTGTCGTGCCGACCAACACGCTCGATTTTTAGGGATTCTTGCCATATGGCGGCAATTTTTTTCTCCAACTGGTTATTGGGCGGTGTATAAGTAGTGTGGCGCGAGGTCGTCAATTTGTCTTTTATTGAAGCTATCAACACCTGCCGGTCTACTTTTCCGTTAGGCGTTAGCGGCAATTCGTCTTGCAGGATAAGTGTGGTTGGTATCATGTAAGCGGGTAACTGCGTGGTCAGGTATGTGTGGATCTTCTGAATAAAGGCTGATTCGTCTGATTCAACTGTTTTTCGATAAGCGCCATTGGGCACAACACAGGCAACCAGGTTTGTGTCCATGTGCTGTTCATTGGGCATGGTCAAGATGATGCTGTCATGAACATCGGGGTGGGCTATAAGGGTGGCTTCGATTTCACCGGGTTCGATACGAAAACCCCTGATCTGTACCTGATGATCCAGACGACCGGCGAACTCTAAACGGCCGTCTGGCAAATACCTTACTTTGTCACCGGTGCGATACAGACGACTACCAGGTTCATGACTGAAAGGATTAGGCAGGAAACGTTCAGCCGTAAGCGCAGGACGCCGCAAGTATCCCCGCGCTATCCCTGCTCCTGATATATACAACTCGCCATAAACGCCGACTGCAACGGGCATCATCTGTTGATCCAATATGTATAATTCTGTATTAGCAATCGGACGACCAATGGTGGGCGCTGCATATTCGGGTGATGGTTCATCAACAGCAGGCACAATCGTCGAGGTTGTGACAACAGTGTATTCAGTTGGCCCGTAATTGTTAATTACCTGAAAAGGGAGTGTTGTTGGGGGATAGATTCGCAGTCGATCCCCACCAGTTAACAGCATCTCCAAAGATGCGTCTTCGGGCCAGGGCAAGGTCATCAGATTCGCCGCCAGGGGAGTTGGCACAAACGATTTAGTAATTTGCTGAGTTACCATCCAATCACGCAACTGCGAAGGGGATAGGCGCAAATGTTCAGGAGGTAGGTAAAGGGATGCCCCACTGACCAACGCTGCCCATATTTCCCAAACAGCTGCATCAAAACCTAATCCAGACAAATGTGTCATCCGATCCGTGGGCGAAACCAAAAAGTTGTGTTGATGCCAGGTAACTAAATTCAACAGCCCCGCATGTGTGAGCTGTGTCCCTTTTGGCTTTCCTGTCGAGCCAGACGTGTAAATGATGTAAGCGATCTGCTCAGGCAAAAGGCGGCTGTCTGGATCATTTGCTTTTTCTGTGCCGAGGGTCTCCCATTGCTGGTCCAGCAAAAGGGTATTGTATATGTTTTGAGGTAGATGGCTTTCGATGAGAGCGGTTTCTGTGATCAGGATTAAATCAGGATATGATTGACAGAGATCATCGAGAACGTAAGCTAACCGTTCTGTGGGATGTTGTGGGTCTAGTGGCACATAAGCCCCACCTGCTTTAAGGATACCGAGCAACGTGATGATCATCTCTGGTGACCGGTTCAGGCAAACGGCAACGGGCTTTTCTGGCCCAATACCCTGCCGTTGCAAATAGTGGGCGATTTGGTTGGCGCGCCGGTTGAGTTCTTCATAGGTCAGTGGTGATCTGTTCTCGGCTGGCACAACGGCCGTTGCATCGGGCCTCGCGACAGCCTGCTTAGCCACCAGTTCAGGCACAGATCGAGAGGAAGCAGGTACTCTTGTCTGGTTCCATCTCTCAAACAGGGCTTGTTCCGTTGTGGTTAAGAAGGTGAAGTTGCTAACAGGCGTATGAGGCGCAGCGACGATTTTAGTCAGCAAATTTTGGAAATGAGCAGCCGTCCTGTTGATGGTTTCCGCTGTAAACAAATCTGTGCTGTAAATGAACGCGCCTTGCAAACGGCCGTTCTCTGTCCACATATGACACTCCAGATCAAAACGGACTGTGCCCGTGTCCAGTAAAAAGGGAGATACCGTTAACTCTGGCACGAAGACATCCGGAACAGGGGCGTTTTGCAGTGCAAAAACAACCTGGCTTAATGGGTTTTTGCCCAAATCACGTTCCGGCTGTAATTTTTCGACCAACAATTCAAAAGGCAAATCTTGATTTGCATAAGCCTCTAAAGCTGTTTGCTTAACGCGATGCAGCAGTTCGCTAAACGTTGGCTGCTGCCTCAAATCGGTGCGAATGACCAACGTATTAACAAAAGCGCCAATCAAATGCTCGATTTCCATATGGTTACGATTGGCAACAGGCGTACTAACAGCAATATCTGTTTGTTGGGTGTAGCGATACAGCAGTGTCTGAAACGCAGCCAGCAAGACCATAAACAGAGATGCCTGCTCTTGCTGGCTCAATTCGTTTAGTTGTTGTGTCAATGTTGAGGACAAATGGAAAATATGTTGGCTTCCTTTACCGGAAGGAACGGCCGGTCTTGGATAATCTCTAGGTAAATCTAGTTCGGGTAATCCCACCAGCTTATCATGCCAATAAGCAAGCTGTGTTTCCAGCCGCTCAGCTTGAAGATAACGGCGCTGCCAGACTGCGAAATCAGCATATTGAACAACCAGAGGTGGCAAGGAGGCAGGATATCTGTCAATCGTTAAACTTTGATAAATTGTAAACAACTCGTCCAATAAAATACCAACCGACCAACCATCGGCGATAATATGATGTAATGTGAGCAGCAAAATATGTTCTTCCGGTGCAAGGCGCAGGAGACACCCCCGCAGCAGCGGCCCGACTGACAAATCAAAGAGCCGTCGTGCTTCTGTCGCTAACTGCTTTTGTGCTGCTGCCTCCCGTTCATGGTCAGGCAGTGCAGATAAATCGGCAACGTCTAAACTGATTGGCAGCACAGGGGCAACTTTTTGCACAGCCTGATTATCCGATGACAAGATAAATGTGGTTCGCAATATCTCGTGGCGATTGATGATTTCATTAAGACTTTGCTCTAATAACGGTATGTTTAACTGGCCGCACAGGCGCAGAGTGGTCGGCAGATTATAAACCGGATGATGACCTACAAGCCGATCCAGAAACCACAATCGCTGCTGAGCAAAGGATAACGGGTATTCATTTGCACGCGGAACGGGTTGAATAGAATCGGTAATTCCCTGTCTTTGTTCAACACGGTTTGACTTGAAAGCCTGCTTCTGGTCAATAATCTGTGCCAGCGCGGCGATAGTTGGCGCTTCAAAGAATATTTTGAGCGGCAGGTCAATCTGGCATATGCGGCGAATGCGCGAAGCTAACTGTGTGGCTAACAGAGAATGACCCCCTAGTTCAAAGAAATTATCATGGATAGATATCTGTTCTAAGGTGAGCAGGTCGCGCCAGATGTCGGCGATTATTTGTTCAGTTGGGGTTTCTGGTAAAGTGACGCCGTCTGTTGTGAGCAGATTTGCAGTTGGTGCGGGCAGCGCATTGCGGTCTACTTTCCCATTTGGCAGCAGGGGTATCTTATCTAAGGAGGTGAAACTGGTGGGGATCATGTAAGCAGGAAGTTGGTTTTGCAGAAAAGCGCGCAGGGTTTGGGCTTCCACATGTTTGCCCGGCACAAAAACCAGATAAGCGGCCAATCGTTGTGCATTCTGTTCATACGCATAAGCGGCGACCACCGCACGCTGCACTTCAGGGAGTTGTTCTAGTCTGATTTCAATTTCATCTAGTTCAATGCGAAAACCACGTATTTTCACTTGATGATCTACACGACCCAAAAACTGAATCTGCCCATCTGGTAAATATCGGGCCAGATCACCCGTTTTATACAAGCGACTGCCCGCTGCTAATTGAGCGTCAGGGTCATTGGGGCGTGCAAATGAATTGGGGATAAATTTCTCGGCAGTCATGCGTGGCCGATGTTGGTAGCCGCGTGTGATTCCAACGCCTCCAATATATAACTCACCGGGCGCTCCCGTTGGCGCCGGTTGTAGGCGATCATCCAGAATATATAGTTGGGCATGGGGGGCAGCACGACCAATCAGAACTGTATGTAAATGTTCGACTTCATTCAGTGAGCAGGCGTATACACTGCTCCAGACTGCTGCTTCTGTTGGGCCATACTCATTATAGAGAGGTGTTGAGTTGAAGTTTTCGTAATGATGACGCACAATGGCCGGTGAGCAGGCTTCACCAGCGACAACGGCCGTTTGCAACGAAGCAAGCTGCTCTGGTGTACTTTCAGTTAGAATCAAATCATACAACGTGGGCAGACACAGCAAGTGCGTTATCTGGTGTTGGGCAATTAAGCGCCCTAAATGCCGGGGATCACGCTGCTGATCTTCTGTTGCCAGGAAAAGCGTCCCCCCATAGCATAAACTCCAAAAGATGCCAGCCACAGAACTGTCAAAAGCAAAGGAAGAGAGCGACAAAAACCTTTGCACCGGATGCTCGTAAACAGACACCCGAGCCTGAGTAGAATAGAATAAATTTTCATGGGTAACTTGCACCCCCTTCGGCTGTCCTGTAGAACCAGATGTGTAAATAACGTAAGCAAGATTGCCTGGTGTGATATTTTCATCTGGTGCGGTATCAGGATATGGGGCGATCTGTTCCCAGGCTGTATCCAGGCAAACGATTTGCGCACTGTTTTTTGGCAGCAGGGTTTGCAATGATTGGTGTGTTAGAATAACGGGCATTTGGCTGTCTGCGATCATGTAAGCCAGACGTTCTTGGGGATAAGTCGGATCCAGTGGTACATAGGCCCCGCCTGCTTTTAGAATCCCGAAAATGCTGAGCAGCATATCAGGTGAGCGTGAGAGGCAAAGCCCGACCCGTGTTTCCGCACCGACGCCCAATGTTCGCAGATAGTGTGCTAATTGATTGGCACGGCCGTTTAACTCGGCATAAGTCAAACATTGAGTGGGTACATTGCCGCTTCCATTTTCAAGCCCCACAACGGCCGTTTCCCCCCCCACGCGAGCAGCTTCACGTTCAAGAAGGTGGTGAACAAATGTAGGTGTAAACGGCCGTTCGCGAGAAGGCTTGTTCCAATCATAAACAATTTGTTGATACTGTTTGTCAGACAACAAAGGCAAGAACGCGATTTGCTGCTCAGGGTGAGAGACAATGCTTTCCAGCAATGTCTGCCATTGCGCCACCAGTGAAGCGATTGTATCTGCCTGAAATAGCCCTATGTTATATTCAACGTAACCACTGATATCTGAACCGTTATCAAACAGGGATAAGGTGAGATCGAATTTCGTGGTTTGTGTAGTGACAGGAATCGGTTTGATCGTTAAATCGGGCAGTGACAATTGACTAAACTGGGCATCTTGCAAAGAAAAAGTCACTTGAAAAAGTGGGTGTTGATTGGGCAAGCGTTCTAATTGCAATGTTTCCAGTAAGCGAGCGAGGGGCAGCTCTTCATGCTCATAAACTTGTAAGCAGTTCGCCCGGACCTGTTTTAACAAAGCGAGAAAGGGCAGTTGGCCGTCTAAACTGGCTCGGAAAACTAAGGTGTTGGCAAAAAAGCCCACCAGATCAGCCACTTCTGTCCGATTGCGATTCGCCACCGGTGAACCAACCAGAAATGCTTGCTGACCCGTGTAACGGTACAGTAAAACTTGATAAGCAGCCAGCAAAGTCATGAACAGCGTGGTTCCCTGTTCTTGGCTAAGCTGTTTCAAAGAGGCGCTCAGGTCCGGCGACAAAGCAAATGCCTGTTGCGCACCCTGATTTATCGGTTCAGATGAACGTGGGTAATCAGTTGGCAGTTCCAAAAGATGTGGTATGTCTGTCAGATTTTCCTGCCAAAAGGTCAACAACTGCTCCAGGCGTTTTCCAGTCAACCATTGACGCTGCCAGATAGCATAATCAGCGTACTGCACAGGCAGCGCAGGCAGATCAGGCGCATTGCCACTGCGGCAAGCGTGATAAAAAGCATGAATATCGCGGGCGGCAATACGACCAGACCATGTATCGGAGGCGATGTGATGGATATTGACCAGCAAAATATGGCAATGCTCGTGCAGTCGCAAGATTCTGGCTCGGAGGGGCATCTCTTTGTCAAGTGCAAAGCGATATTCGGTTTCTGTATGGATTTCCTGCGTGACCTGTTCCATTTGTGCTGTTTCTGGATGATGGCTTAAATCAATGAGCGGGATTTCTAATTGTGTAGCAGGTAAAATTTTCTGCTGTGGTTGGTCTTCCTCGACAATGAAGCAAGTACGCAGCACTTCATGGCGTTGTACCAATGCGTTGAGGCTGTGAGAGAGTGCATTAATGTCTAGCGGCCCTTCCAACCGGTAAGCGGCAGGGACATTATAGGTAGAGCTTTGTTGTTCGTCGAACTGGTGAATGAACCATAGACGTTCCTGGGCAAAAGAAAGAGGAAACGGCCGTTCCTCGCGTGGTTGGGGCATCATCACAGCCGATGTGTCCACTTTTTTCTGCTGCAATAACTGCTGCAACAAGGCCAATTTTTCAGAGGATAAAGATGATAGGCGATGGCTTATATCAGTCATAAAATGCCTCCTCTGGCTTAGTTGACAGAACTGCTGCCAAGCAAAGCCTGCACTTCTGCATCTGATAACTGTTCTACTTGAGCCAGTAAAGCGGTGAGTTGACTAGCATTATCTGCCTGTCCATGCCCATGACTTTTATGTTCACGATTATCAGATCCGTTTTCACTTTGTATTGTGGGAAAGTAGGAGGCAATCAATTGATGCGTCACATCGGTAATACTTGACCCTTTTAGCAAATCAGCAAGAGGCAAAGAAACACCTAAACTGGTATGAAGGCGATTCTTAAACTCAACGGCCATCAGGGAATCCATACCGAGGTTGATCAACGGCTTGTAAACATCAATATGTGTACTTGTTAAGCCCAAAACCTGGGCGAATTGTTCGCTTAACAGTCCAGATAACGCGCCCTGGCGTGATGCTGCATCCATGTGTGCCAGATCATCGAAAGAGATAGTATTATGGCCCGCATCCGTTTGATCCTTGCCACCGTCAACAAATTGTGCGAACAAGGGAAGTTGCCCGGCATCCGCGTAAAATTGCTGCCAGCGTGCCCAATCCATTGGCATCACCCCGACCTGAGCCGTTGATTGAGACAGCAGTTGGGCAAAGGCCGTTATCCCCTGTTCTGGAGTCATGCTTTTCATCCCACGAAAAGCGAGCCGTTCGCCCCGATCTGGTCGGGCGGCCAGCCCAGTCTCGGACCAGGGTCCCCAGTTGATACTTAATGCGGGCAGCCCCTGCGACTGGCGATAATGCGCAAACGCATCCAAAAAAGCGTTGGCGGCTGAGTAGTTACCCTGTCCAGGTGAACCAATCAGCGCAGCCGCTGAGGAAAAGAGGATGAAAAAGTCAAGCGGATCGCCCAATGTCAGTTGGTGCAAGTTCCAGGTTCCATGAATCTTAGGGGCCATGACTCGCTCGAACCGATCCCAGTTCAACTGCGGGAGAATGCCATCGTCTAACACACCGGCTGCATGAATGACACCTCGCAGAGGGGGCATTGTAGCACGAGCTTGTGACACAATATCAGCCAGTTGCTCGGCACAGGCAACATTTGCCTGCCCACGCAGGATGCGAATTCCCTGATTTTCCATTTGTTGCAGAATGGGTTCAACGGCCGTTTCTGCACCACTGCGCCCCACCAATATCAGATTTCTTGCCCCCTGATTTGCCAGCCATTGCGCGACTGCCAGGCCCAACCCGCCAAAACCACCGGTGATCAAATAGCTGCCATCTGCTTGAATCACGGCGCGTTTTGACGGGGGAATAACGACCTTTACTTCTAGTTCGGCTCTTGGCAAAAGAACAATTTTGCCGATGTGCCGGGACTGTGCCATATAGCGGAAAGCATCTTGTGCTTGCGAGAGGGGAAATGTGGATGCGGGCAGCGGCGACCACTCGCCAGCATTCAGGCGCGTCATCATTGTTTGAAATACAGGCGAAATCAAAGGGCGCAGTTCAGCAAACAGACGGTCTGGATCTAAATCAACGGCAAAGAAGGCCACATTTTTCTTGAACAGAGCCATCCCCAGGCGGCGATCTTCATAGATGTCTCGTTTGCCCAGCTCCAGAAAACGGCCGCCAGAGCGCATGAGCGCCAGCCCTTTCTCGATGGCCGCACCCGACAGCGAATTCAGCACGACATCAACGCCTTCGCCATTTGTTTGTTGCCTGATTTCGCGAGCAAACGCGAGAGAACGGGAATCCATGACGTGCTGGATGCCAATTGAGCGCAAATAGGATCGTTTTTCGGGTGTGCCGGCTGTAGCGAAAACTTCAGCGCCTGCTTGTTGGGCAATTTGCACGGCTGCTAATCCAACCCCGCCAGAAGCAGCGTGAATCAGCACCCGTTCACCAGCCCGCAGCCGTCCCAACTCATGTAAGGCATAGTAAGCGGTCAGGTAAGAGACGGGCAAGGTCGCCGCTTCCACAAAATCCATCTGTTGTGGTTTGGCAGCGACGTAATCTGCCGGGGCGACAGCAAAGGCGCCAAAGGTTTGGCTGGCAATGGCGACCACTTCATCACCAACTGATACATTTTGTACATGCTCACCAACGGCCGTTACCACACCGGCGCACTCAATGCCTAATCTAGTTGTCTCAGGTGTAATGCCGGGATAAATGCCCAACGCTTTCATGACATCAGCAAAGTTGAGTCCCGTCGCCTGAACTTCAATCTCAACTTCATTCGGGCCAGGCTGGAGCCGTTCTACCAGGTGGGGAGACAGGTTTTCTAAAATGCCTGGCGTTCTGGTGCGAAGAGAAACGGCCGTTTCCCGAATATCAACTATCTTACTGGTCTCAGAACCTCGTCCTGCATCGGCAACATGTTGTTGTAACCGCCCCACATACCGTTTCTCCCCGCGCAGGGCCAGATGAGTTTCCGCTGGCGAGGTCAGCAGTTCACGAGAAAGCGCTTCGATCTCCGCCTCACACACCTGTAGGCTCAGATCAATATTTGTGCAATGAAGGGCAGGTTGTTCATGCATGATGACACGACCCAGCCCCCAAAGTGATGCGCTGGCAGGGGAAACGACTTCATCGGATGTGACAGATTGTGTACCTGCCGTGATCAGCCATAGCCGGGGGTGAAAGGCCACTATCCCCTGTTTTGCCGTATACTGTGCTAACACCTGGACAAGATACAGTACAGTGCCACAGGTTATTTCTTGTGCCTGTTGCAACTGGGTCAATGTCGTTTGTTTTGGCTCGGCCACGGCGCCCCACAAATGAACTACGCCATGCAAAGCGTGTGTGTTCGTAATCTCCGACAGCAGTTGGTCATAATCCGGTGCGTGCCCTGGGTTAATCTGGTAATGATCGGCACTGAGCTTGTTATATTCTTTGCCAACCGAAATCAATATGACCTGCTCTCCTTTTTCGCTAAGCAGCCGTTGTAGATGTCCACCAACCCCATCCATGTTCCCAAACAACACCCAGCAGCTTGGTGCAGTGTGCGTAGCGTCTTCTATATCCAATTTCTGCTCTTGCCAGCCAAGATGATAAAGCCAGTCGGCAAACATTTCCTGCTCAGGTTTAGCCTGAATATTCCGGATGGACAAACCCGAAAGCTGTGCCAGCACCGCACCGGCTTCATCCCGCAGGTGTAAATCGCCAATCAGCAACTTATGATCATCACCTTGTGGACGGAGTGCGATATGGCTCCAAACGGTCTGTGGCAGCGGGGCATACAATTGGAACTGCTCAATGCCCACTGGCAGGAACAGCGAACCTTCAGGTACGACCGACAGTGTGACTTGTAAACAGGCATCCAGCAGAGCAGGGTGAATATGATAGGCATGAGATTGCCCGGCAGCCATCGGCAGCGTGATATGGGCCAACGCCTCTCCTTCTCGCTTCCAGATGCGTTGAATGCCTTGGAAAGCAGGGCCATATTGAATCCCCACAGCATCCATGGCATCATAATGAGACTGGGCTGAGATAATTTGGGGGCACCTGTCCTGTATCGTCGGCAGCGGTTCACCAACGGGTATAGAATCACCTGTCGGCCGGCTGACATAGCCCTTGACGTGCTGCTGCCATGTACTATCTCCACCCTGGCTAAATATCGCAAACGTTGCCTGTGTGCTGCTTTCTCTCTCTACCATAACCTGAACAACATTTCCGCCGTCGTCGGGCAGGTGCAACACTTCTTGCAGTGTCATATCGTTTACAACAAGAGGTTCGTCTGTGTCCAGACACTCGCCAGCAGCAGCCAGCGCCATTTCGATGAAGGCTGTTGTAGGCATGGTCACTTTTTGGCGCACACGATGATCTTGTAAATAAGGCTGCTTTTTGGCCCCTATTTCCATTTCCCAGTGATGTGTATTGGATTGGGCAGCAGATTGCAGATGACCCGACAGCAGTGGATGCTGGGCCGTATCCTGGTAGTAAGATCGGGGAGCCACGGTCATTTCCCACGTCGTCCAGAAAGATTCACGCTGCCAGGGATAGGCTGGCAGCTTTACATAGTGGCAATCAGTTGGCGGATAAAGCTGTTCCCAGTTAATGTTGTGACCTTTTACATAGAGATGCCCCAATGATTCCAACATCGCTCCTTTCTCGTCCATTTCACGGTGCAAGGAGGGTAGCAACACAGTTTCCTTACCTGCCTGTTGGGCGCACTGTTGAAGGGCACTCAGCACAACGGGATGCGGGCTGATCTCGATAAATGTATCATATCCATCAGCTAGAAGAGATCGCACCGTCTCGGCAAACAGAACGGGTTTTCTCAAATTATCACACCAATAACGGGCATCCATTTCATTGCCTGTCACCAACACTCCTGTCACAGTCGAAATCATGGGAACGGCCGTTTGTTGGGGAGCAACATCGGCCAATATCTGCGCCAGTTTTGGTAGCAGAGGGTCCACGTGAGAACTGTGTGAGGCGTAATCAACATTGATGCGGCGGCAGAAAATGTTCTGCCCTTCAATTTGCGCCAAGACAGCATCCAGCGCCGTTATATCACCAGAGAGCACCGTTGATCGTGGGCTGCTGCTGACGGCGACAGCTACCTGCTGTTCATAGCCAGACAAAAAGACTTCTGCCTCAATACGCGACAATCCGACAACAGCCATCGCGCCCTGGCCACTGTGGCTTGTTTTCACAAGCTGGCTGCGGTGGCAGATGATTTTTGTCGCATCTGCTAATGTTAACGCGCCGCTGACACAAGCTGCCGCGACTTCACCCATACTTTGCCCGATCACGACATCCGGTTCGATGTTCCAGGAGCGCCACAACGCCGCCAGCGCAACCTGGATGGCAAAAATAGCGGGTTGGATGACATCAACAGCGGTCAGCGCCTTTTCGTTTTGCAGCAGATCGAGCAAACACCAGTCAACGTGCGCTTGCAAAGCTTTGTCACAGGCGGTCAAAGCCTGGGCAAAGACGGGTTCTGCTGCCAGGAGCGTTCGCCCCATACCAATCCACTGCGACCCTTGTCCAGGAAACACAAATGCGATTTTACCGGGACGGGCTGGCTTGACAGCAACTCCTGTCGCTGACTGTTTGGCTAACTGTGTGAGTAGTTCCTCTTTTGTACGCGCAACCAATGCCAACCGATAGTCATAATGATCTGCCCTGACAGCCGAGCTAAAGCAGAGATCAGGCCAGGAAGCGGCCGTTTCCTCTGCCGACAAAAAACGTTGGTAGCGATGGATACTCTCTTGCAACGCGGCTGGCGTATGGGCTGAGGTGACAAACAGATGTGGCTGCTCAGCATATCTGCTTTGTTTTGGGCTGGCGATTGGTTTATCTGGCGCTGTCAGCACAACATGGGCATTTGTCCCTGAAATGCCAAACGCACTGACTCCGGCCAAAAACGGCCGTTCCTCATCCACTGTCCAGGGCAACGCTTCTGTTGGTATTTGCAACGGTATACTACCCCACGGCACTTTCGGATTCGGTGTCTCCAAATGGAGAGTTGAGGGAATCAATCCATGCTGTAAGCTCAGTGCCACCTTGATAAGCCCGGCCAGTCCTGCGGCTGCTTCGGTATGCCCAATATTTGTCTTGACAGACCCAACCAGGCAGACGTCGCCTTCTGCTCGCCCCTCCTGCAGGACATTACCCAAAGCTTGCAATTCAATCGGATCGCCCACACTGGTACCTGTGCCATGCGCTTCAACATATTGTACATTGCCAGGGGACACACCCGCGTCTTGATATGCCTGTCGCAGAAGTTGTTCCTGCCCTTGCTGGCTGGGTACGGTGAGAAGGCCACTGCTGCGTCCATCATTGTTAACGGCCGTTCCCTTGATGACAGCATATACAAAGTCCCCATCTGCCTGTGCCTGAGTGAATGGCTTGAGAATAACAACGCCAACCCCATCGCTGCGCACAAACCCGTTGGCGCGGGCATCGCCAAACTTACAACGACCGTCTGGCGAGAGTGCCTTAGCTTGCGAAAACCCTATCGTCGTTTCGGGGATCAGAACAAGATTGACTGCTCCCACAATCGCCTGACTACATTCCCCGGATTGCAAGCTCTGGCAGGCCAGATGAACAGCGACCAGCGAAGAAGAACAGGCAGTGTCTAATGCAAAACTGGGGCCTGTCACATTAAGCATATAAGAGAGGCGTCCAGCCAGCGTGTGCCGGCCACCACCGGTTAAGGCATAAATGTCAATATTGTCCGGACTGTCAAAAAACAGCTGGATGTTTTCATAATCAACTGTAGAGACGCCGACAAAAACACCTGTTGACGATCCTGCCAATGCCTGTGGTGATTGCCCGGCATCTTTCAAGGCATCCCACGCGACTTCTAACATGAGTCGCTGCTGCGGGTCCATACGTGCAGCTTCTCTGGGTGAAATACCAAAAAAGGCGGCATCAAACTGATCGATATCGTTGATAAAGCCACCCCACCGGCTGCACGTTTTACCCGGTGTACCCGGTTTGGGATCATAAATGGGGTCCACAGCAAAACGATTGGCTGGGACATCTTGAATAGCATCTACTTGATTAATCAATAAGTTCCAAAAAGCGTCAGGCGAGTTGGCTCCGCCAGGAAAACGACAGCCGATGCCAACGATGGCAATTGGTTCTCTTTGGCTGCCAGACGTCTTGTCTGTTTTGGGCATAATTATTCAACCCCACAATGTTATAAATCAGCGTGGTCTGGAGATAGTCTATGCAGATTATCTCCAGACCATATGAATCCTATCATCTAATCAAGCCCAACTGGGCGATTTTGGTTGACTGCACTGTCGGCTAAAGCGCGGCTGTAAACAGCAGTCAGGTTATACCATCAGCGCTATCGTAAACCGTGTAGGAGAAGGTATCGGCGACCCAAAGTTTGGGGCCGGGATGTGCGCATACATGCCATTCTGGCTGATGACCGCACCCCCCAGGGCTGGTGTTGTGACGCTTGTCGGCGCCACAACACCGCCGAATGGGGCGCTGCTTTGGGATGGAACGTTGACGGCAACGGCCGTATCATCCTCCATTACAACAGCGCCCTGCCCGGCAGCCAGATTGTTCCCACTGTCCTGGCAGACCGTGTACCCCAAGAACTGTATGGAGATACGGTCATTGTTGGGTAACTGATAAGCCATCAGCCGCACGTTAGCAAACGCGGACACCTGATAACGCAAGTCTGCTCCGGACCCGCTGGTCGCATCCCAGATAGGAACCGTGATCGTGCCCAATGATTGCAACGCATTGAGCGCATCGCGCAGCTGCTTGTCATTAGAAACCCCTGGTTTCCCCCCAACCCAATCTGTCACCGAAACCACATGATCATCGGGCAGGAAGGGGTTTACGTAAGTATGGCTGTCTCCGGGGGGCGTCAGGCTGGTTGCCAGAGCAGACACACTGGTGCTGCCCGTCCAACTCAACCAGCCAAACTCGCCAGGCGCAGTGCCGTTCTCGATGTGCTTCACGAAACCATTCACCGGGACGCCATCCAGGATGCTGCTGTGCAAGGCAATGGGATACAGTTCACACGCGGCGGCAACGGGGGTTACAGAAACGGTGACCGTCGCATTGGCTGAACCCCCGTGCCCATCGGCAATGACATAGATGAAGCTGTCCGTGCCGACAAAGCCGACGTTCGATTCATAGGTAATGGTGTTGTCGGGATTGATGACGGCCGTGCCATGCCCTGGGGTACTCACCGCCGCCACTACCAGCGCATCGCCATCAGCATCCGTGTCATTTGCCAATACGTCAATGACCATAGGAGCGCCTTGTTCGGCAGCCACAGCATCATTGCCGGCGGCCGGATTGGCATTGCTGCTGGCGCAGGTGGTGTAGCCCAAGAACTGTACCGTAATGCGATCCTGCTGCGGCAGTTGGTAATCGAGCAGACGCACAACGGCAAAATCAGATACCTGATAGGCCATCATGCCGCCCGCCCCACTCGCCGCGTCCCACACCGGTACAATAATGTCCAGCGTCAGCAGCAGGTCCAGCGCGTCGCGCACTTCGCGGGCATTGGAGACGCCGGGCTTGCCTCGCACCCAGTCGCCAGGGGAAACCTCATGATCATCCAGATTGTATGGATTGATATAGGTATGGCTGTTGCCGGGCGGCGTCAGGCTGGCGACCAACGTCGGCACGTCCTTTTGCCCTGTCCAGGAGAGCCAGCCGAAGTTCCCCGGCCCGCTGCCATTAAAGATGTCGGGCAGCACATCGCCAACGACGACGCCCACCAACGTGCCGGTGTGCAGGGCAATGGGATACAAGTTACACGCGCCGGCAACCGGCGTCACAGTGATGCTGACGGTGGCGCTGTCGCTGCCGCCGTGCCCATCGCTCATGGTGTAGCTGAAGTTGTCGCTGCCGCTGTAACCGGCTGCCGGTGTATAGGTCACGTCGCTGCCAGTGTGGGTGACAACGCCATGCGTCGGCTGTGTCACGCTGACAATGGTCAGCGTATCGCCGTCCACGTCGCTGTCATTGACCAACACGGGGATGATCACGGCCGTTTCCTGCGGTGTTGTCGCGCTGTCATCCTGAGCCACCGGCGCATCATTCACCGGCGTCACGGTGACGCTGACGGTGGCGCTGTCGCTGCCGCCGCGCCCATCGCTGATGGTGTAGTTAAAGCTGTCCGCGCCATAGTAGTTGGCATGGGGTGTGTACATGACGGTGCTGTCTGGGTTCACCACCACAGCGCCATGCGTGGGCTGAGTCACGCTGACGACGGTCAAGACATCGCCATCGCCATCGCTGTCATTGTCCAGCACGGGGATGGTGACGGCCGTATCTTCCGCTGTCGTCGCGTTGTCATCATTAGCCACGGGATTCTCGTTTCCAGCCGTGATGGTGACGGTGACGGTGGCTGTGTCGCTGCCGCCATTACTATCGTCAACCGTATAGCTGAAACTGTCCAGGCCGCTAAAGCCGGCTGCCGGTGTATAGGTCACGCTGTTATCCGCATTGATCACAACCGCGCCATTTACCGGTTGCGTCACACCGCTGACGGTGAGGGCATCGCCATCTACATCGGTGTCATTCGCCAACACATCTATCGTGACGCCCACGTTTTCAGCGGTGGTCACGCTGTCATCGTTGGCGACAGGTGCGTCGTTCACCGGCGTCACCGTGATGGTCACCGTCGCCGTATCCACGCCACCGGCGCCATCGCTGACGGTGTAATTGAAACTGTCCGTGCCGTTGTAGTCCGCATTGGGTGTGTAGGTGATGCTGTTGTCCGCGTTGATCGTCGCCGTGCCCTGCGCCGGCGGCGTCACGGCCGTCACGCTGAGCGTATCACCATCTACGTCACTGTCATTGGCCAGCACATAGACCGTCACGGCCGTATCTTCGACCGTCGTGGCCGCATCGTCCGCCGCTGTCGGCGCGTCATTGACCGGATTCACGGCAACCGTCACCGTCGCCGCCGCCACGCCGCCCTGTCCATCGCTGATGGTATAAGCGAAGCTGTCCATCCCGTTGAAGTTGGCGTCAGGCGTGTAAGTGATGGTGTTGTCAGGATTAATGACCACGCTGCCATAAAGCGGTGCGGTCACCGCCGTCACCGTCAGCACATCACCATCCACGTCCCAATCATTGTCCAGCGCCGGGATGATGACAGATGTATCCTCATCCGTGACGGCGCTGTCAGCCAGGGCCACCGGGTCATCATTCACCGGCGTCACCGTAATGGTCACGGTCGCCAGCGCCAGGCCGCCATTACCATCGCTGACCGTGTAGGTGAAGACGTCGGCGCCGGTGAAGCTGTCACTGCTGTTAAAGTCCGGGTCGGGCGTATAGGTGACGCTGCTGTCTGGGTTGATCACGGCCGTGCCATTTCCCGGCTGCGTGACATGGATGACGGTCAGCGTGTCGCCATCCACGTCGCTGTCATTAGCCAACACGTTCAGGGTAACGGCCGTATCCTCCGGCGTGGTGGCGCTGTCGGCCACGGCTGCGGGGGCGTCATTCACCGGGGTAATGGTGATGGTGACGACGGCCGTCGCGCTGCTGCCGGCGCCATCGCTGATGGTGTAGCTAAAGCTGTCGCTGCCATAGTAGTTGGCGTTGGGCGTGTACGTGACGCTGCCATCGGGGTTGATGACGACGCTGCCGTGGCCGGGCGACGTCACCGCCGTTACGGTGAGCGTATCGCCGTCTACGTCGCTATCATTGGCCAGCACATCTATGGTGACGGCCGTATCTTCGGCCGTCGTCGCGTCATCGGCTGCGGCTACAGGCGCGTCGTTCACCGGCATCACGATTACGTCTACCCGCGCCATATCAAACCCGCCATTGCCGTCGCTGACCATGTAGGTAAACATGTCGCTGCCATAGAAGTTGGCGGCCGGGGTGTAGGTGATGGTGTTGTCCGGGTTGATGACGGCGCTGCCGTGGCTGGGTGGCGTCACGCTGATGACCGTCAGGCTGTCGCCGTCAATGTCGCTGTCATTGACCAGCACGTCTATGATGACGGCCGTATCTTCCGCCGTCGTGGCGCTGTCATCATTGGCAACGGGCGCGTCATTAACCGGCGTGATGGTGACGGTGACGATGGCTGTGTCGCTGCCGCCTTGCCCATCACTGATGGTATAGGTGAAGCTGTCGCCGCCATAGTAGTTCGCCTGTGGCGTATAGGTCACGGTATTGTCTGGGTTGATGACGACCGACCCATGCGTCGGCTGCGTCACGCCAACCACCGTTAACGAATCGCCGTCAATATCGGTGTCGTTTGCCAGCACATCTATCATTACCGGCGTGTCTTCGGCAGTGAGCGCCGCATCGTCGTTAGCCACCGGGTTGTCATTTTCCGCGCTAACGGTGATGAAGACAGTCGCCGTCGCCGTACCACCGTTTCCATCGCTGATGGTGTAGCTGAAGTTGTCCAACCCGTTGAAACTGGTCGCCGGGGTATAGGTGACGCTGCTGTCGGGGTTGATCACCACGCTGCCAAAGGTGGGGGTGGTGACGCTGATCACGGTCAGGGCATCGCCATCCACGTCGCTGTCGTTGGCTAACACGTTGATGGTCACGGCCGTATTTTCCGGCGTCAGCACGGCATCATCAGCCGCTGCAGGATCATCATTAACGGGCGTGATGGTGATGCTTACGACGGCCGTGTCGCTGCCGCCCTGTCCATCACTGACGGTATAGCTGAAGCTGTCCAGGCCATGGTAATCGGCGGCCGGGGTGTAGGTGATCGTGTTATCTGGGTTAATGACCGCGCTGCCGTTGGCCGGTTGGGTGATGCTGTCAATGACCAGCGGGTCGCCGTCCACGTCGCTGTCGTTGGCCAACACGGCTATCGTCACGGCCGTATCTTCCGGCGTCGTCACCACATCGTCAACCGCTGCCGGAGCGTCATTGACCGGACTGACCGTGATCGTCACGGCAGCCACCGCGTTGGCCGCGCCATCGCTGATGGTATAGCTGAAACTATCCACGCCGTTGAAGTCAGCCGCTGGCGTGTACGTAAGGGTGTTATCGAGGTTAATGACTACGCTGCCATTTACCGGCTGCGTGACGCTGACAACGGTCAGCACGTCGCCATCCACGTCACTGTCATTGCTTAACACGTCTATGGTGACGGCCGTATCCTCTGCCGTCGTCACGCTGTCATCCAGGGCAAGCGGGGCATCATTCACCGGGGTAATGGTGATGGTGACGAGGGCGACGGCAGAGCCACCCTGACCATCGCTGACAGTATAGCTAAAGCTGTCCAGGCCGTTGTAGTTGAGCAGCGGCGTATACGTCACCGTACTGTCAGGGTTGATGACGACAGCGCCATAGGTGGGCGTGGTCACGTTGGTCACGGTGAGCGTATCGCCATCCACATCGCTGTCATTGGCTAAGACGTTGAGGGTCACGGCCGTGTCCTCGGCGGTCGTCACGTTGTCGGCCACGGCGACCGGGGCATCATTTTGGGCGGTGACATTGATCGTCACGGTGGCCGTGTCGGCGCCGCCATTTCCATCGCTGATGGTATAGGCAAAGCTGTCGGAGCCGTTGAAGTTTGTCGTCGGCGTATAGGTGATGCTGTTGTCCACGTTGATGGCGGCCACGCCGTTACCCGGCGCGGTGACGCTGACGACGGTCAGGGGGTCGTTCTCGACGTCGCTGTCATTGGCGAGGACGTTCACCGTCACGGCCGTATCTTCTGGCGTACTGGCAACATCATCATTGGCCACCGGGGCGTCATTGACCGGGATCACCGTCACCGTGACCAACGCCGCCGCCAGGCCGCCTTGCCCATCACTGACCGTGTAGGTGAAGGTGTCGGTCCCGCTGAAGCTGTCGGTGCTGTTAAAGTCGGGGTCTGGCGTATAGGTGACGGTGTTGTCAGGATTGATAACCACCGTCCCGTTGCCTGGTTGGGTGACGCTGTTAACGGCCAGTGTATCGCCGTCTACGTCACTGTCGTTGGCCAACACGGCGATGATCACCGGTGTGTCTTCCAGTGTGCTGGCCTCATCAGCCACGGCCACCGGCGGGTCGTTCACCGGCGTCACGGTGATGGTGACGGTGGCCGCAGCGCTGCCGCCGTTGCCGTCGCTAACCGTGTAGGTGAAGCTGTCTGCCCCATAGTAATTGGCGTTTGGCGTATAGGTCACGCTGCTGCCATTGTTGACGACGAGGCCATGCGTCGCCTGCGTGACGCTCGCTACGATGAGCGCGTCGCCATCCAGGTCCGTGTCGTTGGTCAGGACGGGAATGGTCACGGCCGTATCTTCCGGCGTCGTCGCGGCATCATCATTGGCGACCGGGGCGTCGTTGACCGGGTTGACGGTGATGACGACGGTCGCCGTATCACTGCCACCCTGTCCATCACTGACAGTATAGGTGAAGCTGTCTGCGCTGTAGTAGTTCGCGTCTGGCGTGTAGGTCACGCTGCCACCATTGTTAACGACGACGCCATGCGCGGGCTGCGTGACGCTGGCAACCGTGAGCGTGTCGCCGTCTACGTCACTGTCATTGGCCAACACGTCTATGGTAACGGCCGTATCTTCATCCGTTGTAGCTGCGTCATCCACCGCGACCGGAGCATCGTTCACCGGATTGACGGTAACGGTGACGGTCGCCATGTCGCTGCCACCGTTGCCGTCGCTAACCGTGTAGCTGAAGCTGTCCACACCGTAATAGTTGGCGTTGGGCGTGTAGGTTACGGTCACGCCGTTGGTGGTGACAACCCCATGCGCAGCCAACGTCACGCTGGCTACGGTCAGCGTATCGCCATCGCCATCTGTATCGTTATCCAGGACAGGGATAGTCACCGCTGTGTCTTCATCCGTCGTCGCCTGGTCGTCCACCGCGACCGGGTTCTCATTAACGGCGCTTACCGTGACGGTGACGGTGGCTATGTCGCTGCCGCCGTTCCCATCCGTAATGGTATAGGTAAAGCTGTCCAGACCGTTGTAGCCGATGGTAGGCGTGTAGGTGATGGTGTTGTCCAGATTCAGGGTGACGATGCCATGCGTGGGCGTGGTCACGGCCGTAACGGCGAGGGCGTCCCCATCTACGTCAATATCGTTAGCCAGGACGGGAATGGTGACGGCCGTGTCTTCCGGCGTGGTGATCGCGTCATCCATTGCCACCGGATCATCATTCACCGGCGTAACAGAAACGGAAACCGTCGCCGTCGCCGTGCCACCATTGCCGTCGCTCACCGTGTAAGTAAAACTGTCGGGGCCGTGGTAATCTGCGTCTGGCGTGTAGGTAACATCGCTGCCGGTATGGGTCACGGCGCCATTCGTGGGCTGCGTGACGCCGGTGATGGTCAGGGTATCCCCATCCACGTCACTGTCATTGGCGAGTACCAGGATGGTCACTGGCGTGTCTTCATCCGTCGTCGCCACGTCATTGACGGCCGTTGGGTCGTCATTGACCGGGTTCACGGTGATGGTGACGGTCGCTGTGTCGCTGCCACCCTGGCCATCGTTGATGGTGTAGGTGAAGCTGTCGGAGCCGTGGTAGTTCGCGTTTGGCGTGTAGGTAACGGCCGTGCCATCGGTGGTTGCCAGGCCATGGGCCGGCTGGGTGACGCCGGTAACGGTGAGGGTGTCGCCATCGGCGTCGCTGTCGTTAGCCAACACTGGGATGGTGACGGCCGTATCTTCGTCAGTGATGGCACTGTCCGCTACCGCGACCGGGTCGGTATTCAACGAATTAATGATCAACGTCGCCACCGCGCTGTCCGCTGCCGGACCGCTGGCCGACGTGGCCTGCACGGTAATGTTATAGGTTCCTGCACTGGGCACAATCACCCGCACCAGGATGGCTCCGGTCATATGCGCCGGGATGTACACGTCGCCTATTTCGATGAACACATCGCCTGCCGGGCTAACCAACCCGCTCAAGTTGTAGAGCGTGCTGACATTGCCGGTGTTGGTGATGACCATGAGGAATTGGTGTTCGCTGACGAAACCATCAATGACTTTCAACGTTGGCGTGATGCTGATGGCCACATCTTCAAACCCGGTAAAGGTCACGGTCGCATCATCGAAGTTGAACACGTCCGGGTTGGTTGTGGACTGCGCCGTGACGGCAAAGGGATAGGTGGTGGGCAGAGCGAAATCGAGATTGTTGGCGGTCAACTGCACCACAGTAGATGCGCCAGGTCCCAGAGTGACTGTCGGCGGCGCAAATTGGGCGGTGGCGGCCACAACACCTCCGGCGGCCAGCGTGAAGGTGTCTGCGGCCTCGCCGGTATTGGTGACGGTCACATCCCACGTGTGGGAACCAACCGGACTCATGGTCGCGGCTTGCGGCGTAATGCTCACTTGCACGCCTTGAGCGGCAACGGCAGCCTGGGCCGTGGCGACGGCCGTCGTACCCGGATTGCTCTGCGAGGTGACAACCAGTTGCACCGGGTAAATGGCCGGCGTCGTTGTCATCGCCGGCGTCACCAACAAGCGCAAATCGGCGCTGTTGAAGATATAGGGGGTGAGGGGCAAATCGCTCACGAACAGGCCATTGGCCAACAGTTCGTAACTCCAACCGGCAGGCAGGTTGGCGCTAAAGGTGTAGGTATCCGCCATGCTGCCGCTATTGGTGACGGTGAGGGTGTAGACGGCCGGCGCGCCACGGCCGGCGGGAGCGATGGCCGGGGACAGTGTTGCCGCCACGTTGGGACCGGTGAGCAAGCCAAGCCCCGCTTCATCCCCTGCCGAAAGGCCGGTGACGCCAACTGCCTGCACCACAAAGGGGATGACGCCTTGGTTGCTTTGCGCGGTTACGGTGAGGACGCCGGTCGCCGCTTCACCAGGGGCCAGGTTGACAGCAGCGGGCAAGCCAACCGGCAAACTTTCCAGGCCGTTGGTGGTAAAGGTGTATTGTTCGGCGCGGCTGGTGGTATTGGTCAGCGTCACCGTGTACGTCACCATTGCGCCATGTCTGACAAACTGCAACGGTGGGGTTACGGTCAGTTGTGGCCCTTCTTGCACACTCAGGACGGCGCTGGTGACATCTTCGCCGCCATCGTCCAGGAGCGCCCGTACCAGCAGGTCATAGTCGAAGACAGCCGTTCCCGCCGGAACGGTAACGAGCAACGGCAGCGTCGCTATCTCCCCAGCGGTCAGGGTGACGGTAATGGGCATGGAGACCCAGCCCGCATCTACCCCCAACACGTCGAAGGTGATGGTCTGCGTGGTGGAGAAGGCATTGGTGAGGGTGACAGTGTAAACGGCCGTGTCGCCAGGAGAGACCACCTGTAACTCCGGCGTTATCGAGATGATGTGTGGGGCAGTGACGTACAACGGCGGGATGAGCAACACAGTTGCGTTGTTGTTACGTGTGTAGTTAATGACAGTACCTGTGGATAGCTGGCGCACCTCGCCTGGTTGCAACGCCGACGTCAGGATCTGACTGAGTTGAACAACCTTCTGCCCCTGTCGATCTTGTTGGCTATATAGCCAATGAATCTCGCTTGCGGTGATACCTAAGGGCAATGGCGCAACAGTATCGGTTAGTAACGAGGCGCCTAAAAGGGGCAATCCATGATGGATGTCTATAAAGTATGTATTCCCCTGTGTGGAAGTGGAAGCCTGGCTGCGGAAGGTGTTATATAAAAGCCAGACTGGTGTGGGGTTTGTAACCACCTGTGCATTATCGGTTAAAGTGGTAATGTCATAGGCATGTTGATACCACAGTTGGCGTGTATTTACCCAACTGTCATCTTCTGCTTCAAAGACACGAATGCCATTAAAGCTGCCCACAAAGTCATTATTCTGGCTGACGATAATTTCAGCGTGCCCATCACCATCAACATCGGCAATAACCGGTAACTCAAATGCTGTCGAGGAAGAGTGCGCTACACGGAATAATAGAGACCCATCGCTCCCATTATATACTTTCAAATATCGCTGATCAGCATAGACAACCTCTGCCCGCCCATCACCTTGAAAGTCGAACACAGATGAGCCGGTAACGCCGGATGAACTATCATCTACATCTGTATCCTGCCACAAAATTGTGCCATCGGCATTATAGACCACATAGTCACTGGCGCCGGCAATGCCGATCTCCAATTCGCCATCCCCGTCAAAGTCAGCGATGGTGGGCGCACCCCCATTCCCAAACGCAGCGCTGCCGGTTAGCGGAATGGGAACTGGCCCCCAGATGATATTCATTTGATGATCAACCAGGAACACACGGCTGCCAAATGGATCTACCACGACAATTTCAGCTTCAAGATCGTTATCAAAATTCCCTAGTCCCAACAAACTAATGGCCGGCAACAGCGGGTTTTGGGCAATAATTCCTCCTAGCCTGCTGTATATAGCATTTCCGGCAATCACTTCAAGCGAACCATCTAAGTTCACGTCGCCAACGATACTGGTCATTGCCGCGGCAGTGCCACCACCGGGGCTACTGCCGCTACCCAGGTCGGTAACGACGCTGAGTGTATTGTTGACAATATACCGTCCGACCACAATTTCCGGCAGGCCATCGCCATTCATATCGGCTACCACTGGAAGACTCCCATAAGAGGGGTTCATAAAGGCGCTGCTGATATATTTGGCATTGCCGGTATTATCAAAGGCTATTAAACCACCGACATTTCTTTCTATCACGATTTCCGGGATGCCATCGTTTTCCAGATCGACAATAATGGGGCTGGATAACGGCATGACACGCCAACTGCTATTACTAACGCTAAATATTTCACTGCCGTCATCGCCACTAACAACCCGCAACACACCATCACTGTTCGGATTACCAGAGCGATACGTGCTAAAGACGACATCCGGTATACCATCCAGATTAATATCCCCTACCGCAGGCATGCTGACAACTTGATTATAGTTAGTAGGCGTGCTAAAGGTGGAGCGAGACCATTTGACGGTTGGCGTAAAGGGAACCGTTGTCGTCGGCACATCTGTTCGCTGCGTGGTAATAACTGTTGAGACGATGATGTCTGGTTGACCAGGGGCTGCCAGTGAAGGTGTTCTGTCATACAAGACCTGGAGATCTTGTCCTATAGCGAGAAAGGTTGAACCAACAGCATGAGGGATAAAGCTGCCATCTAGATCAACCAGGCGAACAGTTGCGGTATACACCCCTTGTTCCAGCCCGTCAATATCTAGCTCTCCTAAGAAGAAGGGGCCGCTGTTGTTAACGGCGACGGTGAAGGGAGTAGAAACCGCCTTGCGCACAACCCCTGTAGCATCAGTTAACTGTACGTCGGCTATTGTGGCTGCGCGCAATCCGGCCGGATTGGCCAGTTGGATAGAAACGTCTGTTGTGCCGGTACCCACGTTAAGGAAAGCGGGGTCTAGTGTCACGTTTGTGATAGCCAGCAGTTCAGAGACCACGCGCACGCTCATGGTGCGGGTAACGGCCAAAGTCGGCGCTTCAAGCAAACGCATGGTAATGGCGAAACTCTCTGTACCCAAGCCATCAGGAGTAATGGGCAGCGCAAGCTGCTGGGATACGCCCGGTTGTAGGGCGAGGGTAGTTGGCGTCGGCACAGTCCATCCAGCAGGCACGTTGCTGAGGGTGAATTCGGCCGTAGCCGGACTGTCGCCATAGTTAACGACCGTCAAGGTAGTAGTAATGGTGCGCCCAGGAACCGTGGCCTGAACCGCCGGGAAGATGGTGAATGCTGGATTGTAACTGGCGATGAGGGCCAGCGCCGGCTTGAGGTCCTGGCAGAGAATGACGCCCAACGCGGTGCGGTCATTAGCCAGGTCTACCGAATCGGTGTGACCGCTCATTTGCGCGGCGATGGCCTCTAGTTGCCCGGTGACAGCCAGGCCAGGATACGCTTCCAACTGCGTCACGATAGATCGGATAGCGGCAACAGCGCGATCGCGCTGCGCCAGGTCATTGAGCGTTGTCCATAGCTCCAGTTGGGTGAGCAAGTTATTCATGGCCGCTACCAGCCCGGCGTCCATATCTGGCGCCATCTGGAGCGCTTCATAGGCGCAGACCGTCTCCTGCGAGCGCACCGCAACCCGCACAAAGGTAGATTGGGTATAAGCTGTCCCTGGAGCCGGGCTATCAATGCGCATGGTACTATTGCTGCCTACAACGGCCCCGACGGGTGTGAAGGAGACAGTTTGCGCGTGGATGTCTCCGGCCGGCAGCAAACCGGTGGTGTTAACGTAACTGCTGCTCCAGAGCGTAAATGGTAAGGTAACAGTTATGGGGAAGGTTCCACCGGTATTCCCCACATTTTTTACAGCAAGGTCAAAGGTAGCAGGTGTGTCTGGCGCGACATAGATACGCTGCGGAGCGGCCGTGACGTAGTTGAAGGCAATGGCCGGGATGGTGAAGACATCCGTATCCGTTTGCGTGAGAGATGGATTGTCAACGGCCGTTGCTGTCACATTGAAAGGATAACTTGTGCCCGGACCTGGCAAGGGAAGTGTTGGCTCAACGTATAACCCAATGTTACTCACGCCTCCTGGTGGTAGCGTTATAGTCGTTTGTGTCTGGCCTTTCGAACCATCAACAAGGAGCCAATCATTAGGAAGTCCGGTTATTTGCACAAGAAAAGTATGCGAGACGGTTGAAGTATTCGTAAGGGCTATAGTAAAAGAGGCCTCAGATAGTTGGAGTTGCCCGTTGTTTGCAATTCCAGATGGGATATTCAGATATGTTGAACCAACAGGTACAGCAACCTGAAGATTTGGAGCAACATTTAACTCCATACCTTGATTAGGGATAATAGTGACAATGTGTGTATCTGACACAATTAATTCTGGGTGATGCAGGGATTGAGCCTTAACCAGGAACACATAATCACCAGGTGTTGCAATGTTCACGCCCGGTGTCACCGTGACAAGGCCACTGCTATCCAGATCAACTTCCCAACCTTCCGGCCCAGATATCTCAAGATAATAAGTATCCGTAAGATTAGACAAAATATCTATCTGGAAAGAAATGCTTTGGAAGGGAATAGTGCTGTTATTAGATGGGGTTATATCCAAGAACATTAGTTGGTCAACTACGCCTGTTAATTGGATACGATCAGATGTAGTCGTATGCTCAGTAAAAGTAATTACGCCATCAAATCCATTAACAGCAACACCTTGATTAGTATCTAAGATCACGTCACCGATGGACGCTATTCCTATACCCGGAGACAAATGAATACTTGCTTCATTGA
Source organism: Anaerolinea sp. (assembly GCA_014879875.1). Classification (GTDB taxonomy): domain Bacteria; phylum Chloroflexota; class Anaerolineae; order Promineifilales; family Promineifilaceae; genus JACSRF01. The sequence goes on from JACSRF010000180.1 coordinate 70,348, forward strand.
CTATACTCTGCCATTCATTAATGAAGGCAGGCATAAGGCTTGCCCCATTACCCCATATCAGGATAGCACTATTAATCTCGATGATGTATTCGCCGTATCCATATAGAATCCCATCAACAGAGAGGGTATCAACTTGGACATTAGTGGGAATAAAGGATGTAGCTGTTGCTGTAACAACATAACCAGACCAATCAGGTGCTATACCTAATCCTGTCAAGGCTGGTGCATAGCTACTCAATCTTGCCCAACCATCGACAACGTAATCTATTCCAGTGCCAGACAATGCAATCTGCTCTGGCGTTTCTGACCACCCGGTGACCAACCCGCTGTCAAGAAAAGTTCCGTCAGGCAAACGGACAATTGCCGAAGCAGCAGAAAAGGCAGTATACGCAACACCGGTCTGAGCACTGTTTTGCCATTGAGAAGCAAGATAACCGGCTACAACCGCATGTTCGGTTTGTATATCTGCCATTAATAGAGTCTCGGTAAAAGTAGCTACGCCATTATAAATAGCGGTTGCAACGTTGTTAGCATAGGTATTTGGTACCATAATCAGGAAATTCGGCAAAGGCAGTATTGCTGTCTCGGTGATTGGCACTACTCCTTCGGCAAAAACACCACTTAATGCATCAGATGGGGCATCCAGATATCGGTTTGCCTTTTTACCAATATAGCTGGCTTTCCCATTAGATCTGATAGTCGTCTCTTTAGCAATTGCTACTTGATAGTCGTTGGGCAAAAGCGAGCCTGAAATACCTGGCCTCAGCGGAATAAGAATTCTTTGACCAATATAAAGTGTATTTGGATTGCAAATAGAGAAATCAGCCCCAGGTGTAGTACAGGGGTTTTCTCTAATAATGTCACTCATCGAGGTTTCCTGACCAGGGTTATAAATAAAGTTGTATGTGACAGCAATATTAAATAACGTATTGCCAGAAGATACTACATGAACTATTGGGCCTGATACAGTGGGTGATGGTATCGGCGGAGACGTTGGTGTAAAAGTTGGCGTCGGCGTGTTTGTTGGTGGGGGGGGTGTACTCGTCGCTGTTGGTGTACTTGTGGGGCTAGGAGGTGTTGGTGTACTTGTCGGATCACCTCCACTACCCCAGCTCTCACCAAGTTCTCCTCCAAGCCTTCCGAGTACCCCTGCAAAAACAACAAATAGAAATAGGGCTAATAAGAAAAGTAGCAGCACTATCAGCATCGCTATTGGGGCCGCCACAAATGCAGCATAAAGTGCAACGGCTAGCAACTGTATATTGACCCACCCCAACGAAACCGCAACAGCAATAGCGGCAGTGATCAGTAGTTCTAAACCATGCCATAAGGGGACATCGCCAACAATAGGCAGGTCTACAACCAGCAAATTCTCTAGAAACTCACCTATAAAAATATCAATCAATTTCACAACAACAATTGCCAGGAGTGTGCCACCAAGCAAACGGCCAATAGTGCTCGTCAATATATCTTCAACGAAGCCATGTTTGCCATTTTCCAATACGTCAACGGTATGACCCGTTTCTTGATCAACACGCCACCAAGCAATTGTTTCTTCTCCTTGGAATTGCACCATACGACTGGGAACAATAACCAAGAAACCATTCTGAACATCATGAGTAATGCGCGATACAGCTTCGCTTGATAAGGGTAAGGTCCGCAATTCATTGAGGTTGTCACTAGATATGATTTTGTATTCAATATTTTGCGCATCAGCAGCCTCAAAAATTGCAGAAGCACTTATACCCTGTATTCCAAATATTCGTTCATTGATTGTCCTTTCGGTGTGTGTTTGCAGCATGCCCAACGCGGCCTGAAACCCACGCCCAGCGTCAATGTTTTGCCCGGGGGCAGGCAGCACACGAAACACATCGTGCAACAAATCAAATGTATTATGAACCTCAACAGATTCTTGTGAGGCGTCAATATCAAATTGATAACCTGCTAGCATGAGACGAGGGCTGGCTGAGTACGTGCGAAGAAGGGCTGCATTACCCAATTCTGCTAATATATCATCAGCAGATGCATAGGTAAGAAGTCTGGCTCTATTATATTTCAAAAGGAAACGGCGCATTTCCTCTCTAATCGGTTTAAGTTGTGATTCTTGTTCGGGTGATGGATTGGCATCGCCAATTGTTTCCAGAAGAGCGGCGATTTCATTGTATTCAGTGTATAGGCCTGTCATGGATGTAGTAAGATCCGACAATGCCTGCGCCGCAAAATTGCTATCAGTCCGACTGGGAGCAATAAGCGCTGTTATAGAGTCCAGATCGGTCAACTTGGGTTGCATACTGGTACTGTCAATAGTAACAGCAGTTGATCCTCCGGTTTGTCGTAATGAAGCGCCAACGCTATCAAATATTTCATATGTGTGGCTACTAATATTGCTATCTATATCTCGAAGAGTGAAAACAAGCCATTCAGCGGTTACCAAAAAAGTTCCAAACGGAAAGTTAGAAATGAGCTCCTGAAAGGGATTGCCTTCAAAGGTGGCTTCGTATTCACCTAAGATCAGGTAAGGCGTATAGGTATTGCGAGCATAATAGAAAATGGCACCCCCCTGAAATTCATTGCTTGTTAGATGTTGTAGAGTCAGGGGACGTCCAATTAATTCAACACTATTAAATGTATGGGCAAGAGGTATTGAATAGGATAACCCTGGTGACCCTCCCCCAAAGTTCAAGGGGTGATGTTCCTCAACTTTTACGCTTACATCCACTTTGTGTCGGAAATTGTCTGGCACTTCAGCATAAATATTTGTAACACCGGTAACAAAAGTCTGATTAAGTGTTGCATTTGCAAAGATGGGATCCATATCAACCCAAACGCCATTAATATATGCTTGAACCCACCAATGATCCTGGGTTTCTGCAATCAGCTTTGAGTCATTGATAGGATCGCTCAGGATCGTATCTGCAGAGACAAATCCTTCCACTCCAGCAGGGACATCAAACATAGACGAAATCAATGACTGTGTAGTAGAAAGATCTAGCAGCCCAGTTAGGTAACGTGATGGGATGCCGCTTCCTCTTAACATGGCTATTAGTAGGCTGGCTTTGTCTGTAGAGTTCCCTGCCTCGCTCCATAACGTGCCACGTGTACCACGCAAGCTACCTTTATAGCTTTCATACTTTAAACTGCGCACATACTCAAACATTTGAAGAGGATCGTTCCCAAGTTCGGCAGCCTTTGCTACTAAAAACGGATCATAGTAATCGGCATCTACTGTCCACTGGAGCCAATTAGCTAACGTATTAGGGGCAAGAGTAGCAGGGATAGTTGAAGCAGAAACAATACGATCTTGTAATGTACCCCAAACAGCAGCGCCACGGTCCAGTTGGATAATATCGGAAACAACAGAGGTTACTTTAACTTGTAAAGCTATGGTAGAGCTTTGCTGCGGCAAAATGCTGCCCAAATTCCAAGTTAATGTGCCATTTTGCTGATCTGGTTGTATGGAAGCGGTAAGGAGAGTAGCATTTTCAGGTAAGAACGTATCTACAAGCAACACATTGTGAAGAACATTTGGATCGTTCGATAAATCTAAAGCTTCTAAGGCTGCTACCGTTTCCGTCAATGTCGCATTATCATTAAGTTCTGGCGCAATAACAAGTGGTCTATTATTGGTGACAGTAAAGGTGATTATTAATGTGTCTGAAATGAGGCCACTAGCAACATAGGTGGATTGAATTCGTGACAGGGTCAATGGATTTGTAACAATGGATGGTTCTCGAGACGGGGTTTGGAATAGTAAACCGCTGTTTAGTAGCAAACCATTTGGTGTTCCAGTAGGAGTCAATACACCAAACTCTTGTAATTGAGCGGCTGTTTCTGGAGGTATTAGTTCATTAAGGATACCAAGTGATTCAAGGCTTTCACTTGGTGTCTTTGTTCCCATGGATACAGATGAGCTAGATGCATGGACAACATCCAAACCAAACATTTGAGCCCATGCAGCAGATGGCATGGAAGAAAACAAAAGCCCTACACTAACTAAAATCGCCACTATCCTTTGAAATCCAGTATACTGAAACATAATAACCTCCATGGATTCATCTAATGATGCTTTTCACGATGATTGTTGCTGTTGCCAAGCGCTTACATGAACGACAATCAGCAATAAGACTAACCAACGGGAACCGTAAACTGTTAATGTCATCCACCACCTTGTATTCTGCGATACACTTTGGAAAAATTGTTGTGAGAACGCACCTATTAGCAAAAGAAGGAGCATCAAGGTCACAATTACATAAGATGTGAATGAAATAGGGGGAGTATTCAATCTTGTGATTTTGCGGAAGTGATTCCATGCGCTTGCTATTAGAAATATTATTATTGGTGTGCTCACACCTATTAGAAAGAAAGGCTTTTGCAATGTTTTTATATATATGCACACGTTTCCTTCTGGCAAATACAGGGTGTACATAAATATTAATAAGGTCATCAAGTTACCTGTAAAAAGGAGTAGAATAGTGACTGAAGGCTTTTTTGATAATAAAAAAAAAATGCTCAATTTATACGCTCTCAGACCATGATAACTAAGGAATGGCGCTTAAATAACTTATCCATTGGAGTCGAGGCTTTAGCCGGTCAAATGTTCAAGTTACTTA
>JACSRF010000622.1 GCA_014879875.1 Anaerolinea sp.
AAGATTGGTTCAATCTTCGGAGATTGAACCAATCTAAATGGGCAAATTATTTAATTCTCGTTCCTAAACCTCTTTGGGACAGTTTGATAGTTACAAAAGGTGACAAAAGTCACTAACCCTTTGCGCCCAATATGTGTATGCTGTTCACCAACGATTTGTTTTCAGAACTGCCAGGTTGCATAGACGTGGCAAGTGACACAAAGGGGAAATATCCATGACCAAACGATTATTCATTTTGTATACCATGTTGGTCGGCATCACCGGCCTGCTGTGGGGCAACGTGACGGCGCTGGAAAGAGCGGCGGCGATACAGACCGGCGACGCGCCGCAAGCGCCCACCGTTGGCCCCGACCCGGCCATTGACCCCAACATCCGGCTGCTGAATGCGCAGCCGGTGTCCTCTGACCAATTTCTGTCTTTACAGGTGGTTGTCACCAACGTGGGGGACACAGATATGACCACCATCGGGCAGGTCGGCCACTATCTGGCCTATACCAACACCTTTACGGGGGCTGTTCTTTTCGGCGGCATGGTCCTCCCCGCGTTAGCCGCGGGCGACAGTGTAACCCTGACTCAAGCCATGCGTGGCCCGGTCGTCCCCGGCAGCTACTACGCATTTTCGCGGCTTACTTACAGCGGAGACGGCGATTTGAGCAACAATCTGGCCGGGCCTTTCACCGTGACGGTGGTCGCCGATGACGCCATGGATGGGCTTTTCACCGGCCGTCGCAGCGACGGCGTCCTGAGTACCCAAAACCTGGCTCTGTTTGGACCTGGGTCTTGCACGGGCATGGGGGACCCCTTCTCCCCCAGCGGCAGCCCCTGGGCGCCCGGTTTGTACAGCTACCAGTTCCAGGTGCGCATCCCGGCCGATTATCCTTACGACGTCGTGCGCGTGGAGGTGTTCGACCCCGACTCCATCAACCAGCCGGGCAGTACGTTTGTGGTGCAGCGTACACAATTGGCAGTTGATCAAGGATTGCCCTTGTTTGCGACCCTCTCTTGCCCGACCAGCAATAACTACCATATGCAGTACCAGCCTTGCTTGATTCCCACCGGGGAGCTATACCTGGGTCTGCCCCTGGACCGCATTAACCCGTATTGGTTCGTGCGCATTGATGAAAACCGGCGGCCGGCCACCGGCGTGAACAGCGGCTGTGGCGCGCCGCCTGGAAACGCATACACGCCTGCGTACAACACCGCCACCCACTATGAATTATCTTATTGGGCGCAAGATGGGGATGGGGCGATGGTCAAAATGGCGCTGGCGGCCTACACCGGCCAGGTGGGCGATGGCGTCCGCGACAATGGCAACCACCTCACCGACATGCAGTGGGTGACGCCGGGCGGTCAGGTCAGCCTGGGGCAGATGGCCAGCGTCCCGACCGACTGCGGCAGCCCCAATGGAGGAGATTATGACCCCATCGCCTGCCCCGCAGGCACACCTGTTGGTCCTGGCCATGGCTTTGAAGTGAGCCTGGCGCAGCTCCCCGATTTGCCTGTTGACCCGCTGACCGGCGAGCGCATCCTGCATCTGGACGTGACTACCATTGGTGGTGCCTCGGAAAATGGCTTTGACATTTGGGCCGGACCGAATACGTACGTCAACAACGTGTCCAGCGACGTCAACATACGGAATCTGCAAATCCTCAACGCGCCCGGCGCGCATAATCCACTTGGCGTCGCTGTGCTGGCGCTGAACAACCTGCCGCTGAATAGTAATACGAACTTCCGTGTGGATATCCCTCTGGTGGAAATCGGCCCAGAGTATGCGGGGCAAACTATAGAAATCTCCTCCTTTGATTCTGATTCTGGAGCGGCCCCACCGCTGCACTTTTACTTTGACTCCCTCTACTTTAACCCGGCCACCGGTAGTGGCGATTGGGGTGTCACCTACACCGGCAATGAAGGCGGCCGTTGCTCAGTTGGCAATTGTAATGACCGGTGGGTGACACCGCCCTACACGCTCACTGTGCCTGGCGACCTGGCGCACTGCGATTACGATAACCCGGATGCGTCCTGTATTCCGTTTTTTGGCGGGCGGCTCATGGCCAGCTATCGCGCCGGGCAGAGCGACACGTATAGTTGGCAGGTCAGGCTGCCGCAACCGCCAGAACCGGACGTCACCCAGGGCTGCGCCGCCTTCCCCATTGCCGTTCATGAAGCCATCCGTTCGGTCAACCCGCCGGGTTCTCCAATCAACCCATATCCCCACCCGTCTCAGTTTGAAGGCCCTCCTTATCCACCTTCTTACGAGGATTTTTTATATCATCGCCCAGACATGCCCCTGGCAGAAGCGCGAACGGGAGATGTGTTCTTGCTGCACAATGGATTTGACCCTGGTAATTTTGGCTGGCTGTTGTGGAATAGCCCTAATTCCGGCTCTTCAACGACATTTGTCAACAGCCTGACCTGGCCGGGAGACAGCAACGATTTCACGGACGCCGGATCCTGCGGCGATAATTGCCCTACCCCCCTCTATCCCCATCGTGTACGTGGATATATTCATCCGGATGCCCCATTAGACCTATCTTTGCATCAGACAGATTGGGTGTTGGCAAACACAGGGGTATCGAATGCTTCCGCAGTACGCGCGGCGCTCAACGGGCACAGTATCCTGTCGCGCCAATTGCGGCTGTTGGTATGGGATGAGTCGCGTACTTTTGGGAGCATTGGCGCGTATCGCGTCGCCCGCTTCGCCGTTTTCCGCCTGGCAGGATACAGCTTGCAAACGGGGTGGATTTTGCTGGAGTTTGTGCAGTGGGATGATTCTTGCGGGCAATTTGCCAACCTGTTGACGGGTGGGGAAATCGCCGGCGCGAGCAGGGGGATAATAGACACAGCGTACACCTTTACGGCGACAGTAGCGCCGCCAACAACGACGCTGCCGGTAGCCTACCAATGGCAGGCGACGGATCTGCCGCCGTTGGCGCATTTTGGGGCGATTAGTGACGTGGTGACGTTTGCGTGGGCGGAAGCGGGGGTGAAAACGATCACGGTGACGATGCACAACGGCCGTAATGGAATCACAATGACGCATACAATCACCATCGCCACGCCCACCATGACGGCCGTTGCCCTCAGCGGGCCAACGGTTGGACAGCCAGGTATGGCTTATACGTTCACGGCCGTTGTTGCTCCCCCTACCGCCCTCACCCCCATCACCTACACCTGGCAAACCGATGGGCAGCTACCCATCACCCACACTAACGGGTTAACAGATACGGTAGGCTTTGCCTGGCCGTCCGTGGGGACATACACCGTGAGCGTGACGGCCGTCAACCCCTTCAACACCGTCACCGCCACCCACGCCATCACCATTCTGCCCGATGACCTGACGTTGACCGTCATGACTGCTGGCGGCGGCAGCGTGCAGGTGGAGCCAGATTTGCCGCTTTACCTGCACGGGACGGTGGTAACGCTGACGGCCGTCTCCGACCCCGGCTGGTTGTTCGACAGCTGGTCAGGCGACCTGGGCGGCAGCGACAACCCGGCGTTCCTGACGATGGACGGCCACAAAAGCGTCACCGCCACCTTCCAGATAGACCCGGACAGCTTGCTGACGGCCGTGCTGCTTGACGGGCCACCCACAGGCATAGTGGGTGAAACCATTACCTTTACCGCCGCCGCCCTGCCTCCCACGGCTCTGACGCCTATTACCTACACCTGGCAGGCGGATGGCCAGGAATCCATCATTCACACCGGCGGGCTGACAGACACGGTGAGCTTTGTCTGGCCTGAAGCGTGGATGTTCACCGTCACCGTGACGGCCGCCAACGCTTTCAATGCCGTCACGGACACCCACGCCATCGCCATTTTTTCTGACAGTCTGATGCTGACGACGGCCGTCATGGGCGGCGGCAGCGTGCAGGTGGAGCCAGATTTGCCGCTTTACCTGCACGGGACGGTGGTGACGCTAACGGCCGTTCCCGACCCTGGCTGGTTGTTCGACGGCTGGTCAGGCGACCTCGCTGGCAATGCCAACCCGACATTCCTGACGATGAATGACCACAAAAATATTACCGCCACCTTCCAGATAGACCCGGCCAGCCTGCTGACGGCCGTGCTGCTCGATGGGCCAGAGACGGGCATGGTCGGCGGCAGCTTCACCTTCACGGCGACGGCCGTTCCCCCCACCGCCACCTTGCCCATCACCTACACCTGGCAAACGGACGGGCAGCCGCCCATCATCCACACCGCCGGGCTGACAGACACGGCGACGTTTGCCTGGGCGGATTGGGGGACGTACACCGTGAGCGTTACGGCCGTGAATGCCCACAGCGCGCCGGTGACGACCACCATCGTCATCCATGTGCTCCCCTGGCAGCTTTACCTGCCGGTGGTCAACCGGCCGGGATAAAGATTTTGCGTGCAACGTGAAGCGTGAAGAGCGTCTCACGCTTCACGTTGCACGCCCTCTTGCTGCGCCCACTGCATGGTGTACAGGTTGTAATAACGGCCGTGCTGTGCCAATAACTCCGCGTGCGTGCCTTGTTCGACGATACGGCCGTTTTCCAATACCACGATCTGGTCGGCATTGACAATGGTGCTCAGCCGGTGGGCGATGACAAAGCTGGTGCGCCCTTCCATCAAGGTGTCCAACGCCTGCTGGATCACCTTCTCCGTCGTCGTGTCCACGCTGCTGGTCGCCTCGTCCAAAATGAGGATGCGCGGGTCGGCCAACAGCGCGCGGGCGAAGGAGATGAGCTGCCGCTGCCCCACGCTCAGGTTGACGCCGCTCTCGCCTACTTCGGTGTCGTACCCTTCCGGCAGGCGGCTGATGAACGGGTGCGCGCCGACCATCGTTGCCGACCATTGCACGTCGGCGTCACTGGCATCGAGACGGCCGTAGCGGATATTCTCGGCGATGCTCCCGGCAAACAGGAACGTGTCTTGCAGCACAATCCCCAACTGCGCGCGCAAACTGGCCTGCGTCACGGCGCGCACATCGCAGCCATCAATCAACAGCCGCCCCGCATTAATCTCAAAAAAGCGCGCCAGCAGGCGAATGATCGTGCTTTTGCCCGCGCCCGTCTCCCCCACCAGGGCGATGCGCTGCCCCGGCTGCGCCTCTAGCGAAATCTCGTGCAGCACCGGCTCCCCATCCTTATAGCTAAACTGTACCTTGTCGAACAGCACATGGCCGCGAATGGGCGGCAGGTCTACGGCGTCGGGCGCGTCGGTGATGTCTGGCTCATTGTCCAACAGTTGAAAGATGCGCTCGCTGGCGGCCATGGTCGCCTGGAAGGTGTTGTACCGCTGCGCCAATTCGCGGATAGGGTCGAAAAAGCGGTTGATGTAGAGCACAAAGGCGATCAGCGTGCCGGTGGTCAAATTGTCGCCCATTACCAGCCAGCCACCGACGCCAACCACCAAGGCCGTCGCCAATGACCCCATGAAATCTACGCCGGGGAAGAAGATGGCCGACAGGCGCGTCGCTTCGACATTGGCGTCCAGGTAGGCATGGTTCAAATCGTCAAAATAGCGCCGGTTCTTATCTTCGCGGGTGAAGCTCTTGGTGACACGAATACCGGAGATGGATTCGTTGAGGTAGCCGTTGATCAGGGAGAGGCGCTGGCGCGTGTCGCGGTAAGCGGTGCGCACGCGCGCCTGCCAATAGTTGGTCAACAGGGCCATCAGCGGCAGCACGGCAAAGGTCACCAGCGCCAACTGCCAGTTGAGGATGAGCATGGCGATGATGATGCCCGCCAGCGTGAAGAAGCTGCGGAAGAGGCCGGTGATGGACCAGGTGACGAAATCTTGCAGCACGCCCACGTCGCTGATGAGGCGGCTCATGAGCCGGCCGACGCTGTAGTTGTTGTGAAAGTTGAGCGTCAGGGTGTGCAGGTGGCGGAACAACTTGCTGCGAAAATCGGCGACGACTTTGGTGCCGACAAAGGCCATGATGGCGATGCGCCAGCGGTTGGTGATCCATTCGCCAACGGCCGCTATCGCAAATAAAATTGTCCACAGGTAAAGCACGTTGGGCGCGTTGGCGCGGATGCCGTTGTCAATCGCCAGCCCGACGATGGTCGGCTGCACCACGCCCAGCAGTGAACTGACGATCATCCAGATGATCGCCACGATCATGTGGCGGCGGTATGGCCCCATCCCTTCTAAAAGACGGCGGGCGAGACGGCCGTCATACGCCTTCCCCAGCAATTCATCTTCATCTGGCAGCAAATCCTTCAGGCGCGTCTCGCGGTCGCGCCGTTCTTGCTCTTCTATCCCTAACTTGATGTCGAAGCGGTTCTTGTTTTGCCCGTTTGCATTTGCCATTGTTCTCTCCTGTCGCGCGTGAACCGTAAACCGTAAACCGTAAGCCGTGAGCCGTGAACCGTAAGCCGTGAACCGATTACGGATTACCGATTACGGATTACCGATTACGGATTACCGATTACGGATTACCGATTACGGAT
>JACSRF010000549.1 GCA_014879875.1 Anaerolinea sp.
GTCTCTCTGGTCACGCATCACTCGTCACGCATCACGGCCTGTCAACCCCCTGAGTTCCCAAAGAGCCGAATAACTGTTCACCCCCCTGTCGGTTTCGACAAGACTTCGGCGTGAGCTCAGTCGAACCCTTAACCGGCGGGGAATGGTGAGGCGGTAGAGCGCATGTTTCGGTGTCCGGAGTCGAGACTTTAGCCGAGCGTTGACCAGACGGCCCGCTCACTCAAATAGGGGAATGCCAGGCAGCGTGAAGACAAAGCGGCTGCCCCCACCGGGCGCGTCTTCCACCCAGATACGGCCGTGATGCGCCAGCACCGCCATCCGACAAAAGGCCAGCCCCAGACCGGCGCCCCGCACTTGCGCCCCACCGGGATTGGTGCGCATGAAGCGGTCAAACACCTGTTCGCGGAAGGCGGCGGGGACGCCGGGGCCGGTGTCGCTAATCTGGCAGCGAACGCCGGGTTCGTGGCCGGGAACGGCCGTTTCGCCCTGTAAAACAACCTCTATCTGCCCGCCGGCCGGGGTGAACTTCAAGGCATTGTCCAGCAAATTGAGCAAAACGCGGCGCAGCAGTTCGCTGTCGCCCCAAATGGGGGGCAGGTCGGGGGCAATGTGCGCGCTGACGCCAATTTGCCGCTGCCGCGCCAGAGGGGTGATGCGCCGGATGACCGTCGCCAGCAGGGGGGGCAGGCGCATCGCTTCGGCGTCTGGCTCTAACTGCCCCGCCTCCATGCGGTTAATATCGAGCAGCGAATCTACCATGTCCAGCATGTCGGCGCAGACTTGCCGGGCTTCGTGCAGCATTTCTGGGATGTCAGCAGGAGTGGCGGGGGCAAGCTGCTGTTCAATAGCGCCGATGGTACTGATGAGGGTGGTGATTGGGTTGCGCAGATCATGCACGATCATGCGCGTCAGGTTGGCGCGCTGTTCCGCCAGTTCTTGTTGGGCGGTGACGTCACGCAGCGCCAACAGCCAGCCCATCACCTGCCCTTCTTGGGCGTACACGGCCGTTTCGCTGCGTTCAATGGCGCGGCGTGTGGGGCCAGCGGCCGTTTCCACGGTCAGCGTGAAGGTCGTTGTCTGGCCGGGTGGGGGGACGGCCGCTTGCAGATAAACCTGGCGCTCCTGCCATTCGGCATGGCTGTAGCCCAGGCGGGTGACGGCTGTGTTGTCGTCCAACTGTGGGCGCGGCGTGCCCTCTGCGCCGTTTTGCAGCAGGGTCATGGCCGGGGGGTTGATCAGGAGGATACGGCCGTTTGTATCCAGCATCAGCACCCCTTCTTGCACACTGTTGAGCAGCGCCTGCAGCTGTTCCAGCCGGCGCGCCAGCGCCTCATCGGTGAGATTATACAGGCGCACCGTCTCGCTGTAGAGGCGGGCATTGAGAATGGCGGCGCTGACCTGCCCGGCAATGGCGACCAACAACTGCTGGCTCCAATGGCTAAACGGCTGCTTGCTCCGGAAACGCGCCAGCGCCATCACCCCTAGCGCCTGGTCGCCACTGCTGAGGGGCACGCCCAGCCAGGCGGTTGGCGCAGGCGTGGGCAGGGCCAGATTGCGCCGGGTGGCATAATGCAGGTTGTGGCTGTGCAGGTCTAGCAGACGGCCGTTTGTGGCAACCCAGCGGATCAGGCCGTCTGGCAAAAAGGGGACCGCTGCGTCCGCAGCGTCCGTGTCGGCCGTGTCGGGCAGCGGCCGCTGCCAGCTTCCGTCTTCATGGCGCAGGGCAATGGTGAACTGGTCAGCCGGGATTAGATCGGTGACGTGCTGGTGGGTGCGCGCCAACACGGTAGGCAAGTCGAGCGTTTCGCGCAGGGAGAGGCTGATCTGGTTGAGCAGCCCAAATTGATGAAGCTGCTGCTGCGCCACGTAGCGCCGCTGCCAGGAAAGCCAGGTGACGAGGCTGAAGACCATGACGCCCACGCTGAAAATGACAAAGACGGGCATCCCGTTGCTGACAAAGGTGATGGCGCCAAAAACGGCGAAGGGCTGGGCCAGCAGGGTGGTGGTCAGGATAGCCGGGGCATTGTCCACGAGGAAAGTGCGTAACGGCCGTTGCAGCGCCAGCCACAACACCCCTTGCAGAGTCAATTGGATCGCGCCATAACTCAACGTCAGCGCGGCAAATGGGATCAGGTCTTCCAGTTTACTGCTGCGCAGCGGATCAACGCCGCCAACCAGACGGTAAATGAGGCCGGAGGCGGTTAAGGTCAGCAGGTGGATGGCAATCGTCGCCAGCCGCTCGCTCCAGGTGGGCTGCTGCAAGTTGACGTAATCCCACATGGGGTTCCACAGCGGGCGCGCCAATTCGGCAATGAGAAAGCTAAGGGCGGCCAGGGGAACGGCCGTTTCCAGCCCCACCACCAACAAGCTGCTAACGGCTACCAGGGGCGTCAACCCCACCGCGCCAAAAGCGGGCGGCAGGCTAAAATTGATGGTGATGATCATCAGCAGCAGCAGCAAAATGAGCTGCGCCGCATTTTCTTGTTGTGTCACCAGCCAGATAGCCAGCAGCAGCAAGCCAAAGACCAGCGCCCATTCACCAATGAGCTGCCCCAGTTGTCGCGTGTTTCTAAGCGGTGTACCAGCCATAAATGAATAACCGCGTGAGACGAGTTTCAGATTGGCTCAATCTTGGAGATTGAGCCAATCTTGCTAGTGTAGCACGATCCTGGTTCTGCGTCTGCATTGACCATTCGCGGCTAAACTCGTTACAATTTAAGCCATGTATGCAATTGACGAGGTAGCCAACGACGCGGCCGCTTTCCGCCAGGCTGTGCAAACAGGAACGCCGTATAAGCCGCTGTACGTCAAAATCAAGTTGGTCTGGACGTGTAATTTACGTTGTGGCATGTGCAATCATTGGCGCAGCCGACGTGACGCACCGCTGGATTTGCCGCAGTGGCAGCAAATTGTCACCGAGTTGGTGGCGTGGGGCTGCCGCAAAATACACATTACAGGAGGCGAGCCAACACTCTACCCGGATTTACCCGCCTTAATTGAATACATGACCAACCGGGGGCTGCGGGTGAATATGACGACGAATGGCACGCTGTTGACGAAGGAGCGCGCCAGGGCGTTGTGCGCGGCCGGATTGTCTAACGTTAACATTTCCCTGGACAGCCCGGTGCGGCAGCTTCATGATCGGGTGCGCGGGGTGAAGGGCGCCTGGAAGAAAACGGTGCGGGGGGCGACCTATTTGCAACGTTACCTGAAAAAGGGGGAACTGCGCATTAACACGGTGGTCGGCCGGCGCAATTATGCCAGCCTGGCGCCGATGCCTGATTTTGCCGCCGACCTGGGCGCTGCCTTCCTCAACCTGATTCCATTGGATGATCACACGGGGGAGATGCAGCGCCTGCACAAGGAGCAAATTCAGCGCTATAACCAGGAAATTGCGCCACAATTGGCGGAGCGGGGGCTGGCGTTGGGGGTGCTGCGGCAGGAGCAAGATGCGTATCCATTTGGGGTGGGGAAAACGGCCGTGCGCCACAGCAAAAACGGGTTGTATGCCCAGGGGTATTACGAGCGGCGCCCCTGCCTGGCCCCCTGGACGCACACTCTGATTGACCACCTGGGGCGGGTCACAGTTTGCTGTATGCTGCGCGATGGCCCTACCTTGGGCGACTTACGCCAGCAGTCGTTTACCGACATCTGGCAAGGCGCGGCATATGCGGCGCTGCGCGCGCAAACACAGCCACTATTCCGCGCCTGCCACCGGTGCGATGATTTTTTGCAGGAAAACCGTCAATTGGCGGCGATTCTGGACGGCGTTCAGCTTAAATCGGCAAAGGTGTCCTCGTCGTCAAATTCATCGGCCGTGACGGCGTTGAAGGCATCATAATCGGCCAGCGTGAACAGTTGCGCGGTTTTGGCAATGGCGACCGGCTTATCTAACCCTTGTTGGCAAGCCGTACAAACCAGCCCTCCGGCCGTAATGCTGACGTGTTCATCGCAAAACAGGCGCTGGCATTGGATGCAGGTGGCAACGGCCGTATGTGGACAGCGGTGCGGGACGAGAAAACCGATGATCATGTCACATTGGATGTTCATGTTGGGTAATTTCCTTCATTGTTGGGGATGCTTAACTCATGCGAATTTGTTTACTTTCTGATAAATACCCGCCCGATCCGGGTGGTCTGGCTGTTTCCGTACAGCGGCTGGCAGATGGCTTACAGCAAGCGGGGCACGCTGTCTGTGTCATTGCGCCTGACGTGACTTTGCCACCCGGCCAACTGCGGCATATTGTAGCTGAGAATTTGACAATTGACCGTTTTGGCGCTGCGCGCCGCGAGGATGATACGCGGGTGGATTGGTTTGAACGGGTGGTGCGGCGGCATGGCGAAGCGCCGTTTGACGTGGTGGTGGGGTATTATCTGGTGGGCGCCGGGTTTGTGGCGACGTATGTGGGGCGGTATTTAGGCATCCCGGTGGTCGTCAGCGCGCGCGGCAATGATTTGGAACGTGTCGTGTTTGCGCCGGCGCGGGGCGGCGGGGTGTTGTGGGCGCTGCAACAGGCGGATGCGGTAACGGCCGTTTCCCACGATCTAGGGCGAAAAGCGCGCGCTCTGGCCCCGACGGCCAATGTGACGGTCATTCATAATGGCGTGGATGCCACCCTGTTCCACCCCACTGCGCCTGACGCCGGGCTGCGGCAGCAGCTTGGCATTCCAGATGGCGCGCCTGTGTTCGGGTTCGTGGGGGAGGCGCGGTCGAAAAAGGGGCTGGCAGTTTTGCTGCTGGCGCTGGCGCAGTTAGCGGCGTCGGGGCAGCCTGAGGCGTGGCTGCTGCTGGTAGGTGGGGTACGGCAAGAGGAGCAGGAGATGCTGCGCGTTTTTCAGGCGCAGCAGCCGCAAGTACATGCCATCGTTGTGCCCTATTTGCCGCCGCAGGCGTTGGTCGCTTACTACAACTTGTTTGATATACTGCTGCTGCCATCGCTGCGGGACGGCCTGCCGAATGCTGTTTTGGAAGGGATGGCTTGTGAATGCGCCATTGTGGCGACGAATGTGGGTGGTATCCCTGATGCGCTGCGACATGAGGAGAATGGCTGGTTGGTTGCGCCGGGTGACGTGGAGGGATTGGCGACGGCCGTTGCTTACCTGTTAGCTCGCCCTGATTTACGCGCCCAACTGGGGCGCGCGGCGCGGCAAACTGTGCGGCAGCAGTTTACGCCGCAGCGCGAACTGCAAGCGAATTTACATCTATATCACGGTCTGGTGGGGCGCACGGCAGCCTGCACTGAACAGAGTGAAGTGATAGATGAAAACCTGTAGCGAACAGGGATGTTCGCTTTACACCTGTAGTCCGAACATCCTTGTTCGGACATCGAACAGGGATGTTCGATTTACATAGGAGTTTTGGATGACAACACGGTTGGCAAATCGCACATCTCGTCTGCGGCAGATTGAAGAACTGCTGCTGCTGACGCCAGATGGGCTGAGTGTGGTTGACATTGCGCAGCGGCTGCAAGTGAACCGCCGCACCATTTACCGAGATTTGGAGTTTCTGGAAGCGGAAGGGGCGCCGTTGTGGCAGGAAGACGGCCGTTACGGGATCAATCGCACGCGCTACCTGGCAAACATTCGCCTGACCTTTCATGAAGCGATGTCTCTGGTCATGGCCGGGCTGCTGCTCTCGCGCACCGTTGACGAGCGTAACCCGCACGTCATTGCGGCGCTGCGCAAATTGGCCGGTATTTTACCCATCTCCTTGTTGACCCATCTGGAACGCGCCGTTGATCGGGTGCGCGCGCGCGGTGGGGGACAGCGGGAAGTGGCCGTGTTGGAGGCGCTGGCCGAAGGATGGGGAACCGGTCATAAGGTAAAAGTGGGATATCGGTCTCCGCGCAGTGGGGCGCTGCGACCGCGTATCATTGCCCCCTATGCCATCGAGCCAACCCCATCTGGTTTTTACGTCATTTGCCACGACGATTGGTCGAATGAGCTGCGCACTTTCAAGCTGGATCGCCTGGAAAACGCGGCCGTGCTTAAGGAACGGTACACCATCCCTGAAACGTTTGACCTGGAAGCGCACCTGGCGACGGGTTGGCGCATTATGGCCGGCGATGAGCAAAATGAGGTGGCGCTGCGTTTCAGCGCCGCCATTGCTTCGCGGGTGCATGAGCGGCAGTGGCACGCTTCGCAGGTCATCGAACCATTGCCTGGCGGGGGGTGTATGCTGCGTGTGCAGGTAGCGCAGCCATTGGAGATGCAGCCCTGGATTCGTAGTTGGGGGGCGGAAGTGGAGGTGATGGCCCCAGATTGGCTGCGCGCGCAAATTGCCGCTGATTTGCAGCAGGCGGCCGCGCAGTATGGAGCGGACTTTGATAGGTAGTACCTTATAAGTCAAATGCTTGCACACCGAGCAAGAAGTTTTAACGCAAAGGTGCAAAGGAGCCAAGATGCGAAGTA
>JACSRF010000436.1 GCA_014879875.1 Anaerolinea sp.
AGAATTTATTACAAAGGGACAAAGAAACAAAGGGACAAAGAATCTCTTTGTTTCTTTGTAATAAATTCTCCAGTTCTCCAAAAGCTTTTTGAACCATGCCAAATCAATCAAGATCATCCAACATATCCTCTTCATCATAAAAGCGGTCGCTGCGGCGGCGGCTCCAATCGCTGGCCGCCAGATAATCATCACCCTCGTCAAAGAGCTGCTCCAGGCCCAGGTCAAAAATGGTATCGGCGAAGGTGTCTGGGGCCATATCAGGCTGTTCGTCGCTGAAAGATTCGATTTCTTGCCGCAGCACGTCTCGTTCGACCATGCTTTGGGCGATTTCCTCTTGCAATTCGACGACCATTTCAGCCAGCAGGTCACGCCCGGCAGCGGCTGCGCGTTGGGCGCGGCGCAGCAAAACGGCGTTGCGATGGCGCGCCAATGAAGCAAATTCCCCTTCGATTTCTGCCAGACGCTGCCGGCAGCGGACTAATTCACGCAGCAGCGCTTCCGCCAACTGTTGGTCGGTTTGCGCGTCATTGACGTGGTTAGGGCTGTCTGGCTCGGCGGCGATGGCTTGCAGTTTTTCCAGATCGCCGGCCGTATAGGCGGCGTTGATGCGCATCATGACGCCGGTGCGGTACTCTCGTTCTGTTTCGTTGCGGGACAGGTCGGGGTGGAAGCGGCGCGCGAGCTGGCGATAGAGACGTTTGATGGCTTCTTGCTTGTCGGCGCTGAGGTCGGCGGGCGGCGGCGGCACGCGCGGCCCCATGTAACGGTAATCGCCAGCGGCCGCCGCGCCCCCCTCTTCGCTAAAATTCCAGCCAGCCATGACAAAATCGGCGGCGTCACCATTCTCCCTGGCGAAAAACCAATCTTCTTGCATCTGGCGTAGTTTGCGGCGCAGGGCGCGCGTTTCCTCTTTAAGCGCTTCCAGGCGCTGCACCAGCGGCCCGATTTTGGTGCGCAAGGTCAGCTCGAAGCGACTGATTTCGGCGAAACGTTCGGCCAGGCGCGCTTCGGCGTCAATCAGTTGTGGTTGGATGTCGGCCAATAAAGCGTGTAATTCGGCGACTTTGGCGCGCCAGTTTTCTCCGGTTGCGGCTAATCCTTGTTCCATGTTAATTATTTGGCTCGATAGAGACAACGGCGTTGAAGGTATTGACGTTGAGGATCCAACGGCTGCCGAGATCGCACTGCCGGAAGATATTTTCGTCGCTGGTCTTATAAGTGTAGGCACGGCCGTCGGCGTTAAACACAATCTCGTAATTTTCTTCCCGCCCCCCTGCGCGCTGCCCGGCCAAAAGTTGTGGCTGGGGCCAGGTAGGGTTCAGGTCACGGCCGTTGGCGCGCGCCTTATCCACCTCCTGCCACTCATCTACCGTGTAACTGCACCAATCGTCATACACCTCATAGTGACAATCCTGCACCACCTGGCCGAAGCCGCTGCCCTCGTCAACCGTGTAGGGCGTGCCACAAACTTCCACAGAGTTTGGCGCGGGGTTATCTTGCGTGCCGCGCACCTGCTCACGGCAGCTGCCGAGGATGGCGCTGGCGGGCACTTCGTCATACCAGGCGGAACGCTGCACCGGCTGTAGTTCCTCAATGCTTACCGTACGCTCCCAGGAAATATCGTTGACCGCGCCCACCACTTCCTCCGTGCGCAGCGACAGCACGGCAAAGGCGACGCAGGCGAGGATGACCAGGCCGATGACGGCGAAAATCCAGATCGGGGCTTTGCTTTTTGTCGGAGTGGGCGCTGGCGCGGGTTTGGGCGCGGCCAGGCTGCTGCCGCATTGCGCGCAGCGATGGGCATTGGCCGGGTTCAGGCTGCCACAGGCGGGGCAGGCAATATCTGGCGCGGCCTGTGGGCGATGCGCCCCGACAGCTTTACCCGTTTCGCGGACAGCGCCCTCGGTGAGATCGCCGGCGCATTGGGAGCAGGTAGCGCTGCCGGCCGGGTTGCGCGCGCCGCAGTAGGGGCAGTGAATGTCGGGGCCGGCTTTGGCGCGTTGTATTTTGGCGGCGTCGGTGACCAGGTTTTCCTGGGCGGGCTGTTCAAACTGCACGTTGTCTGGCTGCGCCGCGCCGCAACTGGTGCAAACGGTGGTAGAACCAGGGTTTTTGTAGCCACAATGCGGGCATGTCCATTCCAGTTCGACGTAACCAAGTTCTTTTTTCGCCATAACAATCTCCTGTGTAAAATGTAGGGCGATTTTCCCAAATCGCCCGCCCGATTTGGGAAAATCGGGCTACGGATTGCTGTTACTTTACCAAAAACGGCCGTTCTCAACCATACGTTTGCTGAGATGATGTGCGTTTAACCCGGCTCCTGGCTATCATTGGCGAAAAAAGACGTGGGGCATCGGAAAGACGACGCCCCACGCCCGACTTTACGAGGTATCTCATGGCTCAATGGCGTCGCGCCGGGCGCGATTATGAACAAGACCCCGATAAACGTCCGCGTCGCATTTCCCGCGAGGGGTTGCAGACGTTTGGTCGGTTGTTGACTTATGTACGGCCGTATCGCGGCTGGATGATCATCGCCATCATTTCCCTGCTGGTCAGCGTGGCGTTGGGATTGGTACTGCCGCTGGTGGTGCAAAACCTGGTAGACATCGTGCTGGTGGAGAAAAGCCTGGAAACGTTGAACCAGTTGGCGCTGCTGCTGCTGGTTGTATTTGTGGTGCAGGCGATCTTTAGTTTCATCCACCGCTTGTCGCTCTCCTTTGTCGGCGAGCGGGCGGTGGCCGATATGCGCATTCAACTGTACAGCCATTTACAGCAGTTGTCGCTGAAGTTCTACGCCGACCGGCGCACCGGCGAGATTGTATCGCGCCTGACCAACGACGTGACCCTGCTGCAAAATGCGGTGACCAATGACCTGGTAGCGCTGCTGCGGCAGGCGGTGACGCTGGTGGGCGCGGCCGTTTTCCTCTTCATCCTTGATTGGCGGCTGACGCTGGTCATCCTGGCCGGGATTCCGGTGATGTCGTTGACGATGGTCGCCCTGGGGCGGCAGATTCGCGCGGCGTCGAAGGCGGTACAAGATGCGTTGGCGGGGGCGGCGAACGTGGTGGAGGAGACGACGTCTGGGATTCGCATTGTGAAATCGTTTGCTCGGGAAGCGTATGAGATCGGCCGTTTCACCGACAAAGTGACCGATACCTTCACCGCCGCCATGCGCCGCGCCAAAATTACGGCCGTGTTGGGACCGGTGATCGGGTTTCTCGCCTTTTTCTCCATCACCATCACCCTCTGGTTTGGCAGCTACGAGGTGATTCAAGGGCGGCTGACGGCCGGCGGGCTGGTGGCGTACCTGGTGTATACGATGATGGTGGCGACGCCGATTGCCACGCTGGCCGGGTTGTATGCGCAGTTCCAATCGGCGTTGGGCGTGACAGAGCGGCTGTTTGAACTGCTGGATACGCCGCCAGAGGTTGTGCAGCGGGAAGGAATACGGCCGTTGCCCCCCGTTCAGGGCAGCGTTATTTTTGAGGACGTTCATTTTGAGTACACGACCGCGCTGCCCGTTTTACGCGACATTTCCTTCACGGCCCGGCCGGGGCAGGTGATCGCCCTCGTCGGCCCCAGCGGCGCGGGCAAAAGTACGCTGGTGAATTTGATACCCCGTTTTTATGACGTGATGGGCGGCAGCATTTGCATTGACGGCCATGACGTGCAAGACGTGGAACTGAAGAGCCTGCGCGAGCAGATCGGCATTGTGCCCCAGGAGACGATCCTCTTTTCGGACACAGTAGAGGCGAACATTCGCTATGGCAAGTTGGAGGCGACGGCGGCGGAAATTGAGGCGGCGGCGCGGGCAGCGAACGCGCATGAGTTTATCTTGCGCGATCTGGCGGATGGCTACCAGACAATGGTTGGCGAGCGCGGCGTGAAGTTGAGCGGCGGGCAGCGGCAGCGGGTAGCCATTGCCCGCGCCATTTTGAAAGACCCGCGCATCCTGATTTTGGACGAAGCGACCTCATCCTTGGACAGTGAAAGCGAGGCGTTGGTGCAGGAGGCGTTGCAGCGGTTGATGCACGGCCGTACCAGTTTCGTCATCGCCCATCGCCTGAGTACGGTGGTCAATGCAGATTGGGTGCTGGTGTTGGAGCAGGGACGGGTGGTAGAGCAGGGGACGCACGCGGCGCTGCTGGCCAACCCGGCCGGGCTGTATACGCGCTTACACCAGATGCAGTTTCAGGGGGGGACGGCCGTTTTTTAGGCGGCCGTTTTTTAGGCGATGGAAATGGCGCTGTTACCCTTCATTGAAAACTTGCTCAATCACCTCTTCAATGGGCGGGTCTTGGATGGTGAGGTCGTGGATGGGGAAGGCTGCCAGCAGTTGGCTGGTGACATGGGCGGCGTCGCTTTTGGCGACGCGCAGAGATGCCTGCCCATCGTTGTAATGGACGACTTCGCCAAACGGCCGTAACGCCTCCACCCCCTTGCCCCCAGTTGCCCCCGGCGCCAGTTCTACAACGATTGTTTTATGCAGCGCCGAGCGTTTCACCAGCGCCGCCAGAGCGCCGTCAAATAACAGCTTGCCATGATGAATGACAACGACACGTTCACACAGCGCTTCCACGTCGGCCATGTAATGGCTGGTGAGCAGCACCGTCGCCTGATGCCGCCGGTTATACTCGGCGACAAATTCACGGATGCGCCGCTGCGCCGTCACATCCAGGCCAATGGTCGGCTCGTCAAGGAACAAGACTTGTGGCCGGTGCAGCAGCGCCCCGGCAATTTCACACTTCATGCGCTCGCCCAATGACAAATTCCGTACCGGTTTGTGGATGAGAGGGGAAAGCTCCAAGAGGTCAACCAGTTCGTCTAACGTTTCCTGGTACTGCGTCTGGGGGATATGGTAGATGACGCGGTTTAGCTCGTAGGAATCAAT
This sequence comes from Anaerolinea sp., assembly GCA_014879875.1. Lineage (GTDB taxonomy): Bacteria > Chloroflexota > Anaerolineae > Promineifilales > Promineifilaceae > JACSRF01. The sequence goes on from JACSRF010000436.1 coordinate 4,892, forward strand.
GGCCGGGATGTCCCATACCAGTTGGTTGCGCTGCCCCATAACCAGCGTGATCTGGCGCAGGAACTCTTTTTGTCGCTGCCAGGGAGTGTAGCCTAGCACGTCTACCTGCCCGGAGGTGGGATGCAGCAGCCCACTGAGCATTTTCAGCGTGGTTGTTTTGCCCGCGCCGTTTGGCCCTAGAAAACCAACGATCTGCCCAGGGGGAACGTGAAAGGTAATGCCATCAACGGCCGCTATGTCGCGTGTTTTCCGTTTAACCAGGCTGCGCACGGCCGCTTTCAGGCCCGCTTCTCGTTCGGAGATGGTGTAGACTTTGCGTAAGTCTTGAATGTGAATGGCATGTGCATCGCTCATGCCGCCATTTTACTTGAGAGCGGAGGGAAGGGGTAATCGGTAATCGGCAAGACGACCGATTACCGACCACTGCTTACTGATCACCGTTCTACGTCATAGCCAGCTTGTTCCCAGGCGACGATGCCGCCTTCCATGTTGTGGACATTGGTAAAACCTTGTTGACGCAGAAAATCAACAGCCTGACCGCTGCGGTTACCACTACGGCACGTGACAATGACAGTTTTGTCGGTGGGGATTTGGCTGAGACTGTCGGGAATTGTACCCAGGGGGATGAGCGTAACGCCAGGAATATGTTTTTCGTCATATTCCGATTGTTCACGCACGTCAATGACAAAGACGTCATCCTGATCTTTAATGCTGGCGACGGTCCCCACATCTACGGAAAGGGGCAGATTCAACAGCCCAGTTTCGGCGACCGATGGGGCAGCAGCATTGGATACAGGGACAACAACGGCAGGAGCGGCCGTTTGTACGCCCCCACCACAAGCGGCCAACGCTAATACAAGGATCAGTAAGACAAGTGCTATTTTTTGTTTCATCATCATTTATTTTCGTGTGGATAATTTGAACGGCAAGTAGAGGGGGCAAAAGCTTACCACGCTGGTCAAGACAAAAACGGCCGCCAGCACACCCAAAATCACAGCGAGAATACCTTCTACTGCGCCGGTGACAATGAGCGCCACAATAATAAGCGCAACCACAACCCGTACAATGCGATCTACCGAACCCATATTCTTGATCATTTTCCAGCCTCCGATTTAATATTTGTTTTTACTTTCATCCACTTAGATGCAAGCGGCGGGAAACGGGGGACAAAACTCAAACGGCTTTGGCTAAGATAGCCGTTAATTCACCGCCCGTTAAGAGAATGGGGTTGCCTTTCATGCTGCTGGCCTGCTGGGATTGAGTTATGGGCATTTGCCAGTGTCGCTTCCTTGAAGGCGTCAACCTGGTCTGGTTTAACATGAACAAATACGTGAACAATAAACATAGTTCGTTCCTTTCTCGTATAATCCGAGTTGCTTGACGGAAGATTGGACAAATCTCAGAAGATTTGTCCAATCTAAACGTGAAGATTATTCAAATCTCGTTCATTAGCAATCGTTCGTTAATAACATAGTGATTTAGTACAATTCTCGGCACCAGGAAATATGTCAAAGAGG
>JACSRF010000665.1 GCA_014879875.1 Anaerolinea sp.
CGTCGTCGGCAGCGTCAGATGTGTATAAGAGACAGTCTGTACCCTGGGCAATTTCCAGGCCATCATTGATGCCATCGCCATCGGTATCTGGATTCAGAGGGTCAGTTTTATAAATGCGCACTTCTTCCCAATCTGTCAGCCCATCCCCATCCGTATCACGCAGCAGCGGGTTGCTGCCGATGATTAAGGCTTCTTCGCCATCGCTCAAGCCATCCCCGTCGGTGTCAAAATTAAACGGGTCTGTTTTCAGATATTGAATTTCCATTTCGTCCGTCAGCCCGTCGCCATCACTGTCAATGGAACCGACGATGGAGGGCGTGATGGCCGGGGTGAGGGTGAGGTTGACCTGGGCAACGGCCGTTTCCGTCAGGCTGATGGCGATGGTGGGGGTAACGGCCGTGCCAAAAATCCGGTCACGATTCGACAAAAGGACGCCGGTCGCAATCACACAGGCAAACGTGACCAGAAAAATCAGCGCATAGATAAATGTGGGTGGAATGAGCGTGCCGGAATACGCCTCGCCCGCCAACACTTGTTGTTCATTCCCCGTTCCATGCACCACCACTTCAAATGGGTACATCTCCCCGCCGCTAAACAGGCGCTGCGCTTTCGCTTCCACATCCAGTTCGACGTTGGCTACCTGCCCCGGCTGCAAGCGAATGCGTCCCCGTTCACCCTGGAAGCGCAGCGATTGATGCCGGTCACGCGCCACCAGGCTGACATCGCCAGCCCCATTACCTGTGTTGCGAATGGAGACCACCACCGTCGCCGGCAGGCGAATGGAAGCAGCGTCCAGACCCGCCTCAAATGCGGTAAACGTGCCCAGCAGCAGCGACGCCGATTCCCCTACCCGCAGGTCTGGGTATTGCTGCGACACCAACTCCAGGCGAAAGCGCTGCCGTCCGCTCGGTGTGCTGCGGTGTCGTGGCGGATGAATGAGCACGCGCATTTGCACGCTTTTGCCGGCGGGGATATTGACAAATTCAGCGGCCGTTTCCACCCAATTGCCCGGCAGCCCATGTACTTGCAAACTGACCCGATCATCACGTGGCCCCCGGTTGACAACCTCGACCTTCAGTTCCACCTGCTGCCCTGGCTCCACCGGAACCTGGCTGAGTGGAATAAAAATAGCCAGTGGAGGCGGCGCAGTTTCTGTCACAACCTCGGTTGGGCTTTCTGCTGCCGACTGCGGCGGTAAACCGGGCGTGATCTTGCCGGGCACAGAGGGGCCGTCGTCAACCGGCAGGGCGTCAATTTCTGGGCCGCGTAAGGTAAGGTGATACGGACCAATTTTTAGGCGCGCGCCGGGACCTATGGGCGTTGGTGTATCCACACGCAAACGGCGATCATCTAACCAGGTACCGTTAATGCCGCCCAGGTCAATCACTTCCCATCCCAGGGCGGTGGCTTGCAGCCGCACGTGGTGGCGCGACACGCCATCTGTGGGCAGCACAATGTCGTTATCTACGTTGCGCCCCAATGTGTAGACGGGGCGCGTCAGCGCCACAACACTGACCGGCTGCTCTGGCGTCTCGATGTGCAGTTCGTAGCCTGTGGGCGGTTCGGCAACCTGCTCCAGGATGTCCATCTCTTGCCGGGACATAACGCGGGTGAGCGCCCCTTCGAGGGAGATAATGGCGCTGCGCAGGGCAGCGGCCATTTCGCTGCCACTGGCAAAACGTTCCTCGGGCGCTTTGGCTAATGATTTTTGTAGCAGCGTGTCCAGCAGCCGGGGGGCGTCGCGGCGCAGTTGGCTGGGAGTCGGCGGCATCACCCCTCTGCTGTGGGCGGCAATGGCTTCCGACAGGGTTTGGAAATCAAAGGGGAGGTGGTTGGTGATCAATTCATAAAGCACAACACCGAGGCCGTAGAGGTCGGAACGGCCGTCTAGCTTCCGTCCGTCACACTGCTCCGGCGACATGTACATGGGCGTGCCCAACGTCGTGCCGCTCTGAGTCATGCTGTCCCCTTCTTGCAACTTCACCAGCCCAAAATCAGTCAGCACGGCGCGAAACGGCTGCTCCTGGGGGTCGTCGGGCTGGCTGAGGCGTTTGAGGATGATGTTGCCCGGCTTCACGTCGCGGTGAATGATGCCCCGGCTGTGGGCATATTGCAGCGCGTCGGCAATCTGCGCCGCAATTTGCAGGCTCTGCGCCAGCGGCAAAAATTTCTGTAACCGCTGCAGCCGCTGTAAATGGTCGCGCAAACTGCCGCCGTCTACGTACTCCATGGCGATGAACAGCCCTTCGTTGGAGTCGCCAAAGTCATAAATGCGCACGACGGAAGGATGGTCGAGTTGGGCGGCCGTTTTCGCCTCCTGCACCAAACGCGCGCGAAACTCCGCCTGACGGGCATAATGGGCGTGCATCAATTTGATCGCCACAGCCCGTTCCAGATTCAAATCATGGGCGCGGTACACAGTGCCCATGCCGCCATCGCCGATCAATGATTCCAGGCGGTAACGATTATTAATGGTACGGCCGACAAAACTACTCATACGTGCCTCCGGCGGTGGTGACTACTATAGGGGCAAGGGCGAGGCAGTTGGCGCAACATGTTGGCTAAAAATCAACACTATCTCCAACTGCCTCGCCCCTACTGTTGTTCAAAACATCATGGAACTGTTCCAGAAAAAAAGCGACATCTGCGCGGCGAATCCAGTAATGGGTGACGGCACGAAAGCTGCGCGGGCCATGATCGCCCAGCCAGATATTGGCCCGTTGGCGCAGGGCGGCGACGATCGCGGCGGCGCTGTAGGGGATGGCGTCGTCCAGGTGGAAGAAGACGATGTTGGTTTTTACCTGCTCTGGGGCGACGATGACGCCCGGTATACGCGCCAATCCTTGTGCTAACTGTTGTGCGTGGGCGTGGTCTTCCGCCAGGCGGTCGGTCATTTCGTTGAGGGCGATGATGCCGGCCGCCGCCAATATACCTGCCTGTCGCATACCGCCACCCAACAGTTTGCGCACCTGCCGCGCCTGATGGATGAAAACGGCCGTACCGCACAACACAGACCCCACCGGCGCACACAACCCTTTGCTCAGGCAAAAGGAGACAGAATCCACATGCTGCGCCACGTCGGCGGCGCTGACGCCGAGGGCAACGGCCGCATTAAACAAACGCGCCCCATCCATGTGCATGGCTAACCCGTGCCGGTCGGCCAGGGCGCGCGTGGCGGCAAAGTAGTGCAAAGGAATGGGGTAACCATTTTTGTCGCCGTAACTGTTTTCCAACAAAATGAGACGGCTGCGCGGCAGATGGGGGTCATCATCACGCATGGATTGTTCCACTTGCGCCAGGTCCATGCGGCCGATGCTGTCTGTGGGCAATGGGTGGGGCACAACGCCGCCCAACACGGCCATCCCCCCCGCCTCCCACAAATAGGTGTGCGAGTCTTGCCCGACAATGGCTTCGTCGCCGCGCCCGGCATGGGTCAGAATGGCGGCCAGGTTGCCCATCGTGCCGCTGGCGACAAACAGCCCGGCCTCTTTGCCTACTTTGGCGGCGGCCAGGGCTTCCAGTTCGTTGACGGTGGGGTCTTCGCCGTATACGTCGTCGCCAATGGCTGCCTGCGCCATCGCAACGCGCATGTTCGGCGTGGGCCAGGTTACGGTATCGGAGCGAAAATCTATCCTGTCCATAGGATAAAGTTTACGTAATCCTGATTAGATTGCAAGCATTCGCCGTCCGCCGCGTATAATGTGTGTATGCGTGATCATTGCCAACGGCCGTTAATCTGCCCAATTTGCCGTACTTCGTTACAGGGCTATGGCAAAACGTGGCGCTGCCTGGCGGGGCACAGCTTCGACGTAGCGCGTGAAGGGTATGTCAATTTGCTGCTGTCGCGTAAGAAATTGGCGGCGACGGTGGGGGATACGGCCGTTATGCTGCAAGCGCGGCGTCGTTTTTTGGCAAGCGGGGCGTATGATGGGTTGTGCGCGGCCGTCAACCAGGTCGCGGCGGAATGCCTGACCGGGGTGAGTGGGTCGCCAACGGCCGTACTCGATGCTGGCTGTGGCGAAGGATATTACATCAACCAGGTACGCCGTTTTTTGGAAGATGACGTAGGGATGACCGTTTGCACCTTTGGCACTGACGTGGCGAAGGCGGCCATAAAACTGGCCGCCAAACAATACCCCAGCGCCCAATTCCTCGTCGCCGATACCAACCGCTTCATCCCGTGCGCCGACCAATCTATCCATCTGCTGCTGAACATGTTTGCGCCGCGCCACCCGGCCGAATTTGTGCGCGTGCTGGCTCCGGGCGGTTATTTGCTGGTCGTCATTCCTGGCACGGAGCATCTGGCGCAGTTCCGCGCCGAGTTCAACCTGCTAGACATGGAAGTGGAAAAACGGGCACGGGTCATGGCTCAATTCACCCCCCACTTGGCGCTGCACGCCGAACGGCCGTTAACCTTCCCCCTCACCCTCACCAACCAACAACTAAACGACCTGGTACAGATGATGCCCAGCGCCCGCCACCTCACTCCGGCACAGCAGCAAGCCTTACAGTCCGCGCCAGCGTTCACGACGTTCGCGCAGTTTCATTTGCTGTTGTTCCGTGAACCGTGAACCGTAAACCGTGAACCGTGAACCGTGAACCGTGAAACGATTACCGATTACCGATTACCGATTACCGGCTACCGATTACCGGCTACCGGCTACCGACAACACCTCTTAAAGCATCACCCCCGGCTCCCGAAACAAGTTCGGAGGGGCCGTGTCGGGGATGAGCATGTGCAAGGCGCGCGGCTTGATTTCACAAAAGAGGGGGGTGACGCCGGCTTTGTCGCCGTCGGTCTGGCAGGGTATGGGGGTGGTGGTGTGAATGGTGATGGAACGGCCGTGTACCAGCAGCATATCCGCGCGGTGGAGATGTTCACTGCGCAAGCTGTGCCATAAATGCGCGGCCACTTTGCCAAAGCCGCTGCCGCGAAACAGCCATACTTCAAACAGTCCATCATCCAGATAAGCGTCTGGGCTAAGGCTGACCAGTCCGCCGGCGTACAAGCGGCAGTTGCTTACTACAATAAGCGTGTATTGATTGTGAAACGGCCGTCCATCAATTTCTACCGTCGCTTCGATCTCTGGTAAGTGCGGCAGCACCGTGAGCGCCTGCAAGCTGTAGCCCACCGGCCCTAACCGTTTCGACCAGCGCGGGCGCGGTTCCACTTCATTGACCAGAAAGCCATCGGCGCCGGTTCCTGCCCACAGCAGCCAGTAACGGCCGTCCCCCCCTTCATGATAGGTGTATCCCAAATCCATCTGCTGCACACGGCCGCGCGCCAGCGCATCTGCCGCTTGCAGCAGCCGGTGTTTTGCCACCATCCCTGGCCGCGGCAATCCCAGTTCCCTGGCAAACGAATTAGCCGTCCCTACCGGCAGCGGGGCCATGACGGCCGTTGTATTTGCCAGTCCATTTGCCACTTCGCCCAGGGTTCCATCACCGCCGGCAGCCATTACCAGGCGATGGCCGGAGGCGGCCGCCGTAGCCGCCAACTCTGTGGCGTGCCCCATCGCCTGCGTGGGACGAATGGAAACGCGCCAGCCACGTGCGCGCCAGAAATCGGCGACCAGTTCAATCGTTGCCGCTAAGTTTACGGGCCCAGCTAGGGGGTTGTAAATCAAGGTTGCTTGCCGCATCAAGTTCCACATTCATCCAATAATGATAAAGGTTTTCGGCTAACGGGCCGGGCATGGTGCTGGTTGTGTCCAGAATCAGGTGCGGCCCCATCAATGGCTCTTGCGCCTCAACCATCCATTTATAGACAGACCAATCTGCATCCGACAAATCCCCCTTGCGCCTGTTCCCCGTTACACGCCGGAACAACCGTTCACGAATGATCTCTTGCGCTGCCTGTACCAGACAGATGGCGACCGGCGCGCCACAACTTTCGGACAACCTGGCGACGTGTTCCCGCCGCGCGGCCAGGTAATTAGACGCATCGAAGACAACCCGTTGGCCGCCTTGCAGCCGGCGCTCTATCAATTGATAACTTAATTGATAGACTAACGTTACTTCTGAAGCCGTGTATTGCGGACGGCGGCGAATTTGGGCGCGAATGTTGTCTGTGCTAATCAATACAAAAGGCACAAGTTTGTATAGATTTTCGACGACAGAGGATTTGCCGCTGCCCGGCAGCCCCACCATCAGGAGCAGGCTGCCGCCAGGGCGCGCAAACGGAACAGCAGGCAGAGAAGCGTCAATTTCGTCTATAAGTTTTTGTTTGCTCATGGTACTTCCAAAAAGTTAGCATGATACGAACCTACGCACGCAAAAATGAAAACGTGTGACGCGATCTGCCAAAGGGTGTGTTTCATTTCAGTTTGTCGCTGGCCAACCCCGCCCGGTCATCAATGACCGGGCTATTGAACGATGCCCGGTAAACCGGGCTGAACCGATG
>JACSRF010000266.1 GCA_014879875.1 Anaerolinea sp.
GACCCTTGTGGTCGCCCTCTGGTGAATGGGCGGGCACAAGGCCCGCCCCTACCCAAAATCATTATCTGAGTTTCCAGAAGTTCAACTTTTACCAAAAAGTTGAACTTCTTTTTTAACTATAACTTACAAATCACGCACGTAACGGCAAGTGGCGTGCAAAAAACCCATTTCACCAATCGGGGGCATCAACTGCATGACTTCAATAATCTCAAAGACATGCCCATCAAAAGTAACCTCATCCCCTGCTTGTGGCCTTTCATCAACGTTCATGATTGCGCCTGGATGATTCCCGCCTTGCACCACATAACTGACTTTATAGAAAGTGACATTATCCTCAATCATATCGTGTTACTCCATCCTATAATTCGGCCAGGTTACGGTGGCGCAATTTGAAGGAAACATCAATTGCCATGTTGCGCATGGCAACATACCCAATGTGATAATTTTCCTGGCAGAGGCGATAAAATTCACTGCTTTCAATGAGGTACAGGGTTGCCCCTTCTTTCGTAGCGCGCACAGAAGCGGAACGGTATCCCTGGTCAATTAAGGCCATTTCGCCAATCACTTGCCCCTTTCCCAACACAACCAGGCTGCGCGCGTTTTCTAATCCCTGGATATACACTTCTACGGCCCCATCTGCGACCACGTACATTTGGGCGCCTGTTGTATTCTGTTCAATAATTTGCTCACCAGGGGCAACCATCAACTCTGTACAAATGGCCGCCACATCTGCCATTTCTGGCTGTGTCAAACCACTAAAAAGCTGAACTCGTTTGAAAAGCTCGATCGAAACCGGCATAACAATCTCCTTTTTGCCTGTTCATGCAGGTGGGCAATCGTTTTCCTGTAAGCATTCGAACCTGCCAGATTATATGAAAACCTGGCAGGTCTCCAGAAAACATGAATGCTTATTTTTTGATGCTTTGATTTTACCATAATCCGGCAAAATGTTGACATTTAGCCGGTAGTTGGTAAAATCTCAACCACTTCCCGCCGAAGTGGCGAAATTGGCAGACGCGCTACGTTCAGGGCGTAGTGAGCTTACGCTCATGTGGGTTCGAGTCCCACCTTCGGCATCTGTTCTTCCCCCTCTTACGAGAGAATCCCCAACTTTTGCCCCCCTTCAATCATGACATTCGCGCAGTAATCCAGATCTTCTGTTGTATGCGCGGCCAGCACACATGCGCGTAAGCGTGACAAGTTAGCCGGAACGACAGGAGCGACAACGGCCTGCACAAAAATACCCTGGTCGCGGCAGAACCTTGCCAGCATTGCCGCCGGTTCCACATCTCCACAAATCACCGGCACAATCGCCGTTTGTGAGTACAACAGGTCAAAGCCCGCATCCTTGAGGCGTCCGGCAAAGTGGCGGTAGTTCTCCTGCACCTTCTTTACGCGCCACGGCTCCTCTTCGATCACGTCAAAGGCTGCTTTGGCGGCCGCCGCTGACGACGGGGGAATAGCAGCCGAGAAGATAAAGGCGCGCGCTTCATGTTTCAGGAACGTGATCAACTCGTTGTTCCCGGCCACGTAGCCGCCGGCGCTGGGGATGGTCTTGCTCAACGTCCCCATTTTAATGTCAATGGCATCTGCGGGCATACCAAAATATTCCTCAATACCATGTCCGGTTTCACCCAGCACACCAATCGAGTGCGCCTCATCAATCATCAGGTAGGCGTCGTATTCTCTGCACAGGCGATGGACTTCGGGCAGGTTAATGATGTCGCCGTCCATGCTGAATACCGCATCAGCGACGACGAGGATGCGACTCTGGGGGCCGCTGCGCCGCGCTTCTTGCAAGCGGCGTTCCAGATGTTCCATGTCATTGTGGCGAAAGCGAACGTGGTTAGCCATCGCTAACATGCAGCCGTCTACAATGCTGGCGTGGTTTAGCTTGTCGCTGATGACCGTATCTCCTTTGCGCAGCAGGCCGGAGATAGTCGCCAGGTTGGTGACGTAGCCACTGGAAAAGGTAATGGCCGCGTCTGTTTGCTTGAAGCGGGCAATGCGCTCTTCCAGTTCATTATGCAGCACCAACGAGCCGGCGAGCAGGCGCACGCCATGCGTGCCGGTGCCATATTTATCAATAGCTGCTTTGGCCGCTTCGTTGATTTTGGGGTGACCAATCAGGCCAAGATAGGAGTAGCTGCCGAGCATGATCATTTCGCCGTAGTTTTCGACGTTGACACGGCCGTTAGGCAGCACATCTTGGGTCGCTTCTAAATAAAAATAAAGCCCTTCTTTCTTATATTGGGCAATAGGCCAAAGCATGTCCGGGGTTAGTGAAAGTTTAGACAGGGTTGCCTCTTGTATCATAATCGTTCTCCTCATGTTACCAGTCTCACCATTGCCGTGATGGATAGGTTAATTCTATCTGTTGTCAACTTTTTCCTCAAATCTATGGTAATGCAGTTTGTTAGTTCGTTAGGTGGTTGGTTGGTTAGCAAACCAACCAACTAACTAACAAACCCTTCCAGTTTGGTATAATCCCACCATGCCGAAACCAACACGCATTATGCAATGGCGTTATCGCCGTCTGCAACGAACCCGTCGTGGCAGTTCTTCCCTGCGCCGCTCCGGCTGTGTCACCGGGCTGGTATTGCTGGCCGTGGTGGGTATTGGGCTGCTGACAGGGATTGTGGGCGTAACGGCCGTCGCCGCCTATTTCACCCAAGACCTCCCCAATATCGCCGACCTGGAAAAGCTGGGGCAGGACAGCAGCGCCACCTTCGAGACCAGCAAAATTTACGCCTGGGGCGCTCCCAAAGCCGATGGCAGCCGCGACCTCGTCCTCATTTACGAAATCATAGACCCCCTCGGCGGCGACCGCCAATGGCTCAAACTGGAACAAATCCCGCAGAACCTCATAGACGCTACCATCGCCATCGAAGACAAAACCTTTTGGGACAACCCTGGTTACGACGCGCGCGGCATCAGCCGCGCCTTCTATGAATTTATGCTCCTCGGTGGCAATGTGCAAGGCGGCTCCACCATCACCCAACAGCTTGTCAAAAACACCCTCATTCCCCCCGACCGCCGCATCGTTGGCGCACAGGTCAGCCTCGACGATTATCGCCGCAAAGCAGAAGAACTCGTCCTGGCGCAGCAGCTAACCCAGGCCTACAGCAAAGAGCAAATCCTGGAGTGGTATCTCAACACCAACTTTTATGGCAATCTGGCCTATGGCGTTGAAGCGGCCGCGCGCGTCTACTTCGCCAAATCGGCCAGCGAACTGACCCTGGCCGAGGCGACGCTGCTGGCGGCCATCCCACAGTCACCCGCCCTCAATCCCATTGACAATCCGGAAGCAGCCAAAGAACGGCAGACCCTTGTCCTGAGCGCCATGGTCAGCGCCGGCGCCATCACCCTGGAACAATCCGCCGCCGCCCAATTTGCGCCGGTGCAGGTGACGCCGGGCATTGAGGAACGTTTTGACATTATCGCCCCCCATTTTGCATTGTATGCGCGCCAGCAGTTACAGCAGATGTTCGGGCCAGAAATGCTGCTGCGCGGGGGGCTGCGCGTCTATACCAGCCTGGATTTGCAAATGCAGCAGCAGGCGGAATGTGTGGCGCGGGCACAAGTAGCGCAGCTTTCCGGGCGGGTGGGCGAACTGCTGCCGGCCGACGAACGCACCACCTGCGCCGCTCTTGCGTTTTTGCCGCCACTGCCCAGCGCCGACGTCGGCATAGACCGTAAAGTAAATAATGCGGCCGTGATCATGCTCGACCCCGCCACCGGTGAAATTCGGGCCATGGTTGGCAGCCTCAATTATTGGGACAAAAGCATTAATGGCTCCTTCAACGTGGCTGTAGATGGGCTGCGCCAGCCGGGGTCTGCCTTCAAGCCATTCACCTACCTCACGGCGCTCAGCCAGGGGTACTCGGCCGCTACCATGGTCCTCGACGTCGAAACAGATTTTGGCACGCCTTACAACGGCCGTGCCTACGTACCACAAAATTATGATCGCCAGTTTCATGGGCCAATGCGCTTACGGCAGGCATTGGGCAACAGTTACAACGTCCCGGCTGTCCAGGTGATGAGTTGGGTGGGCGTGGAAAAAGTGATTCGTACCGCGCATGGTCTCGGCATCACCAGCCTGGACGGCGGCCCCAATGCGTATGGCCTGTCGCTGACTTTGGGCGGCGGCGAGGTGCGGCTGCTAGACATGGCTTATGCCTTTGGCGTGATGGATAATATGGGGGTCATGGTCGGGCAGCCTCGTCCAGCAAGCCAACAACAGCTTGGCTTGCGCACACTGGACCCGGTAGCCATTTTGCGCGTCGAAGACAGCCAGGGCAACGTCCTCTACGAATACAGTCAGCCGGAACGGCGTGAAATCCTCACGCCGCAGCTTGCTTTTTTAATGAATGACATGCTCAGCGACCGCAGCGCCCGCTGCGCCGCCTTTGGCTGCCCCAACGCGCTGGAACTGCCAGATAATCGCCCGGCCGCGGTGAAAACGGGCACGACGAATGATTACCGCGACGCCTGGGCCATTGGCTATACGCCGCAGTTGGTAACGGCCGTTTGGGTAGGCAACACCGACAACAGCCCGATGGACAACGTGCCAGGCAGCAAAGGAGCGGCCCCCGTCTGGCGCGCGTTGATGAGTTGGGCGCTGCAAAATGAGCCGGTGCAGCTTTGGCCGCAGCCATCGGGAATGGTGGAACGGCCGGTTTGCGACATCTCCGGTCTGCTGCCTACTAGCTACTGCCCCACCGTGTCTGAATGGTTCATTATGGGCACAGAGCCAGCCGTCTATGACAACGTTTATCAGGAGTTTGCCATTAACCGCGCCAACGGCCGTCTCGCCACCATCAACACCCCCCCCGACCTGATCGAGCGCCAAATTTACAAAATATACCCCGAAGCGGCCGCCGATTGGGTGCGTGAAAACGAGATCGAACAGCCGCCGACGGAGTACGATACCATCAGCGCCCCGCAGCCGGGCGGGAACGTGGCAATTTTGTCGCCCCGCCCCTTTGCCTACGCGCGCGGGCAGGTGGTCATCAGCGGCACGGTGAATATTGACAATCTGGCTTATTATCGCCTGGCCTATTTCGAGGGATTGACCCCGGCCAATCTGCGTACGATTGCCGACGGGGCGACGGAGTCGGTGGTAAATGGGACATTGGGGGTGTGGGACGTGGAAAATTTGAATGGGCTGTATACGCTGCTGTTAACGGCCGTGCGCCAGGACGGCAGTTTTGTTGAAGTCAGCCTGCCCCTCACCGTAGACAATACGCCACCCACCGCCGCCATCCTCTTCCCGCTGCCCAATCAGCAAATCTTCACCGACGAAGAATGGGTGATCATCCAGGCGCAGGTCAGCGACGACCTCTCCATTGTCCGCGTCGAATTTTACGTGGACAACGCTGGCGTGCCCTTCGCCATCAGCACCGTGCCCCCCTTCACCAAAAAGTGGACGATACGCGGTCCCGGCTGCCACACTTTCCGCGTCGTGGCCGTAGATGGCGCGGGCAATAAGACAGAGGGAACGGCCGTGCCCGTCTGCCTCATTGAACGTGGCGATTAACGATTGACGATTGGCGATTGCAGTATAGCCAAACGGCAAACAACTACCACGCCACTGACAGCGCAATCAGCCATTGCGCCGACCAATAAGTCGTCAACACCAGCAGCCGCGCCAGCTTGAATTGTTGCCGAAAGCGGTCCAGCGCCAGCAAGGAGTCGGAAATGACAAACAACACAGCGCCAACGGCCGCCAGCAAAGCAGGTGTGGTCGTGACAGTTGACCAGCGCCCCAACGCCTGCCAGGCCATCAGCAAAATCGTCACGATGTAGGCTATCACCGGGCCGCGCATCTTGCCCAGGTGGGGATGTAGCAGCGCATAAATGACGCCCCCATACAGCAGCAAGGGCAGCAGCCACCAGGAAAAGATCGTCCCACCCACACTAAAGGCAGCAATGTAAAACCAGTGCCCGGCCAAAAAGCTGCCCAATCCCATAATAAAATAGCGCGGGGGCAGCATCAGGAAAACGTCGCCGGCCAGGCACAAAATTAACCCGGCAACGATGAGCCATTTGTAGGCAGGCGCAGCGGGTGTGCTGCCTTGCAGGGCGATCAAGATGATGAGAAAGGTGGTCAGCGGTTTGAAAATGTAAACGTGGGTGCGCGTCGGTTGATATTCACCACGAATGGCGAGAACGGCCGTTCCCATTGCCAGCAAAGATAAGATAGCAGTCAACATAGCGCCTCCTGACCTGGATAAACCAGAAAAGAGATTCATCCGCTTCTGTGAAATCTCCACTTACACGGAGTTGCACGGAGGATACACAGAGTGACACAGAGATCAGGAGAAACCAAGCGTAAAAACCTCCCCAATCTCTCTGTGAATCTCCGTGTCTCCTCTGTGTTCTCTG
>JACSRF010000463.1 GCA_014879875.1 Anaerolinea sp.
CTGAGCGCGGACGGCTGCCGTCCGTCGTCGAAGGGGCCTGTCAACCCCCTGAGTTCCCAAAGAGCCAGAGTTTTTTCCGTGTTATCTCTGTGTAACTCTGTGTTCCTTATGCTGGAGGTATAGGATGAGCGAAAAAAGCGCCTATGCCCAGGCGGGAGTGGACATTGCCGCCGGGCAGCAAGCGATAGAATTGATGAAAACGGCCGTTCACGCCACCTTTGGCCCGGAAGTGCTCTCCGGCGTGGGCAGCTTTGGCGGGTTGTTTGCCATCAGCCGGCTGAAGGAGATGGAGGAGCCGATGCTGGTCGCCTCCACCGATGGCGTAGGCACGAAGACGATGGTCGCCGCCCAAATGGGGCGTTGGGACGGCATCGGCCAGGACATCGTGAACCATTGCCTCAACGACATTTTGGTGCAGGGCGCGACGCCCCTCTTTTTCATGGATTACGTCGCCTCGTCGCGGCTGGATCCGCAGCAGATTGCGACAGTGGTGGGCGGGGCGGCGCAGGCGTGCCGGGCGGCCGGCTGCGCCCTGCTCGGCGGGGAAACGGCCGAAATGCCCGGCGTCTACCAACCGGGCGAACTGGACCTGGTGGGGACAATCGTCGGCGTGGCGGAACGGGGAAAGTTGATTGACGGGGCGCGCATCCAGGCGGGCGACGTGATTTTGGGGCTGCCCTCATCCGGGCTGCACACCAATGGGTACACACTGGCGCGCACTGTGCTCTCCGACCTGGATTGGCGCGAACCCCAGGCCGAATTAGGGCAATCCATTGGCGCGGCGCTGTTGGCGATACACAGATCATATTTGCGCGATGTGCAAGCGTTGTGGGCCGCGGGCGTGGACGTGCGCGGGCTGGCGCATATCACCGGCGGCGGACTCATTGATAACCCGCCGCGCATTTTTCCGGAAGGGCTGGGCGCGGTGTTGTGGCGCGGCCGTTGGTCGGAACCGCCTATCTTCGGCCTGATCCAACGGTTGGGCAACATTGCCGACACGGAGATGTACCACGTCTTTAACATGGGGCTGGGGATGTTGGCGATTGTGCCGCCGGAGGATGTGCCCATAGCGCGACAGGCTGTGCCGGAAACGGCCGTTGTCGGGGAAATGGTTGCCGGGGAGAACGGGGTGACGATTACGCTCTAAACTCGAATTGGGAACTAATGATGGCGCAAATTATGCCCGGCACAATTTGTGCTTTTTTATCGCCAGAGAAACGCTATGTCCACAAACCAATCGTCAATCGTCAATCATCAATCGTCAATCCCCAATCTGGTGGTCATGATTTCCGGCTCCGGCACGAATTTGCAAGCGTTGATAGAGGCGGTGGCAAACGGCCGTCTTCCGGCCAAAATCACCGGCGTCATCAGCAACCGTCGCGACGCCTACGGTTTAGTACGCGCACAGCAGGCGGGTATCCCCACGCGCTACTTCCCCTTAAAGCCATACACACAGGCGGGGCGTAGCCGGGCCGAATATGACGCCGAGTTAGCGGCCGAGGTATCGGCTCACCAACCAGATTTAATCGTGCTGGCGGGTTGGATGCACGTTCTCAGCCCTGCGTTTCTCAACCAATTTCCGGGGCGGGTGATCAACCTGCACCCGGCGCTGCCCGGCCAGTTCGCCGGGACCGAGGCCATTGCACGGGCTTATGCGGCATTTCAACGGGGCGAGATCACGGAAAGCGGCTGCATGGTTCATTACGCCATCCCAGAGGTGGATGCAGGCGCGGTAATCGCCACGCGCCGCGTGCCCATCTACGCCACCGACACGCTGGCCGACTTTGCCGCGCGGATGCACGCCGCCGAGCATGAGTTGATTGTAGCGGCGGTTAACCTGGCGTTATCCACATCGGATCGAGATCACGCCAACGCTGATACGAGTGTCTTGTCAAGCGTAAAATGAGGCGTTCGCATCTGAGAATGCCCGACTCCTCAATCTATCAATTTGTCCTTGGGATCCATAAAAGAATAAGTTCCCACACCCTGGTCATAGAAAGTTGAGCAAGTGCGGGAAGTAATAAATTTACGGACCCTTAGCGCGACACCAGGCGGATGGCTGGCCCTCGGTCACAGGTACTTCGGCGCGCAACATGGTTCCCTCTCCCGGTGTAGAATTAATGGTCAATGTCCCACCAATCAAATGCAGGCGTTCCTGTATGCCGGCCAGGCCAAAGTGGTGTTCGCGCGTGAAAGATCCCAGATTTGCCGGACATAAAAATCCCTGGTTCTAACGCTTTTTGTTGATGACAGAAAGTTGAACTTCTTTCGGTAGACTCAATGATTTGGTGATAATCCAGGCTGAGAGTTACCAGTCGCTTAAACCGGTATCTGGCTATATTGCTTCGGCCCGGCAGAATTTACGGGCATCCAGTAAAAACTTTTCTTTCCTCTTGCCAGGCGCTATAAACAAGTTGCTCACGATTCTTTTGCAACGCCTCAAGTTCTGCTTGCAAAGGGGAGACAATCTCCTGTAACTGCTCTAGCTTTGTTTGCAACCGGTTGTCAATCTGTTGCAAGTGATACAACCAAAGTTTTATCTTCTCTGGCGAACGACCGCCGATAGGTTTGACAGAAAGGGGCGGCCAAAATTGGCGCGCTATTGCCACCAGTTGCTCCTGAAATACATCAAATTGCGTTTGAAGCGTTGCGACTTGATTGTTGAGCGCCACTTCATCGGGCAAGTTTGAGAGAATTTCCACAAACACCTCGACGGGCAGAAGCCATAAAGTTGTGGAAAAACCAACTATTTGACGACTGCGACCAGATCGTTCGAGCAAATCTCGTACAAAGGTTTGAAGCCTCTCAACTGTCTGCAACCCGGTATCAACAATCGCCGCAAGGCGCTGTTCCTGTTCCTGGCAGGTGACTATCTTAGAAGAAACGTCAAGTAGCTTGAGCGCATATTCACCACCTTGCGCAACAAGGTAGGCGATCTGTTGCTCATGAATGGCTTCATAAGCCAGTAGAGCATCTGCCACACTTTCGAGTTGCTCCTGTAATTCAGCCTGTCTCTGCGTAATCGTTGCTAAATTTCTCTTGCGTCTTTCATGCTCAGCCCAAGATTGCTCATAAGCGTAACGCACATCCTCCGCCCACTCTTTCTTACGGCCTCGCAACTGATTGACAAGCGATTCCAGGCCAACAGCGTTAACCTTATCCAGCGCCATTGTCTTCCATTTTAGATCGGTCACAGCCCGACTCAGCGCCATCTGCTCAGAAACAAGTTCTTGTTCAAGAGAATCAAGCACATCTTTTATGCGCTGATGATCTTCACGCACCTTCTTTGCTTCAATCAGCCGTGCATTTAGATCATGAAACATGGCTTATACCAGCCTACCGCCTCATCCGCGTCAACCGGGTAAAAGTTGTGGTGTCACGGCCGTATATGCCCCTTACAACCGCGCAAACCCTTCAATAATTTGCGCCGTGTGCTGAATGCCCTGGATGAAGTAATCCAGGCGCATATTCTCGTTGGGGGCGTGTACCTGGCTGCCCGGATACCCGATGCCGGCCGAAATCACCGGCAGCCCCAGCACGTGAATGAAGGGGTAGTTGGGGCCGCTGCCGCCGATGATCGGCTCAACCAGCGACTCCCGGCCGTAGACGGCAACGGCCGTAGCCAGCGCCAACTGCACAAACGGATGATCCGGGTCTACTTTCGCCGGACGGCCGCCGCCCAACAACGTCACGCTCACATCGCCGAACCCTTGCGTGTCCAGGTAAGCGCGCAGTTTGGCGACAATATCCTCCGGGCGCTGATCGGGGACCAGGCGGAAATCCACCTTCGCCGTCGCCTTCGCCGGCAGCACCGTTTTCGTGCCCGCTCCCTGATACCCAGAAGTCAGGCCACAGATAGTACAGGTCGGTTCAAAGACGGCCTGGCGTTTCAGATCAAGCCCGCCGGTCACGCCGCCCAAAAAGCCATCCAGAGCATACATCGCTTTTAAGTTGGACGCATGGTCTGGTAATTTTTGCAACAGTTCCAGGTCGCGCGCGCTGGGCGGCAGCACGTCATCATAGAAACCGGGAATACGAATCTGCTCATTCTCATCTTTCAACAGGTTGAGCGCCCACACCAGCCGCCACGCCGCATTGGGGAAAATGGAACCGCCCAGGCCAGAATGAGCGTCTTGCGACGCCGTTTGCACCGCCAATTCCACGTAGCAAATGCCGCGCATCCCCAACGACTGCGCCGGATTGCCATCATAATCCACGCCGCCAAATTCCCAGATGCAGGCATCGGCCGCCAGCTTTTGCTGATGTTTTTCGACAAAGGCGGGCATATTGGGACTGCCCACTTCTTCCTCCCCTTCAATGATAAATTTGACATTGCAGGGTAGTTCGCCCAGCGCCTCCTTGACGGCATCGAGCGCCGCCAGGCGCGCGATGATGTGCCCTTTGTCGTCGCTGATGCCGCGCGCGTAGAAAACATCCCCTTTGCGCGTCATCGTGAAGGGGGGGGAATCCCACAATTCCAGCGGTTCGGGTGGCTGCACGTCGTAATGGAGGTAAAAGAGGAGCGTTTTGGCGGAACGGCCGTCGCCCTCCCCATACACCACCGGATACCCATCCGAAAGCATCACCTCGGCGCGGTAGCCCTGCTCTTGCAGCATCGTCGCCACCAGGTCGGCGCATTCGGCAATGCCGTTGTTTTGCGCCGAGATGCTCGGCTGCGCGCACAAGCGCGCCAACTGCCCCAACCAGTAATCCAACTTCTTCTCAATAGACGCATTGATTTTGCTTAAAACATCTTGTTCGATCATCTCGTTTCCTTGTATGCAAAACGCGCCAGCCAATTGCCGGATGACGCCACCTCTTGTCCACCGGATAATAACACAAATCCAGCCTGGGTTAATAAGGGATCGAGCGTGTCGGGCTGCCAATAGACGAAGAAACGGGCCGCGTCATGTTCATAGGCGCGTTCAGCCCACCCTTCGCCGCTGCCCGTTTTCACCGACAGGTACAGCGCGCCGCCCGGCCGCAGCACCCGCGCCAATTCCGCCAGGGCTGTGGGCAGCAGCGGCCGCGGCAAATGGAGCAGCGACGCGCACGCCCACACCCCATCTACGGCCGTATTCGCCAACGGCAGCGCGCACATATCCCCCTGCACACAAGGAACCGCCAGCCCATGCCGCCGCCCTGCCTGCATCATTGGCCACGACAAATCCAGGCCAAACGCCCGCCGCTGCTGTTGGCGCAGCACGGCCGTATCAAACCCCGGCCCACACCCCAAATCCAGGACACGGCTGCCTGGCGGTACCAATCGCAGAAACATCTCCAGGTGCGCAGCCACCGCCTGCCGATCCTGCGTGGCGGCAGCATAGCTCGCGGCAATTTGCGTATAAGCGGCCTGCGTCTGCTGCGTCTCATCCATCATATTTGCTCAGTTCCACAGTTACCCAGAATCATCAGTTACACAGAGAACACGGAGGAGACACGGAGAATCACAGAGAGATTGCAGACTATCCTCCTCACTCTCTGTGTACCTCTGTGTATTCTCTGTGAATCTCTGTGTTCCTATCTCCATGTTCCTATCTCCGTGTTCCTATCTCCATGTTCCTCTTCATAGCTTAATCCCGGTGGCTGAGCACGGCCGTTATCTGCGCCAACGTCGTCCCATCAATCAACGTCAGCGGCTTGCCCCGCGCCCACTGCCGCGCCGACTCTGAAATATCGGCCGTCGTCACCAAAAAGGCGTGCGCCGCCTGTTCGTGGATCAACGTGCCATACAATTCACGCACCACATCTGGCCCGATGGCACTGCGATACCGTTTGCACTGCACAATGGCCCGTCGCCCGCCCACCTGCATCAGTTCCAGGTCCACGCCCATGTCACCGCTGCGGCCGCGATGCTGCACCCCATACCCCTTCTTGCGGAACAACTGCGCCACAAAGACCTCAAAGTCATACGGGCTGAGGGCGTACAGTGTATCCAGGTCTACCGTCGGAATGGTGACCGGCAGTTGGCGGCGCGGCCAGGCTAACACCAGCCATAAACAGATCAGCGTCAACACGCCGGCCACTTCGCTGAGGCTGAGCAGTTCGGCCAGCGCCGCCGGCAGGCGCGCCACCCAGGTTGGCTGCGCCAGCAACCGGTAGAACAGCCAAAGCAGGAAAACGGCCGTCAACACCCGCAGCCAGCGCCACCCGCCCTGCGCCAGCCGCGACGATGCCTGGTGTAATTGCAAAAAGGGTTGGCGGAATTGCTGCCGCCCGGTAAAGCGCGCGATGATCATAAGCGGTACTCGGTAGTCAGTTTTATGGCTCTTTGGGAACTCAGGGGGTTGACAGGCCGTGATGCGTGACGAGTGATGCGTGACGAGTGATGCGTGACCAGAGAGACCACACGCATCACTCGTCACATGTCAC